>PADE01000018.1 GCA_002702965.1 Planctomycetaceae bacterium
TATGGAAAAACAGACGAGTTTTCTTACAACATCGTCGAGAATCCAGTCCACGTACACGATCTACAGGCGACGATTCTGGCCTGCTTGGGGATCGATCACGAACGCCTCGTCTATCGCTTCCGCGGACGCGATTACCGATTGACCGATATCGCCGGACGGGTTGTTCAAGAAATCCTGGTGTAGGATGCGTGAGCGCTCACGGCGCAGTGGTTGGCGCAGGGGTTGTTGTATAACCGTTGGGGAGTCGTTCGACGACTGCCTCGGTGAATTCCTGCGTGTTGAGCAGACCTCCTAGGTCACGGGTCGTTTGTTTCTCGTTCAGCGCCTGGTTGTAGGCTTGTTTGATCCGTTCCGCTGCGGNTTTACAGGCAGCGTCTTCGCGTGTGTCGTGCAGGTAGTTCAGCATCATCACGGCGGACATCAACAACGCGAGCGGGTTGGCGACTCCCTGTCCGGCGATGTCAGGTGCCGAACCGTGGACCGCTTCGAAAACGGCCTTCTCGTCTCCAAAATTGGCGCCTGGGACGACGCCCAAGCCACCAACTAACCCAGCGCATAGGTCGCTCACAACATCGCCGTACAGATTCTCTAGTAACAGAAGATCAAACTGCGTGGGGTCCTGAACGAGCTTCATGCACCCAGCGTCAATGATGAGTTCTTCGTATTCGATGTTAGGGTAGTCATGCTGGTGAACGTGTCTTGCACACTGCAGGAACAATCCGTCCGTCATCTTCATGATATTGGCTTTGTGGAAAACAGTGATCTTTTTGCGCTGTCGTTTGGTTGCGAAGCGAAACGCCCATCGGGCGATCCGCANACACGCGGATTCGGTCGCGACCTTCATGCTCATTACGACATCATCGGTCACCTGATTTTCAACGCCACTGTAAAGTCCCTCGGTGTTTTCTCGAATCACGATTAGGTCGACATGTTCAAAGCGGCTGGAGACTCCGGCCAGCTTGCGCACGGGACGAACCGCCGCGTATAAGCACAACCGTTTTCGCAACCGGACATTGACCGACTGGAAGCCCTTGCCAACCGGCGTAGTACACGGTCCTTTTAACGCAACGCCATGGTGCTCAATGGCCTCCAAGGTGTCAGCGGGCAATGCGTCGGGGCCGCGTTCCAGAGCGGACAGGCCGGCAGAGAACTCGACAAACTCAACCGGCGCCGCCACGGCTTGTAAGATGTGGACGACGGATGATGCGACCTCGGGGCCGATACCGTCACCTGGGATCAAGACAACCTGATGGAGTGTCATCGTCGACGTTCTGGGAAAAAGAAGGGTGGTGCGTCCACACTCTGGGGACCGCACGCTGCGTGGCCCGAAAATCCGCGACGAACATCGCGCGAACATAATCAGTCGCGCTTCCTACGGGCTCGTTTGACTTGCGACCTGAGCGATTGTCCCCAGATACGCCGAATCCTGTGGTAACCAGGGATACCTCGACCCGTGACGGGGCGAACGCGTACCTCACGGCTGCGNTGCCGTTGACTGACAAGCTAACCTGCCCAGTACTTCGGTGACCAGCCGGGAGACCAAAAAACGCGCCAGTCGAGCTGTTGCACCGCAACGAGATGGTAGGCGACGTAAAGAACCACAAGCCCCCCGAACAGGAACGCCAGTCTGCGCACCGCGCGGCGTCGGCGTCCAGATGAGGCGAACGCCATCTCGACCGTTTCATTGGCCAAGGCCCGCAACGGCTCGAGATTCACTTCGGACTCCCATCTGCAAGCAGGTCGACTGTGTCGCTCGATCCTCTGTCGCTCGTCAGACTGGTATCGTGGACAGGGGTCGTGACCGTCAGTGCGTGACACCGGCTTCTGACCGGTGTGCTCTCGGGCACCGCGTTTTGCTACCTGCGGAGCTTCCGGCAGGCTCGTCAGATAGGCTGCCATCGTCGTCAGATGGGCGGTTCCGTCGCCGCTGTCCGCTTCGATTCCCAACTGGATTGGCAGATCGCAGGAGTTGGTTACAGAGCGCTGGTGGGATGGCCGTTCCAGGGGGGCAGTTGTCGTGGAGCAGCGCGGGACTTGAGGTGGTTGATCATCCCTCGCGGCGAAGAGCGATTGCTCCGGCGGATCCAGTGGCGACTGATGGTGAGCATTGTCAGACATAGCGGGCTGGTAGTCGTTGGGACCCAAGAGCATCGAAATTCTGGGCGTTCACCATCGGCCGATGAACGCTAATAGATATCTAGGTTGCGTGTTCAAACGAGTCAACTTCCGCAATCCAGGGAAAACATTGGTGACTTTGACGCGTGGATCGTGAAATCGCTTCTTGAAACCTACAGAAATGTCCGGAAAACGGTTGTTTCTCCGTGCAAGATCTGTCGATTATCGAAAGACAACCAGTGAGAACGATTGTCCTAGGGGGTGCAATCGCAGTAGAGCCACGGTGAAGTGGGAACAGGTAGAGGTGCTGTTCATGCCATCGAGGGACTCTTGTCTTTAGCTGCCGGGTGTTTCCCCGAACGATCTTCCGCGGGTTGCAAGTGTAAGGGGGGGAAAGTGTTGCGGTGTTGTCTTTGGTTCGCAAAGAGAGCCTCGATTTCGGTTTGAATTTCGCCCGCCTTACGTCACAAAGCGCACTATAGTTTGTTGCCGCGGAAGCCAGCGCGACGCATGGACTTCCAGCGGCAGGCGATTTTGCGACTCGCGTAAGCGTTGAACAGCGAAGGTGAGGCTGCTATGTCACGACAAGAGGCAATTCAGGGCCTGGGACAGGTACTGATCCGGCGCCGCGACGCCCTTCGTAAGGCGCTGGCGGGTGACCTGAGCTCGTTGCAGGCGCTCCGTGACCAATCACGGGGAGATGTTCTCGACGCGGCACTCGACAATGCCCACGATGAAATCAACTCGCAATTAGCCGAGGTGGAAAGTCGCGAGTTGGCGCAAATTGAGAATGCCCTGGAGCAGATGCGCGAAGGTCGATACGGCATTTGCCAGGGGTGTGAAAAGCCCATTCCCTTGGCTCGGATGCAAGCGCTTCCGTACGCCGTGCTGTGCATTGAGTGCCAGCGAGAGATAGAAAAATCGGGTGCCGATCTGGCTGACATTTCGGATTGGGGACGCTTGATTGACCCGACTTCTGCGGACAACGAGATCGTGTTCAACGATCTCGAGATGGATGCGACGTGACTTCCGTCGCCGGTCGTTCCCAGACCGGTGGATTGACACTCACCGACGTCTCGGACTCGATTCGATGCTTGTCGTCGGGACTGCATGACGCGCCGGAGGCGACGCAGCGCGGCAAATGTCCGGTTGAACGGCGCGACTTCCCGGACCTACGGAAAATCCGTGGGATAACTCGGTTCCGCCAGGCGCTTCGCAGGATCTTGACATGCAACGAGGTGTGAAGCCGCGATTCAGGGGGTTGTTCTACCCCGTCTTGATCGGATGGGTGACGACGGCGCTGACATTGCCGTGCTGGGCTCAGCCGCGGGCATCGGTAAACGGACTGGGCGCGCGCGATCGTCTATTTGACGAAATCCAACGGGATGCTGAGGCAATCCGCCGGCAGGGAGATCTTCTTAAGAAGGTCGTCCAGTATGTGAGGCCGTCTGTCGTGCACGTTGAGAGTCGGAAGCCGGCCGATCGAACCGGGTTGGATAGGGATGTTGCGGAGGCCGGTTCGGGAGTCGTGATCAAGCGGGAAAAGTCCTTTTTTGTGCTCACCAACTGGCATGTGATTCGACACTCCGCGAGATCCGACATCGCGGTTGTCTTGGCCGACGGGCGACAGTTGCAACCGACCCGGATCGAGAAAGACGAGAGTACCGATATCGCTGTGATGCGCATTGAATCAGAACGTCTCGTCCCGGCGCACCTAGGAAATAGACGTGTCGTTGAGATCGGCGACTTCGTATTGGCTTTTGGCAGCCCTTTTGGCTTGAACCACTCGGTGACTTACGGAATCATCAGTGCCAAGCACCGACGTGAGCTGAAACTAGGGTCCGAAGTAGAACTACAGGATTTCTTACAAACGGATGCTGCGATTAATCCAGGGAATAGCGGCGGACCGCTGGTGAATTGGCGAGGTGAGGTGATCGGGATCAACACCGCAATTGCCAGTAGTAGCGGTGGGAGCGAAGGAATCGGTTTTGCGATTCCGATTCGTTTGGCCGTCGAAGTTGCGCAGCAGCTAATCGATCGGGGAACCGTGGTGCGCGCATTCTTGGGTGTCCACTTAGACGGCAATTACGGATCCGAATCAGCGGCGGAACTGGGCTTGTCACCGCCAGGTGGGGCGCGGGTCAAACTGATTACGGCAGAGTCGGCAGCCGCTGATGCCGATCTCAGTCCAGGTGACGTGATCATTCGGTTTGATGGTGTGCGGATTACCGACGATAGTCACTTGATCAACCAGGTGAAACTGACTCCGGTTGGCGCAACCGTCGAGATCGTCGTATTGCGAGCAGGCGAACGTGTTTCCCTCAAGGTCAAGATGCGAGCCCGTTCCGAATGAGGTAATCGGGTCCCGTCGCCGGTGTGGCATATGGGCCCCCGGTGCGTCGATTGCCGGATGTGAGTGAGATGCGAGCGGGCCCACATCGCAGGTCGGCAGGGGCTTGGAGTACTGGCAATCCGCTCGCGATCGGCGTGGTGTCGGTGTATCAGCGGACCCATTCGCGTTTACTCTGGGATGATTGTACCCCGACAGGTGTCGAGAACGACGTTTGACAGGCGGAGCATTCGACCCGCCATATTCGCGCGTCCGTATCGCTGATTCACACCAGGTTTGCCGTTAGAGGGTGCCCAACCGACGGCTTGCCGACAGCTGTTTCACCGCACCGGGGTCTCGCCGGAAGTGGGATAAGGGGAGTCCGGATGACCAGTAAAAGGGGTAATTGGCGGAACTTCTGGCTCGTTAGCCGGGTTCAGTCTTTTGGGCATTGTCGGGATTTTTGTGACGAACATGCCGATTGCCATACCGAAAACGCGAATAAGGCGTGAAAATATCTCCCCCGATATGAGGCGCAGATATGGCACGGTGGCACGATTTCGGAGATAATCGTAGGGTGCTTGTAGGTATTCCGAGTGGCCGCTGCGGTGGCCAACTGAGTTTTTGCTTCTTCGAAGGGGAATTGCCGATGTCTGCTGCACGCGTGATGGGCTTCTCGACCGCTCTACTGTGCCTGCTGATGCTTCAATTGGTGGTTCCCGAGGCGTCGGCGCAACGCCGTGGCAGCGATCGCGGAGGTCGCAGTGATCGCGGAAGCCGCAGTGGCTGGGGCGGAGGTCGCAGCGATCGCGGAGGTCGCAGTGATCGCGGAAGCCGCAGTGGCTGGGGCGGAGGTCGCAGTGATCGCGGAGGTCGCAGTGATCGCGGAGGTCGCGGAGGTCGCGGAGGTCGCGGTGGCTGGGGCGGAGGTGGCAGTGGTCGCGGTGGCTGGGGCGGAGGTCGCGGTGGCGATTCGACCGCCTTTCTTCGCCGCTTGGATCGCAATGGGGACGGAACCCTTGATGCGAGTGAACAGGAGGGGCCGGCGCGTTTCATCTTGGATCGGATGCGTGACCGCATTCCGAATCTCCCACGTGCAGGGCGACCGATCTCGATCGAGCGGCTCAGTCGCGAAATGCGCGGAGGCGGGCGTGAAGACCGATCGAGTGCTTCTTCGTCGGCGGCCGAACCGCTCGTGCCCGGATTTGGGTTGGACGAACTGATTGATCCCCCGCTCGGTTTCGGGCCCGAGGAAGAACGTTTTCGCGTCGATAAGACGCCGGAAGATCTTCGCGACGCCGACAACACCCTCTCTCGTTACGATCGCAATGAAGACGGGATTTTGGACGGAGGTGAGCTGCGCCGAGTGCGTTGGCGATCTGGTTACGAACAACATGACAGAAATGGCGATGGGAAACTGTCGCGAGCAGAACTGGCCACCCGCTTCGCGATGATACGCATCGACGACGAAGGCGCTTCAAGTTCTTCGCGTCGCTCGTCCGCGGGTCGCAGTAGCCGCGATCGCGGAAGCCGAGAGACGAGTAGTCGGGGTCGGGGCAGCCGGGAACGCGGTGGCCGGGAACGCGGTGGCCGGGAACGCGGTGGCCGGGAACGCGGTGGCTGGGGTGGTTTCGGTGGTCGTGGCGGTGGGGAACGCGGTGGCTGGGGTGGATTCGGTGGTCGGGGTGGCAGTAGCGGTGGGAGTTCGCGAATTGCCGATTTCATGTTTACCCGCTACGACGCGAACAGCAGTGGAGTGCTGGAGAAGGATGAGTGGGGTGCCATTCGTGGCGGCGGAGCGGAAGATGCCGACAAGAACAAGGACAACAAGATCACCAAGGAAGAATTGGGCGAGTGGATGTCGAGCCGGATGAGTCAAGGCGGCCGGGGTGGTTCGCGTGGACGGGGATCTTCTGAAGGGCGCGGCGATCGTGGACGAGGATCTTCTGAAGGGCGCGGCGATCGTGGTTCGGGCCGCTCTGGGTCTCGCGATTCTCGGTCCAGATCTTCACAGAGTTCCGATTCCTCATCCTCGGCGGCCGGCTCGTACCGGGGTCTGAACTCAGACGAGAGGCTGTCTCAGATTGAGGACTTGCCAGACTGGTTTGGGGACTTGGACGCGAATCGCGATGGCCAGGTCATGATGTCCGAATATTACGCCAGCTGGTCGACGAAAAAGGCCTCCGATTTTGGTCAATTCGATTTGAATGACGACGGAATTGTGACCCCTACGGAGGCGATTGCGGCAGCTCAAGACGGTGCCGTACGTGGCGCCGGTGGGTCTTCACGCTCGCGGGACCGCCGTAGCTCACGGACGTCTTCTTCGTCAGAGAGCCGTTCGTCGGGAAGCCGTTCGTCGAGTAAAGTGGATCGCTATCGCAAGCACGCGGCGAACTGGCTAGAGAAATTTGACACCGACAAGAACGGGGTTCTGAGCACCGAAGAGTGGTCAAAAGATGGCTTCACTTACACCACCGCCGACGGCGATGGTGATGGTAAGGTAACGGTCAACGAGTTGGCGGAAGCCATGGCGAAATAGTCATTCGGTACCGCTCTGATCCGTACGGCCTGCCTCGAGGGGGCGGTTTTGTCCAACCCGCGCCGGCATGGTCCTTCTAGGGTGGGATTGGGACGATGGTTGCGTGATGTCGCGTCCGCTTGAGCCGACAGCCGGTCCATGGCTTTGTCGGTCCGCATCGGTGCCACCGTACAGCTTTCATTGCATGAGATTGAATCTTATGTAGTGCACCATGTCGCAGGTCAGGAGGCACCCCCTCCGGTTTCTTTCTCTCCCAAGTGGGTGATCCGTTTGCTCATTGCGGTGGATTGCGCGGATGGAATCTCGNGTCACGTGGCTTTGNCGCATGTCACCCGGTCGTGATGGTGAGTCAATCGGGTGCGTCGGGTGTCCCGTAGGTTCGTTTGCCAATCTGTGTCGGGTGACCTCCACGGGAATCGAGCGAAACCACTTGGTGNTTTGGANCGTTCTGATGCTAATGCNGATGGCCCGATCGCGCAGAAAGCGGCCTAGGGAGGACTCTCCGATCTTGTTAGAATCCCACGCCTTCAAGGACATAGCGTGATGCATAGGTAGCTTTGGGACGACTCCCGCAAGGTGACGACTCATGNTTGGTCGACGTAGAGTGCGGATGGTCTTGTCCGGCGGCTTGGTGCTCGCCGTANTATTGCCAGGTCTGGCCCAACAACGGCAAACTACCGCTCGTCAGCGTTCGCGCACTGCTTCTCGACCGAATACCGCTGCGCCCATTCGGCCACCGATTGCCAGTCAACGACCCGTTACGGCCCGTCGTCCACAGCCTCCGCCGTTTCTTCCCCTGACACCACGTGAGCAAAACTACGTCCATCAGCTCGTTGAGTACTGGGCGAGAACGAGTGGCCAGATTCGGCGTTTTCGATGCGAATTTACGCGGTGGGAGTACGATCCGGTTTTTGGTGCGGGCGTCGATCCACAAACCGGTCTCATGCAAGCCAAGACAATCAGTTCGGGCAAGATTCGGTTTTCATCGCCGAACAAGGGAATGTTCAAAGTGGAGCGGGTTCGGCATTATCGCCCTCCTAAGAAGCCAGGTGAAAAGCCGCTGTATGTCGAACAGGAAAGAGGGAGTTTCGAGCATTGGGTATGCAACGGCAAGTCGATCTTTCAGTTACATTCACCGACTCGCCAATTACGAGAAATCCGTCTTCCACCGCAAATGGAAGGTCAGGGGATCATCGATGGTCCTTTACCGTTCTTGTTTTCGGCAGACGCCAAGAAGATCAAAGAACGGTACTGGCTGCACGTGATCACGCCGAGGGCGGCGGCTGAGAAGGGTGAATATTGGCTGGAAGCGTTTCCGCGACGCCAGGATGACGCGGCGGAGTACAAGATGCTACACGTCATTTTCGACAAAGTGTTCTACCCCCAAGCGCTGAAGATCTTTCCACCGAACTACGATCCGGTTCGCAATCCCGCGAGTACGACGTTGGTGCTCACAAAACGGGAGTGGAAATGGACGGACCCACTCAATCTTCATGAGCGCAGTTTTGCTGCTCCTTCGCTCCCCAAGGGCTGGACTAGAAGTCCACCCTTGCTTTATGGCCAGGCTTCGGAGCCGGCGCGGAAAGCGGACTCGAGTTCCCGTCGCCCGACAAACAGCGCGCGATCNGCTCGGGGTGCTGGATCGAGCTTGCGGCGGCGAACGATCGACCGTCGCTGACGGGTCCGCGGGAGCCGTTGGAGTACTCTTACAAGTCATGCATCGTCGTGACGCTCGCCGTCGTCGAGAACACAGCCATGGCTTGCGGCTGGAGTTCCCGAGTCAATCCGAGTTCTCGGGCATCTGGTGTCCCAGCTTGTCTCGTTTGGTGGCCAGGTATTGTGCATTGTGTTCGTTTGCAGGCGGTAGAATTGGTACCTGGTCGACCACCCGTAGGTCAAAACCGCGGAGGTTAAAGGCCTCGGCCTTTTTCGGATTATTGGTCAGCAGCCGTACCTGGCTGAGTCCCAGGTCTTTGAGAATTTGAATTCCGATCCCGTAGTCACGCATATCGGCCTTGAATCCGAGCGCATGGTTTGCCTCCACGGTATCGAACCCGGCGTCCTGTAAGTCGTACGCTTTGATTTTCTCTCGCAGACCAATTCCGCGACCTTCTTGCGGAAGGTAGACGAGCACTCCGCAACCTTCTTGGCCGATCGTGTCTAACGCCATGCGTAACTGGTCACCGCAGTCACAACGCAAGGATTGAATCAGGTCTCCAGTGAAGCAACTCGAGTGCATCCTGACCAACGGAGCTTGTTTGGATTCACTGGGGGTTCCTCGTACCAAAGCGATCGGTTCTTGATCCTCATATTTGACATCAAAGACGATAACGCGAAAGTCTCCATACTGAGTTGGTAACGAGGCGCTCGCGGTACGAGTGACCAGTTTTTCACTGAGTCGTCGATGCGCGATCAACTCCTCAATCGAGATGATTTCCAAGTTGTGTTCTGCAGCCAGAGCCAGCAGTTGGTCACGCGAGGCGCGGTTCCCGGTGTCGTTGAGTATCTCACAGAGCACGCCGCCGGGTGCCAGCCCAGCCATTCTTGCCAGATCCACTGCGGCTTCGGTATGTCCCGCACGTCGCAGTACGCCCCCTTCCTTGGCCAGCAGCAGGTGCACATGTCCAGGCCTGACAAAATCGCCCGGGCCGGTCGATGGATCGATAATCGCCTGGACGGTTTGCGCCCGCTCTTGGGCGGTGATGCCGGTTTGCGTTGAGATATGGTCAAGGGGCGTTAGGAACGCGGTTTCCAGCCGAGTCGTATTGGAATCAACGAGTGGCTTGAGATCGAGACGCTGGCATGTGTCAGGTAACACGGCCATGCAGAAATCGCCCAGTCCGTGAAGCATGAAATTGATGACTTCCGGAGTCGCTTTCTCCGCGGCACAGATAAAATCGCCTTCGTTTTCTCGATCTTCTGCATCGACCACAATCACGACTTCGCCGCGTCCGACTGCGGCGACAGCAGCTTGAATAGTTGAAAACTCAGCAGGCATGGGTGTTCCTTCATTTCCAGCAATTTCGCCGGATCAGGGGGCACGCGGGTGTCGGATTGCCCGACTCAACGCTTTTCGCAGGGCCGCAGAATCGGGTCACCGACCCTGTCGTCTGCAGCCAACCTCATTGGGTTGCCGGTGACGCGGGGGATAATTTGACCTTATTATATCTACTTCACGTGGTCGGCTCGACTGGTGAGAACGACATGGCCAGCTGCCGATGTTCGCTGTTGTGGTGGACGCTGTCCCGGAGCAAGACCCCGGCACTTCTGCGTAAGCTATTTGGCATGTACCGATCGCGAGGTTGCCAGTGACCGGGCTGACGCGGTCAGTGGACTTGGGGTTTGTCCTGGATTTCGCGTCGTGGGTTGTTGTTCGCAGGGCGGTTTCGAAGCGATCGCCAACGGAACGTCCCCATGTGTGCTTCTACCGATTGACTACTGCTCGCCGGGTTAGACGTGGAATTTGAACTGGAAAGCCCTTTCGAGCCTGCGGGTGATCAACCCCAGGCGATCGATGCGCTTTGTGAGGGTTTGCAGGCGGGCCGCAAGCAGCAAGTCTTGATGGGTGTTACAGGCTCTGGCAAGACGTTTACGATGGCGAATGTGATCCAGCGTGTTCGTAAGCCAACGTTAGTCATTTCTCACAACAAGACGCTGTCGGCGCAGTTGTACGCGGAGTTCAAGGCGTTTTTTCCGCGTAACGCAGTACACTACTTCGTCAGTTATTACGACTACTATCAACCCGAAGCGTATATTCCACAGCGTGATCTCTACATCGAAAAGGATGCATCGATCAACGAGGAGATCGATCGCTTGCGGCTCGCCTCTACGAGTTCTCTCATCAGTCGCAACGATGTGATCGTGGTGGCCAGTGTGTCGTGCATCTACGGTCTCGGATCGCCGGACGATTATCGAGATTTAATGGTCAGTTTGACACGAGGCGAGATTGTCGACCGAGACGAGGTGCTGATGAAGCTGGTCGATATCCACTATCAGCGCAACGATGTCAGTTTTGAACGGGGAAAGTTCCGAGTTCGAGGCGACTGTATCGAAATTTGGCCGGCGTATGAGGAATTCGCGTACCGCGTTGAATTGTGGGGAGACGAAGTAGAGCAACTAGCGATAATTGCCCCGACTAGTGGAGAGACGGTAGCCCCACAAGACCAACTATTCATTTACCCCGCAAAGCACTTTGTAATGCCTGAAGACCGGATCGCGGCGGCTGCCGAACGGATTCGGGAAGAACTGCAACAGCAGCTGACACTGTTTCGAGAGCAAGGCAAGCTGTTGGAGGCCCAGCGGTTGAATGCCCGCACTCGATTTGATCTCGAAATGCTGACCGAAGCTGGACACTGTCCGGGGATCGAAAATTACAGCCGGCTGCTTTCGGGACGTGCTGCGGGAGAACCACCAGATACGTTGTACAGTTTCTTTCCGGGTGATTTCTTGCTGTTTGTCGACGAATCGCATGTCACAGTTCCGCAGGTCCGCGCCATGTATGCGGGAGACCGAAGTCGTAAGGAAACGCTGGTGCAGCACGGTTTTCGATTGCCCAGCGCTCTCGACAACCGACCGTTACAGTTTTCCGAATGGGAAGAGAGGATTAATCAGGCTGTGTTCGTGTCAGCTACGCCCGGTGAATACGAATTGGAACACAGTGGCGGTGAAGTCGTTGAGCAGATCATTCGTCCCACAGGGCTGCTCGATCCNATGGTCGAAGTACAGCCGGCGCGCGGTCAGGTGCAACACCTGTTAGGACAGATCCGTGAACGCGCTGAATGCGGCGAGCGCGTTCTAGTTACCGCACTCACTAAGCGGCTTGCGGAAGATCTGTCGGCGTATTTGAATGAACAAAATACCTCCTGCAGGTGGCTGCATAGTGAACTCGATGCGTTTGAGCGGGTGGAGCTGCTGAAGCAATTGCGTGAAGGGCGTTTTGAGGCGTTGGTGGGGGTCAATTTGTTGCGAGAAGGGCTCGATCTACCAGAGGTGTCGCTGGTTGCTATCCTCGACGCGGACAAGGAGGGCTTCTTGCGGAGCGAAACATCACTGATTCAGACGATCGGACGGGCAGCGCGCCACGTCAACGCAAAAGTGATCCTGTATGCCGACCGGGTGACCAATTCGATGCAACTTGCGATTGAAGAGACCCGCCGACGGCGCGCTATTCAAGAAGCGTACAATACCCAACACGGGATTACGCCAGAGTCGATTCNCAAGANCATTCAGACGGGAATTGAGTCCGTTGCGGCGGCACACCGAGAGGCAAATGCGGTAGTCGGCCGGAANGAAGAGGCNGAGATGATTGCTGAAGACGTGATCCATGCACTGGAAACGGAGATGTTGGAAGCGGCCGAGGCGTTGGAATTTGAACGCGCCGCTGTGTTGCGCGATCGGATCACTCAACTTCGTGAACCGGATGGAAACAAGGCTGCCAACTCCAGNCGCTCNGCNACGTCTCCGCGCAAACGTCGGCGACGCCGAGGGGCGAAGGGTTCCCGGATCCCGCGTCCCAAGAAACCGTAAGGGCCAACGCAACCCAATGACAGCCGTTCGTGATGTCGGAAGCCGNTGAGGATCTGTGAGGCGGAGATCGAGTTCTTGCCCNGCGGGGAAGCCCTTCNGCCATGTGTTCTAGCGGTGGATGCTGTGGTTCCCGGCCTTCTGACAATACGGTGGTCCGTTCCCGGTTTGCAGAGGTAGAGGCTGGTCAAGATGTGGGTTATTGGGAATAATCCGCTGTGGAAGTGGATCGTAGGTAAGGTCGGGGTCGATCCGGGCGCCGGACGCTCAGCACGGTTAACGATGTCAAAAGGACGGGTTGCGTAGCAAGTCCGACAATTCGGGCTACCGCGCTCGCACGATGGACATTAAAGAGCTAATCGAACGACATCACGCTACCCTGTATCGCTATGCGTTTCGGCTCACCGGACGTGTTGAGGATGCTGAGGATCTTACGCAGCAGGCGTTTCTGGTCGCCCATCAGAAACTGTACCAGATCCGTGATCCGGGAAAGTCCCGGTCTTGGATGTTTGCCGTCTTGCGTAGCTGTTTTCTCAAGAGCTGTCGAAAGCGCACAGAAGTTGCCGCCACGGGAATGGCTATGAAGATCGAGGACATTCCTCAGGATGTCCCATCCAGCGATGAAATCGATCGCGAACGGTTACAGCACGCGATCAACGACCTCCCCGAAGAATTTCGGATCGTGCTGCTGATGTACTATTTTGAGGAATGTTCCTACAAGGAGATAGCGACCCATCTGAACATTAAGATCGGCACCGTGATGAGCCGTTTATCGCGTGCCAAGGCTCGCTTGCGGCATCACTTGATCCCCCAGCGAGCGAGTGTTTGGGGAACCGACAAAGGGTTGTTGTCTCTGTCCACCGACGAGACCACGGTGAGGTAACAAATGAGCGAAACGATTAGCTACCAAGAACAGATGGATGCCTGTCGTCCGGGTTCGGACGATTTACGGCAGCCGGAACTAGCCGACGCAGCGGAGAGAATTCGGAGTAATCCTGCAGCTGCCGCTGCGTTTCAGCGCAGCCAGGCGTGGGACATGTTGGTAGGTGAAATCGTGCGCGGCGGTCGAGTTCCAGATGGACTCGCCGCGTCGATAATTGAGACTGCGCACGCGAAACAACAGGAAATCGATGCGGTTTCCGCGAAGGTTGGATTGGCGGATGCCGCACGTCGGCAACACGGGTATCGAGCCCGCTGGATTTGGGGCTTGGTGAGTTTGGCAGCGGTACTCGGCCTGATGGTTGCCTGGGGTTGGCGCCAGGTGCCGTCTCGACCGTTGACACGTAGTCAATTGCTGCTGTCAGTGGAACATTGGATCAAGGATCCAGGGTTGGCTTGGGAGACGTTAACAGCTGACCAACTTCAGCGATTTTCGTTGGACTCGAGAGTCAATTTTCATCCGGATCGATGGCAGCCGATGGCGATCGGTGCGATGAGTGACGCGGTGGTCTATAGTGACCGATATGCACAGAGAGGGTCTCTCTATCTGTTTGTTGTTGAGATCGGCGAAACCGCGGTGATCGATTTGCCGAGTAGCCCACCGCGCACAGCTGACTGGAATTCTCAAGGTTGGCATGTTGGCGTATGGCGGAGGGACCACCTGGTTTACGCGTTGGCCGTCAAAGGGGCTAGCGGAAAAGACTACCGACAGCTGCTGGCGCCGGTTCGAATTGGCTAACCCGTAGGGTTTACCACGGCGTCCCGGTGATTTCATTCCTGTCGGTAATCGCGCTCATTTTCTTCGCCACTTCGTACCGAATCAGAAGAATACCACCGTCTTCATGATGGTTGGGCTAGTTGCAGCTTGGGTTCCTAACGTGAAACCACCGTAGAGCGGCTCGACCGCTCGATCGGCGTCACCGTTTTTTTGGGCCGCGTTGCTGCCCACGGAGCGATCGCAATGCACAGGTCGGTTTTCTTTTTGGCTATTTTGATGGGAACGATTTTTTCGGCCCAGGTTCCCGAGGAGATTCCATTAGAGCCTCCGGCCAACACACCGAATGTGGCGCCGGCGATCGACGCCGACGAAGTCCCTGAGGCCGACGCGGGACCGGCTGCTACCGTCGACAAACCACCCGCGGATGCGATCGACGCCCCCGCGGTTGCGGAGCCCGGTGAACTAGTCGCTCCCACAGTCGTCGAGCCCCCTACTGCCGAGGTTGTCACGCCGCCGGTGACTGCGGTCGAGGAGCAACCCTCTGTAGACGACACCAAACAGGCCGATGCCTTGCGGCTGGGGTCGCCGGCTCGACCCGCCGCTGAATCTGTTCCGGTACCTCGCTATGAGCGGTCGTTGGCCGACCGAGTTGTGCCGCGCAACAGCGACCGCTGGGATCGGGTTCGTTTCAATGCCGAGAAACGGGCTGCGCGACGTCGTTATCGAATTGCCGCGATGAAATTACTCAACCACTCGAAAATCCGCCCTGCGGTTGGTGCGACTCCATCCACCAGCAGGTACACTACCCGGCGGCGGTGGCAGCGCGTCGATACGTCGGCTTACTGGGAAACGCTCGCTGGTACCGCCGAGGGTTCAGTGGACGGCCAGGACCAGTAGTCGGGCGCGCAATTGCGGCTGGTATAGTTGGACTTCGCGGTGGTCGATGATTGTGGGTGAACCACGGCGATTCTTCCAATCCTCGATTCGGTATGCCGACGTGATCGCGAGATGACTGCCTGGTTGGCATCGATGTGCCATTCTTGCTACAAACCACGGTTGACGTTCTGTGGCGTTTGGCATCACTTTCTACCGTTAGGGTAGCGAAGCTCGCGGACATCGACCGATCGCCTGACACCGCATCTCTAATAGCCTCTGTGGGTCCGGTTGCGACGTCTAACGGAGCCCGCCGCGCAGTTCTGCTTCGTCTCAGCGACCGTCCCCGCGAGTCGTTCAGTATCGTGCTAGGCCCTCGATCTGTACAACAAACGCAAGGAAATCACATGGTCCGGATTACTGGCCGCCGTTATGACACGCGGGAAGTGGTGACGATTCACTGCGTTGATGGCTGCGTTTCTGAGATCGATCGTCATGCCGATGATCCAGTTCCTGCGGCACGGGAACTCCCCTGGATCGGACCCGGGCTTGTGGATCTCCAGGTCAACGGATTTGGGGGACAGGAGTTTACCGATCCGGGATTGACGGTTGAGCACGTGCTCCAGATCAGTTTACAGATGGATGCAGACGGCGTAACACGCTACTTGCCGACCGCGACAACGAACGGCTTTGACGTTTTAGTGCATACGCTGTCGACCATCGCGGCTGCCTGTCTCGCATCCCCCGAAGTGGCCTCTCGTGTGCCCGGCATTCACCTCGAAGGGCCCTATTTGTCACCTCACGAAGGGCCCCGCGGCGCTCATCCCCGCGCACATTGTAGAACGCCGGATTGGGAGGAGTTCTCCCGGCTTCAGCAAGCTGCTCAAGGGCGGATCCGGATACTCACTTTGTCACCCGAGTACGAGGGTGTGACGCAGTTCATCCGGCGGGCCGTGGATTCCGGGGTGCTGGTTGCGATTGGGCATACGAGCGCCGATTCCGCACAGATCCGGGCGGCGGTCGACGCCGGTGCCAGCATGAGTACGCATCTAGGAAATGGAGCTCACGGACAGCTTCGACGCCACCCAAATTACATCTGGGATCAGCTGGCAGAGGATCGTCTGGTGGCCAGTTTGATCGTCGATGGCCACCATCTTCCTGCAGAGGTTGTGAAGAGTTTTGTACGCGGGAAAACGGTTCAAAGGTGTGTCCTGGTCAGTGACATGGTCGGTATGGCGGGTATGCCACCGGGACGGTATGCCAATACCGCGGTGGGCGATATCGAACTCCTGGACGATGGCCGCATCGTGGTCGCAGATCAGACACAGTACCTGGCGGGGGCTTCCCTTCCGCTCACAGTGGGCATTGCCAACCTCATGCGTTTCACAGACGTCGATTTGCCGACAGCGATTGATCTGGCGAGCAAACGTCCAGCGGACTTGATCGCCACGACAACTGGAACCTTTGAAAGGGGATCTCCGGCCGACTTTATTCAATTTAGCTTGCCGCAGTCTTCTGGCGAACGAATAAAGATCGAGGCGACGGTCAAACACGGTGAAGTCGTGTACGGGTCTCTCTGGGAGAGTACCGAGTAACGTCGGTCAGAGGCAGCGGATAGCAGCGCCACGCGGCCAGAGGACATGGAAGAGCTACCGGACTGGTTCGTGAATCACGTCGGACGCTCTCGCTGTGAGAGCATCGTTACCAGCGCGTCACGGTTTGCGAACAGGGCGGGCGTTCCTCCGGTGTGCACAAAAACGAGGTGCTGGCTCGCTGAATAGCGCCCGGCGCGGACATGGTCGATCAAGCCTGCCATGGCCTTGCCGGTGTAGCTCGGGTCGAGGAGGATTCCCTCGGTACGGGCCAGCAACTGAACGGCTTCCATACATTCGGGAGTCGGGATACCGTAGCCTTCGCCGACGTACGATCCATCGATGCTGATTTCTTCTGGAGAGACAGATACTGGGAGGTCCAGGAGTTTCGCAGATTCGTTGGCGATTTGGCTCAGGTCCTGTTTTTCATCCCAAGGCCAGTGGATCGGCAGGATATTATGTACTGGATAGGGAAGTCGTAGAGTTTTTCTTGCCAGTGCCAAACCGGCGCCTGTGGAACCACCGGAACAGATGTAGAGAGCTGCGGGTTCGATTTCCTCTGACTGGAGTTGGCGGGTTGTCTCGATGAGGCACTGGCTATAGCTGATGGCCGCTTTGGCTTTGACCGTTTTCCGGTCCCAGCTGTAGACGTTTCGACCTTGTTCCCGAAAAAATGCCGCCGTGCTGGTGATGCGTTCATCCAATTGCGGTCCTATCGGCTCGTCTACAATTTCATAGCTTGCTCCTAGGATGTGATCGAGCAACAGGTTGCCCTGGATTTCAGCAACATGTTCGCCACGACTCAGCAAGAGATGGCAGTCGATTCCTAGGCGGGCACAGGCGGCTGCGGTCTGGCGACAGTTGTTGGACTGAACGCCAGCGCCCCACACGACAAGGTCGGCACCTTCCTCAACGGCATCCGCCATGAGAAATTCGTTGTGTCTTGTCTTGTTGCCTCCCATCGCCAACCCGGTACAGTCATCCCGTTTGATCCAGACTTGTGGGCCTCCCAGCGACTCCGAAAACCGTTTCAGTCGCTCCAGTGGGGTTGGCAGATGTGCCAGAGAGACACGTGGCAAACGCTGGATGCGGGCCTCAAGATCTGTCAGCGCGTTCATTCTGTATCACCCGTTACCCGGTGTAGCGCATACAATCTCGCGAAACTGACGGAACAGGTACTGACTATCATGGGGTCCTGAAGAGGCCTCAGGATGGAATTGTACGCTGAAGGCCGGCAGTTCTCGATGACGTAAGCCTGCGATGGTGTTGTCGTTGAGGTTGCGATGCGTAATTTCCAGAGAACTTGGAAGGGAGGCTTCCTCGATCGCAAATCCGTGATTCTGTGACGTGATTTCAACGCGCCCATTGTTCAAGTCGAGGACTGGTTGATTAGCCCCTCGGTGCCCGAATTTGAGCTTAAATGTCTGGGCGCCGCAGGCCAACCCAAAGAGTTGGTGGCCGAGGCAGATCCCGAATATCGGTCGTTTTCCCAACAATCCGCGAATGGCCTGGATCGCGTACTCCAGAGGTTCGGGGTCGCCTGGGCCGTTGGAAAGAAAAATCCCGTCCGGGTTTTGTGCCAAGACATCGTCGCTGGAAGCGGTTCCCGGCAGAACCGTCACCCGCAAACCTTCGTGGGTCAAGTGGCGGGCAATATTCCACTTCATTCCGTAATCGAGCGCTACCACGTGAGGTGCCGATTCCGACTCACCATTTCTTGCCCGATCGGAAGAATCGTCCCGTTCCGAGAAGCTTGCCCATGTGCTTAGGCCTTCGTTCCAGTGGCGTGGCTCGGATGGCACGACTTCTCGCACCAAGTCACGTCCTACCAATCCGGGACTGGCCTGTGCTTTTTCAACCAGACTTTGCTCGTTCAAATCGACCGTCGAGAGCACACCATTCATAGCCCCTAGACTGCGAATGTGGCGTACTAGTTTGCGTGTATCGATCTCAGCGGCGCCGACAATACCGTGGTGTCGCAAGTAGTCGTCTAGACTTCCCTGGGAGCGGAAATTACTCTCGATTCGGCTATTTTCTCGGACTAGAAACCCTGCTAGATGGGGCTTGTGGCTCTCGACGTCTTCTTGGTTGATCCCGTAATTGCCGATTTCGGGATAGGTCATCGTGACGATTTGGCCGCGGTAACTCGGATCGGTCAGGATCTCCTGGTACCCGGTCATCGAGGTGTTAAACACGACCTCACCGTCAACCTCGCCCAGAGCTCCAAATGATGACCCGACAAAGATGGTGCCGTCTTGCAGAGCGAGTTTTGCCACCGGCATGGTTACAAACCGAAAAAATGCTCAAGGTCGTGGGTACTTTCAGACCGCGTCATCGCCCACGGCTAAAGTAATCGGGAACGAACTCCCGATATCACTTTTACGGCTGTGGGTCTTTGGATGACGGTGGGGCGACTCACCGTCCTCTGAACAGCCAAATGATGAGGGTCCTTGTTGCGGCGAACAAGGGCCCTTTTTTTGTTCGCGTGGGCGGGCGGCAGTATACCGGTATCTCGTCCGACCGGGTAGTAGCGTTGCTCGCCACCGCCGAGTTCGGGGTCAACCGTCGGGACGGTGCGAGTGTTCATCGGTCTCTGGGTGCACCGAGTAGGGCCGTTTCGCGAGGGCTTGCAAACCACAATAGCCAAATGTGACGATCGCCCAAAACCCGCTCATCCAGGGAGCGATTTCAGGTCTTGGCACACGGCCGATCAGCCCGAAGGGTCGAAACTCCGTCAGCCGCACGGCGCTGTGGACCTGTCCCGCATGGTCGCAAATCGGTTTGAGATAACGTGTCTGGCCGACCAGCACAGGATGAACCAAGGTCCGGGTACCCCATCGAAAAGTCAGCTGGTAGGGAGCTTCACGGGACGCGACTCTCAGTGACCAAGATGCAATTCCGTTCCCGCGGGTGGTGTGAGGAGAGATAGACTGTACCCATCCGGTTGTTGCCTGGATACCCGATTCGGGAACCAGGTGTATTACCTGACCGCTCACCGAGATCGGCATTTCGACGGTTATCTCCAGCGGCATCGTGGCCTGTGGCGGCAGGAATTCCAGACGCGCACTACCCCATGCCACAAATACTCCAACTGGAAGGGCCAAGCAGGCCAGAACACGCGATTCGTAGGATAATTGCAGGAGGACGACCCTGCGTTTCAGGCGTCGACACCGCGTGCCCACATCGCTGTCGCGAAGTCGTGAGGCGGTGCGGATCAAGCGCCGCAGTTGGCGCCGATCTTGGCGGATCGAATGCCGCAATGGGGGGGGGAACAGGAGGCCTCGAACGCCAACAGTGAGTGCCGAGGTCCCCAGTCCCAAGACGAGTAGTACGACAATGTGCGGAAGCGGCAACAGCCATCCAAGCAGTGCATCGCCGATCAGGACGCCGGTTGCATTCCATGCGGAGAACATGATTGCGTCAGTGCTTCGTCGACTCGAGTCAATTACGGACAGCCAGACAGGGGAGTCAATGCCACGTCGCGTGTCGCCGAACCCGTAGGTGGTCGACGGACTCAGCGAGCTTAGTCTAGGCACTTACACGTAACGTCACATTATCTATGCTTCAGCGGGATGCCTCGGCATTGACCCTGTCGCTAGTGTTACGATTCCGCTGTCCCCGTCAACAACAACCCGATCGCCATCGGAAATCGCGGCAACGGCCGCGGGACTGGCAACGGCGGGAATACCAAGCTGGCGAGCAATCAGAGCTCCATGTGACAGCACTCCTCCGCCGGCGACAACCAGGCCGGCGGCCCGGAATAGGTGCGCTGTGACACCCGGATCGATCGTATCGCACACCAGGATGTAGCCTGCCGCAGGTGGCGGCGTCAAAGGTGATTCAGAGAGGGCCCAGGCCGCTCCGCGAGTCGTTCCGGAAGAGAGGACGGTGCCGGAGAATGTCCGTCCCCCCGGGTCGGCGGGAGTCTTCAATTCAGCGAGGTTGTCGGAATCGATCAGGTCAGGCAATGGCCAGCGTTGACAGGCGCGCCACATCCGGCGCCGGCCGGCGATAACGGGGGTGATGCTGTTCGATCGGCCCACGCGATTTTGGATCTCGTCGAGTTGCAGGAAGTAAATCCCGCCCTCGGGTAATTGCCAGCGTCGTGCGATTTCCTCGAGTACTTCGCGAATTAACGCGTACCCGCTCAGCAAGTGATGCTTGCCGATTTCTCGATAGGGAAGCAGTCGCCGTGCGGTCCGGAGTTGGCGCTTGATCGACGGTTGCAGGCAGGCGGCTCCCGCCGCCTGCAGATGACTGTTCAGCAGCGCTTCAGCACCGAAATCGCAAAGGCCGAGAGATGCGTCGTCGTCGGATGTTTGACCAGCGGCATACCGTGACCACTTGAGTGATTCCAGCAGCCCGCTGCGGTCTTCCGACCAACGGGCACTGGACAGGTCCATTTCATTGGGGCCGCGATGCCCGAAATGGGAAAGAAAAGCGTCCAGAGTGATTTGGCCACGTGCGACGCGGTGCATCGCACCGTGGGGCGTTGCGCGTACATCATGGGGATCGGGAACGATGAGTTCGCGGGCCAGACGTAGTCCGTCGGCCGCGCCAAGAATCTCGGTCAGTTGTTGTTGCATCGTTGTGAAGGCTTGGCTTCCCAATAGACCTGGCAACAGCGATTGTGGGGCGAACTCATCGAATACCGTGCGACACCTTGCGTCCAGTAGATCCAGCAGCGAGCTTTCGGTGAGCTCCGGTAAATTCCGCGCGCGTTCGGTTTGAACGTAACTCGCAAATGCTCCCGCCCGCCGCTTGAATACACGATCGGCGTCGACCGCGAAGCGATCCATCCTGCGCGATGCGCGCCGGGCGATCCACCACCACCATGGTATGCGCACCAGCAGCCAACTGTCGGTACGGATCGGATTAAACCGTGTCGGCGCGCGATCAAGTAGCGAGGGATCGATTTGTAGTTGTCGATGGTCGTATTCCAATGGTAACCGGGAACAGAACAAGTCCGGGACGCGGTCGACCAATGCGTAGATACGACCACCGATCAATTCCAGGAAACCTTCTCGATCCACTACGGGCGAGGGTCGGAATCCAAGGTGTCGATAAAGGCTGCCCAGTCCCCCCTGCCCCGACATGAAACGACGCCAGATGTCCCAGGTCAGCGGTGTCGGGAATGAGAGTGTGTCGTTCAGGTTGTGCCGGACCCAGACTCGCCGATGATGTTGTGCGAGTTGTTCCAGGCGTTGGACTTCAGCCGCGATGACCGATTGGGTCTGGCCCGCAGGCTTCGATTCGATCGGGCGCGCCTGGAAAAGCGTGAATTGCCCGGCGAGTCCCCATTCGATGTCGACGGGGGACTCTAGGACGGCCTCGACTCGCAGAGCCAGCTTCGCTAATGACAGCAGCTCCTCGTCATTCATCAAAGGATATTTCGGGTTGATCCAGCAACGGGAGACAATCGTTACCGTTTGCTCGCGATCGTCGGAGACTTGAAGNCAAATACGTGAAGGTGTGACTCTGCCCGACACAAGTTGATCACCAAGATGCGGTACCGCTTCGATCAGAATCTCGCGCCCGTCAGACCCGGTAGGGTGCTGGGTGAAAAGAACCCCCGACGTTTGCGAGGGAAAGAGCACCTGAATGGTAACCGAGGTTCCCTCCAGATCTTCCAATCCATGTTCCTGACGGTAACAATGCGCGCGGTCTGAGTGCCACGCCTGAAACACGGCTTCCAGGCAAGCCCGTAGTTGTTTCCATGGGTCGTCGGGTAATTGTCTCGAGCGTCGAGCGGATGTACGTCTCTCTCGCCATTCCATACATGCTTCCATGGTCGTCGGTGCCGGCCGCGCGACGTCCCGGTACCTTTCGTCAATGGCTCCGTCATAGGTGCTCAGCAGCCGCCCGAAAACGGTCCAAGAGGTGATTGGGTCGTGGGCTGATACGAGTTGCGGGTTGAGTCCAACACCCAGGATTGTGGCGAGCACACCAGGCATTGACATCGTCGCTCCGCTTCGAATTGCCAGGACGAGCGGACGTGGTGGTTCTCCAAATACACGCCCGGTTTGTTCCTCCAAATGAGTGACACCTGCACAAATTTCGTCCCAAAGTCCCGGGGGCCATTGTCCGGTTTCGAGATATTCTCGGCAGGCGCGGGGAGCGATGGAAAAACCGGGCGGAACTGGCAAGTCGGCCAGAATCATCTGTTGTAGCGTGGCACCTTTGCGGCCCAGCAGGTGCAACGCGTCTTGCGTGTTGATGGGCAGGGGTTTCGCGAGGTCGTGCGTCCAACAGAATGCGTCCGACATGATCACGGCTCCTCGGAGAGTGCGACCAGCCCCTCTCCCTGAACGCCAACATATACGCANCCACGGTGGCATACCGGAGGGCTGCTGAGCGGGCCGATGTCGGAAAGCGCGCACCACAATGTGGGTTCCCCGGAGAACGGACGTTCAAGCCTCAGGAACCTGTCGTGTCCGAAGAACACCACCCGCTGGTCGGTAGCGAGGGGGGCAAAACCGGCTGTCGCTCCCGGCAGGCGATACTGAACGTCCATGCTCCGCATGTCTCCCGAGACCAATTCGCCGCGCCGATTCACGTAGACAAACCGGCGACCGTCGGCGTACAGATCCGTCGTCAGCCCTTCAGGGTCTTCCAGAAAGTTGAGCAATCGGCCGTCGACTAACGAACGCAATTCAAGACCTTGCTGCGTGGCCGCTAGGATCTGATTTCGGTGAACCGATGCGGTCGCGACCGGAGGTGCTTTGAGTTCGATCTCCCAGAGGATCGCTCCAGTCGGTCGATCCAGCAAAACCAAGGCTGGAGGCTTTGTCACGGTAGCCAGTATCAGCTCCGCGGTCGTGGCCACGCCATGTTTCATTTCGCCGAGGGTTTGCGTCCAGCGCGGCTTCCCCTGCAGATCGATGCACGCCAGGACACGCTCGCGCTGGGGGACATAGACCGCATCTGGATCCACGGTCAGCGCCCCTGTCGCGTGGAGCGGCCGAGTCCAGAGGCGGTCGCCCGTTTCTCGATCAAAGCACCGCAGTTGGCGTCGCGCAGCGCCCGGTTGCCCATCTACGAAAAGGACACAATCTCCGGAAATCACCGGTGATTGCGTGACACCGTCGGTACTTGGAGCGAACCACCTGACCCGTGGTCGGGTTGTGTCGGATCCGATGGCGAGCATCTCAATACCACTGCGTTCTCCGCGAGCGAATGGCACGATGATCTGATCTGCCGCGGCGGCGATCGGTGCCGTGATCAGGTTCTTGCCACCGTGTTTCCACTGCACGCGGGTGCTTTTGGGTAATGGTTGTCTGTGCGGATTGCCCGCGGCTCCCGCACCGCCTAATCGTCCGGGCCATAGGATGCCCGAGGTCGGCGGCGGAACTCCCAGCGAGACAAACCCCTCGGTTTCGGTGCCCACAAAGAGATGGCCGTTATGCAGAATCGGCGAACTGACCTGACGTTGGCTGGGGGTCAAATCGAATTGCCAGAATGGCTCCAATGTGGGGACGTTCAATCCCATGACGTTGCCCGAGTTGTTGACGATGTAGAGATGGTTTCCAGTAGACGCGGGAGATCCCAAAATGGGCGAATGGGTGTCGATTTGTTCCACAATTTGGCCTTGCGGATTCAACAACAATAGGGTCCCGTCGGAGCAACCGCAGGCGAGCCAAAACATCTCGGAGCTGTTCTCGTCGTTCGCAGCTAGTACCACCGTCACGGCTCCCAAAACGGTCCCTGGTGTTTTCAGAGTCCAGTCGATCGTCAAAGTGGCTAGGTCAAGGCAGCATACCTGACCGGCCAGGTCACGATGAGGCGTTACGTAGTCACCTTGGCCCATACCGAAATAGAGCTTCTCGCGATGGATAGAAGGCGGACTGAAAACAGGAAAGGGCATTTGCAGGCGCGTTTTCTCTCGGCCTGAGTGCGCATCCAGAACACAGAGCGACTGTCCACCAACGCCGAGCCCCAGATAGAGAAGGCCCTCGTGTAGGATCAAGCTCGTTTCGGCATCCGGATAGTCACCTCCCGCGCGATGCCAGATGACGCGTGGTTTCCCACCAAGTTTGGGGGTCAGCCGCAGACAGTAGATTCCGTCATCTCCGGCTGCCACATAGACCCGTTCGTTGTGGATCACCGGTGTACATTCGACATGGCTGTTGGTGCGCAGGGTCCAGGCGATCGTNCCCTCTCGGCCGGGTCGCAGGTCGACACAGACGACTCTCGCGGTGCGCGTATGATGTAAGCCCTCGCCGACGACCAGAAAATCATCCGTGATGACCGGAGAGGAAAAAGTGGCCGCATAGTGGGTCGGCGCACAGCTCCATACGACCGATCCCGACTGACTTTCTAGGCAGAAGATACGGCCCCGGTCATTACGGCATCCGACGGTGTAGAGGAAACGAGAGTCGGCGGCTGCGGATGCGTAGAATTGGTCACCCGGCCGAAACGCCCATTGGCGTCCNCCCTGGATTGGCCCCTGTTGCACGCCGGTCGCCCCCTGTCGGAGCGGACCACCCCGATGCATCGGCCAGTTTCTGGCGACCACTTTTGGTTGTGTCGTTGACGGGCTCTGCTCGGGCGGCGCGTACCTGACAAACGCGACGCTGGTCAGCGCCACAGCCAGGCAAAAGAGCAACGCGAGCTTCTGACGCCATAACAGAATTCCCAGCGCCCTTCGGGTGCCGGGTTTTCGCAACGAAAACAACGCTGCCAGAAACGACAAGCAGAGGCCGGGAATCAGCAGTATCAGCGGCGAGAGGTTGGGCAGTATGGGGATGACGGAGAGTGCGATCCGACTGCCCAGACATGCCCCCAGAGTTTCCATAAGTACACCGCGTACAAGGCTTTCTTGACAGTGTAACGACAGATTCCTATGATCGCAAAGCCAACTCGTTGTGGTCCACAGGAGCCCACCGGTAGGAGCGGCCGCGGCGGTCTTCTGACCGTTCCGATTACCTCAACGAGCAGGGTCGTGCGAAGTTCTGCGCAGTTTCCTGTTTCTGCCAAGAAAATGGGGATGCCTGCTATGCGGCGTTCCGCGGGTTTTACGCTTGTCGAGTTGCTGACTTCAATTGCGATCATCGGGATCCTGACGAGCCTGTTGTTTCCCGCGGTTCAGATGGCGCGAGAAGCGGGCCGGCGCGCGACCTGCAAGAACCACCTGCGCCAGATTGGCTTGGCCATACAGTTGTACCATGACAGCTTGCGAACATTTCCGTCCGGCTATATCGCCAGCCGGTCAGGCGACGGGAATGGGTCGGAACCGAACGAAGGACAGGACATTCTCCGCTTTGATGCCGTTCCACCATCTTTGTCGATCGAACCAAGTCGACCCGGGTGGGGCTGGGCGGCCTTAGTGCTGCCGTACTTGGAGCAAGGTAATCTACATAGCGCCATTCCGTTTCACTCATCAGTTGAGTCGCCGGACAGTGCTGCGGTTCGTTCCATGCCGCTATCGATCTTCTCTTGTCCGACGGATTCACACGTCGGTGTGTTTACGGTATTCGACGAGGCTAATCAGCCGCTCGCCAATGCCGCCACGAATAGCTATGCGGCCTGTTTTGGCAAATACGGTTTGATCAACACTCAACCGCACCTAGGTAACGGTCTCTTTCAACGCAACAGTCGCTGGCGCACGGCAGATGTTCGTGATGGTTTGAGCAANACGTTCGCGATTGGGGAGCGCGGAGCGCTATTGACNCAGTCCCCTTGGGCGGGAGTCCTGACGGGCGGGACGTGTCGAACCACGACCGGAGCTCCCGTCTTCGTGGCGATCACCGAAAAAGCGCCATCCATGGTCTTAGCGAGAATCGGTAACCGATCTTTGAATAGTCCCTACAGTGAGCCGTACGACTTTTTTTCGGGTCATGACGATCTTGCTCATTTCCTTTTTGCCGATGGTTCGGTTCGCGCAATGGCCAACGGTGTGGCCCTGGAGATATTACACGCCTTAGCGACACGTAACGGGCGAGAAGTGGACTCCTTCACAGAAGACTGATCCACGGGATTACCAGGAGGAATGTCATGTTCTTCGGCCGCAGCTCTGCGGTTGTCGCAGGCCATATCGGAATCGGTGCCGTCAGCTTGGTGTGCTTACTTGTAGGCTGCGATTCNCGGCCGAGCGCACCGGCGNTACGTGATTCNGCCGTTTACCAGAATGACCACGCGGGNTTGAAGCTCCTCGTTCCGAAAGGCTGGACTTGCTCCGCCAATGCCGTCCTGCCCAGTCAGATTGAAGGGGAGATCATCCTGGCGCAATGGCGGATGCGAACCCCCGTACAAGGTGCTTCTGTCGAGATCTTGTGTTTTGACAAACAACTGCCTTTTGACCTACACGGCTACCACGCTGGTCCCTCTCATGGCAGCAAACAGTGGGCGTCACTCGAGGAACCGGAGGAAATCAAGGTCAACGGCACGTCGGCCACCCGCTTGGCTTACCGTGCTGAGATTTTAGGCAGCGCAATGCGGAAGCGGGTTCTCTGTTTTCGCCGTGGCCAGCGGGTGTTCTCGTTTATTGGTCTATTCTATGACGAGGACGAGAAAGCGGAACAGCAGCTACAGAGAGCGTTAAACAGTATCCAATGGCAGAGTTGACCCGTTCGGTCTGACAACGCGTGGTGTTGTTCGTCGACGGTTTGATCGGTTGACGATCGGGATGCGACGAGTTGCCGGGGACGTCGACGGTACACCGAGACACCGCGTTGGATCGTAGAATCAGCTAACGCATGCCGCTGGCATTGAGCCGGGTCGTTGGAGCGCCCCTGGTTTGATGGGAGCTGAATGGCTCGCGATCAACACGGGATCACGGTTCGGCAGCGGCTGAGAACGGCACGGTCGGTTCACTCCTAATGAGCAGTCCCGGTGAGCGGGTCGTCCGCCCGCGCTGGGTGGATCAAACACCCATCTCCTTTGTGTCGGTGATGCTCCTCCCGTAGCGTGAAAACGATGACCCGCATCGCGATGGCTCTGGAAACCTCAGCGGTGTAGGATGATCTCACGGCCGTTTGGACGGGCGGGTATGCGGATTGCCGAGCATCTCGTTCCGGCTGTCCGACCGCGGCAGTCACCGTGGTGTTGAGTGAGGAAGGGTGGAAGGTAAGAGCATGCACGACATGTTTTCCGTCGAGGGAAAGGTAGTGGTTGTCACCGGCGCGAGCCGTGGCATCGGTGCGGCGATTGCCCGCGGATTTCTGTTGCGTGGTGCCTCTCTGCTCTGTACGTCACGTTCCGCGGAGTCGATGGAGGAACTTGCGTCACTCGCGCCGGATCGAACGCTGGTGATGTCCTGTGACCTTGCCGAAACAGGTGCTGCAGAGAGGATTTGTACTGCCACTGTCGAACGGTTTGGCCGGATCGATGTCTTGGTGAACAACGCGGGGACAACGGAACCCGCTACCGATCCGTACCGGGAAGAGGCAATTTGGGATCAAACCCTGCTAGTCAATCTGAAAGCCGCTTTCCTCTTGGGAGGTGCCGTTGCCAAAGTCATGCAACGTCAGGGAGACGGCTCGATTATCAACATTGCCAGTATCGGGGCGCTGCTCGGTTTCCCGAATAATCCGTCTTATCAGGCAGCCAAGGGTGGGTTGCGACAATTGAGTCGCGCCATGGCTCGGGATTTTGGATCCACCGGGATTCGAGTCAATACGATTTGTCCTGGGTACATTCGTACCCAGATGACAGAGCGAAGCTATCAGGACGAGAACACGCGACGCGAAAGAACTGCACGGACTATGCTGGGACGCTGGGGTGAACCCGAAGATCTCGTGGGCGCTTGCCTTTTTCTGGGTTCGGACGCGTCTTCGTATATAACTGGGATCGATCTTGCGGTGGATGGCGGATGGACAGCTCAGGGGCTCTAGGCGTTTTCATGGCTCGTTTGANTGCTCACAAGGAGGCCATTGCCGACTTTTTCAGACAAGTTTTCCACGTCCCGGGAGACACCCACAGGAGGTCGGTCCGGTTGTGTGCCAGCGTATTCTAATGAATCCGGCCCATTTTCTCCGCGGTTTTCACCGCTCGATTGACATTGGTGCTAGCAGGCGTAGAATCGGCGTCCCCGTTGCGCGGATATCGAGAAGTCAGGCCAATGCCTGCGTCGCGCGGGTCTTTTCGATGGAACGATTGTCTGTTCGTGGTTGTGTGCGGTCGACCGTTTGCACTTCCACGCAGCCAGTGCGCGAAGGATGCGTTCAGCAGTGTTCAAGAGCGATACGGACGTCGATGTATTTCGCGAACTGCTTGTGGCACGCGTCGGTCGTGAGCGGTACGACGTCTGGTTCGCTGACGTCGACTTCGCGCTCCAGTCGCACTCTTTGACTGTTNCCGTACGCGATCAGTTTACTCTGGATCGACTACGCAACCGTTTTCGCTCGGAAATTCAATCCGTGGCGGAACACGTTGTCGACGGAGTTGTTGACGTTGCGTTCGAAATCGTCGAGTCAAGGGAGTCACCTGAGCGAGCCCGATCGATAGAGGCTGCGACGGGGATCTCGTGTGATCGCGATTTNCAGNTCGCGGTCTGTCGCTCGGAAACGCAAAGTCAGCAGGCCCNAGCCCCCTGCCCGACGATGCACTCATTCGTTGTCGGTGATCACAATCGTGTGGCCGTTACAGCGGCAACCACGATGTTACGCCGGATGGGCGCCATTTCCCCACTATTGATCTATGGTCCTGCGGGATGTGGGAAAACGCATTTGCTACGGGGGATGCAAGACTCGGCGCGCCGGCTGCCAGGAATCTGCCGGGCCATTTATCTTTCTGCTGACCAATTCACGAGCTATTTTCTTGAGGCTTTACGAGGCAGCGGGTTGCCTAGCTTTCGTCGAAAGTACCGCGATGTGCATCTCTTGTTGATCGACAATGTGCAGTTTTTTGCGGGCAAGCGGGCAACCATGGTGGAACTGCAGCATACGATGGATGAGCTCAATCGCCAGGGTCGACAATTGGTGTTCGCAGCGGATCGCCCTCCGGTTCAAATGAACGAGTTGGGGCCCGAGTTGATCGCGCGTATGGCCGGTGGTGTCGTCTGTGGCATGGACTGCGCTGACACGTCCGCTCGCTTGACGATACTTCGCCAAATAACTCGCGAGCGAAACTGGGATGTTCCGGCAAATGTGTTGAAAATGCTGGCGGACCAGATGCAGGGCGACGTGCGCCAATTACAAGGAGCGATGAATCGGCTGAACCTGACCAGCGAGGCGCTCGGTTGTCCGATCACCCGCGAATTGGCAGAATCCACTTTGGCCGATCTATTCTCGACCATGCATCGTTCGGTTGGACTGACCGACATCAGTACAGCGGTTTGCAATTTGTTCGGGTTGGAGCCGCGTGAACTGAAATCAGAGCGGCGNACTCAGAAGATCACGCAGCCTCGCATGCTCGCAATGTGGTTGGCCCGAAAGTATACGCGAGCTGCCTACTCCGAGATCGGAGATTTCTTTGGAAACCGCGCGCACAGTACGGTAATCTCGGCGCAACAGAAAGTGGACAGCTGGGTTTCCGACGGCACTTCGATTCGGCTGGGACGATCGACCTGTTATGTGGAAGATGCGATCCGCCAAATTGAAAACCGACTACAAACCGGATGATGCAAGGACCTACCGTTGGGTTGGGNGTCCAGGCGTTCAACCAGATGTGTGTGCGACCGAGTCACCAGACGAGCCGAGGGTCACCGGGTTGCAGTTTTCCCGCCGGACGAATGCCCTTTCCGGCGCGCTTGTTGAGACGATCACCTAGGTCGTCGCGAGCGTCGGACGCAAGCTGCTGCAGACGGGTGACGATCTCGGGATGCTGATCGGCGACGTTCGTCGTCTCGCCGATGTCGTTCTTCAGATCGTACAGTTCGAGGCCGGTTTTTGCCTGGCTATATCGAACCGGTTTTCCCTCAGCACCACCCGCCCGCCCGGCCAGTGTACGGTAGGCGTGAGGGAAATGGAGTTTCCATTGCCGATCGCGCACCGCTTGCAGTTGGCCGCCGCGGTAATAACAGTAGAACGCCGCGTGCGGCGATCTTGCCATGGGTTTCCCAAACATCAGGGGCCGAATGTCTTTGCCATCGATCTTGTGGGGGGGGAGCTTCGCGCCGATGATCTGAGCGACCGTAGGCAGGATATCGATCGTTGATCCCAATTCATGACAGGTAGATCCAGCGGGGATTTTGTCTGGCCACCACATGATTGTCGGTTCACGAATGCCTCCTTCAAACTCGGTCCCTTTGCCCTCACGCAACGGCGCCGCGGAACCTGCGCGATCTCCATAACTGAGCCAGGGTCCATTATCAGACGTGAAGATTACCAACGTCTTTTGTGTCAACTTCAGACGTCGCAACGTGGTGAGGATCTGACCTACCGACCAGTCGAGTTCCATGACGACATCGCCGAATAGACCTCGCTCGCTCTTGCCTTTGAACTTGTCTGAAACATANAGCGGAACGTGCACCATACTGTGAGGGAGGTACAGGAAAAACGGTTCATCTCGGTGACGGGTGATGAAGTCAACCGCGCGCTCGGTGTATTGAGTGGTCAGTTGTTCTTGATCTTCGCCCAGAACATTCGCGTTGATAACGCGGTTTCCTTCCAGCAACGGCAGCCGAGGAAACCGATCGCCGGCGGTGGGGTGCAGCGGCCACATGTCGTTTGAGTAAGGAAGCCCGAAATATTCNTCGAATCCATGAGATAAGGGCAAGAACTTTGGGTGATGGCCAAGGTGCCATTTGCCGAAGCAGGCTGTTGCGTAGCCACGTTGTTTGCAGATTTCGGCGAGCGTTACCTCGTTTTCATTGATNCCATGCGTGGCGGCGGGTCCCANCGCCCCNCTGATCCCGACGCGGCGATGATAACAACCTGTCATCAAGGCCGCTCTGGATGCTGAACAGACCGCCGACGAGACGACGAAATCAGTAAATCGCATGCCTTCGCGTGCCATGCGGTTCAAGTGAGGCGTCGTATAGCCGTCCGCGCCAAAGGGCCCGATGTCGGCATACCCCATGTCATCGATAAAGACTACGACGATATTGGGGGGGGAAGAACTCGGTTCCGCCCCCTGGTTGACCGACACGAGCCCCAACAGCCAACCGCACGTCAGTAGTGGGACGGACGATAGGATGGCGGTCGATCGAAAGCCGTTGTTTGAGGCGACCATGTTTTGGTTCCTGAGGTGTCGCGTGTTTATCGCCGCCGGAAAGGACACCACTGCTGGACCACTCCGCGACGGTTAACAGGATAACCCGTCCGTGCATGAAGTTCATCCCGAAAGCCGCAACGGGCTCACACGGAACCACCGATTTGTCGACCGTCGAAGTAGCCGACCCGTGTCCAGCGGATGCAGCGAACAACTGGCTGGCGCCCGTTTCCAGCGGTGGCCCTCGTGCAGTGGGAAACAGGTATCGGGTTCCCGCATTCTCGGCTGGCGCGTCTCGTGACATCGTTGAATTCCACCACCCAACCTGATAAGCATACAGAAATGCCTGCTTTGCTGGTTGTGGCAGAACTGTCGATTCGCTAGGCCGACCCCGGTCTGGGTGTCTCGATCGAGCAGCGCGATCCTCCGCGGCATGTATGCGGGGGGGGGGCGGCTTGTCGCCATCCTAGTCCTTGTATAAGACTGAGCGTCATGAATGATTCAGGCGAAGAGCGGTCAGAGTGGGTTGTCGACACGGTGCAACAGTCCTTCCACGAGGATGTCTTCGATCGTTCGAAGCAGATTCCTGTGGTCGTCGATTTCTGGGCTGCGTGGTGCGCTCCGTGTAAACTGCTGACTCCGGTGTTGGAAAAACTAGCCGTCGAGGGCGCGGGGAAGTTCGTCCTGGTGAAGGCGGACACCGAACGGGTTGCCGAGGCAGCTACGGAGTTCCAGGTCAGTTCGATTCCCGCTGTGTTCGGTGTCAGCGGCGGCGAGATCGTCGACTTTTTCCACGGTGTACTCCCCGAAGAACAAATTCGCGGTTGGCTCGGGCAGTTGTTGCAGCACCACTCAATTGTCGCGGTTCGTGCGCTCGAAGAGACGGACCCGCCAGCGGCCGAGATACAGTATCGCGCTTTGACCGAGCAAGCCCCGAACGATTCCAGCTTGGCCATTGGTTTGGCGAGGACTTTGCTGGCTCAGGGAAAGGACGACGACTGTCGTTCGGTGTTGGACCAGTTGGAGCAGCGCGGTTTCTTGGAGCCCGAAGCCGAGCAGTTGTTGGCGCGCCTAAACATGCAGAGTCGTCAGGGTGGCGATCTGGAATCGATCCGCACACAGGCTGCCGACGATCCCCAAGACGTCCTCCTGCAATGGCAATTGGCCGAGGCATTGTCTGGTGAAAAACAATATCCCGAAGCGCTCGAGATCTGCCTCGCGGTCGTGCAACACGATCGGCACGGGTTGGGTGAGAACGCTCGCAAGTTGATGGTCGATATTTTTCGTATCTTGCCGGAAGAAGATGAACTGATTGGGGAGTATCGTCGCAAGCTTGCGATGGCTTTGTACTGAGGTACCATCCGGGACGACATCTTGCGGGCTGCGCGATCAGGCGCGATTGTGAAGTTGACGCCGACCGTACCACGCGGCAACGGTTTCCCGGGCGACGAACCGTCAAAGAAAAGTGGTGTGTTAGGATGAAAAAGCGAATGCGGATTGCTTTGTTCTTCGTCGGCCTAAGTATCGTGACGCAGGCCACCGCTGCAGCGCGCGAACCGGTGTCTTTGATCCTCGACACCGACATCGGAAATGATGTGGACGATGTGCTGGCGCTGGGGATGATTCACGCCTTGCAAAGTCGTGGAAGCTGTCGTTTGCTGGCGGTTACCGTGACCAAGAACCATCCAGTGGCAGCGTCTCTAGTTGACGCGGTGAATACTTTTTACCGAAGAGGTGAAATAGCCATTGGCTTGGTGTCACAGGGGAAAACACCGGAAGTCGGTAAGTTCTTGCCGATGCTCGAACATCAGGAACAGGGCAAGAAACGCTACCCGTACGACCTTGAAAAACCGGACGCCGCCGTCCAGCTATTACGACGGACCCTTCAGCGACAGGCGGACGGATCGGTCGTGATCGTTCAAATTGGGTTTTCGACAAATCTCGCTCGTTTACTTCGATCCAAACCGGATGCGGAGTCTCCGTTGGCAGGAACCGAATTGGTGCGCCGGAAAGTCCGTTTGCTCTCGATGATGGCAGGTGCTTTTCAGTCGATCGACGATCAACCGCGGTTCTTAGAATACAACGTTGTCCAGGACTTGCCGCACGCCCGCCGATTGGTTGAACACTGGCCGACACCGATCGTCTTCAGCGGATTTGAAATTGGTTACGCTATTCGCTTTCCGGCGCAGAGCATCGAACGTGACTTCTCTTATGTCAAATACCACCCACTGGCCGAAGCGTACCGGCTGTATGAACCACCACCTCACGACCGACCTACCTGGGACCTAACGAGCGTGCTTTACGCGGTGTTTCCTGAGAGGGGATATTTTTCCCTTTCCGTGGCAGGACGGGTGACGGTGGAAGACGACGGTTACACACGTTTTCAGGCACGACCCGATGGAGATCACCGTTATTTGATTGTGCGAGCATCCCAAATCGAGAGAGCTCGCGAGGCAATGGTGCAACTGACCAGCCAACCTCCACACCACGAATGAGTGAAGCTCGGCTCCCATCGAGACCCGGATCAATGGAGAGTGGTCGCGGCGCAGCTGTTGCGATGTACCGCCGAGGGAGACCGATCTTGCCGAAGTCTCAAACTGTTAAGGAACAGGCAGCACATGACGATACTTGAGAACAAAGTAATCCTCGTGACGGGAAGTACTCAGGGGGTGGGCGAGGCTGTGGCCCGCCACGCTGCAGAATCGGGAGCGGCTGGAGTCGTTCTGTGCGGNCGCCAGGAAGAGAAAGGCGCAAGCGTAGCGTCTGAAATTGAAGCTGCTGGCTGTCCCGCGGTCTATGTTCGCGCGGATCTGTCCGTAGTTGAGGATTGCCGACGAGTTGTACAGGCTTGCGACGACCGCTTTGGGCGCATCGACGGGCTTGTAAATGCTGCTGCCGATACCAATCGGGGCGACCTCGATAACACGTCCGTNGAATTCTGGGATTACTTGTTTGCGGTTAACGTGCGCGCACCGTTCTTGTTGACTCAGGAGTCGGTTCGAGTCATGAAACGTGAACAGATCGCCGGATCGATCGTGAACATCCTATCCGTGGCGGCTTACTGCGGGTTGCCGTTTATTTGCGCGTACAGCTCGACGAAAGGTGCCTTGAGCACATTCACGAAGAACGTGGCAAATGGACTCCGGGAGGACCGCATTCGCGTCAATGGCATCAACTTGGGTTGGACCGACACGCCGGCCGAACACGACGTCCAACACAAGATGGGACGTCCGGCGGACTGGTTGGAAATTGCCGAAGCGGAGTCTCCTTNTGGCAGGTTGATAAAGCCGATTGACGTGGCTCGGCTCTGTACCTATCTGCTGAGCGAAGAATCGGGAGTGGTCACTGGTTCATTGATTGACTACGCGCAGCGCATCATCGGAACACTCTCGATGCCCAGTTTCAATCAACAGCCAAATTCGCAATAGATGATCCGGATCGTGGCCGGACTTCTGTGGTGAGCGCTCACCGGCCCTTTTACCGGTTTTTGCGCTGTTGCCAGGCCCAGCGGTATAAGTTACGGGTGTCTGTATAGCGGGCTGAAGAGGATCGCGATCCGAGTACGACCACGAATAAGCCGTCTTTACCCCGCTGGCCGGCAGAGACCAGACAGGCACCAGCGGCGGTTGTCGTTCCCGTCTTGATCCCGACATAGCCATCGATCGGTAGTAGCCGATTAGTGTTTTTCCAGAGCACGTTTCGTTGGTAACCTCCGGGGCCCGTCACGGTAACGCCGTGCTGGCGCGTTGAGACGCGCAGCCGGAATTCGGGCAGTTTCATTGCGACATGAGCCAGTTTGACTAAATCGTGTGCGGTGCCGTGATGTCCCTTTGCGGTCAGCCCGTGAGGATTTCGGAAAGTCGTGGCAGTCATNTGTAACGCCTCGGCCGTGCGGTTCATTTCAGCTATGAACCGAGTCGTTGCGTCGNTGGGCTGCTCGGCGCCCNCGGGTGGTGCAAAACCACTCCCAAAGTGCTCGGACAGTGCGATCGCGGCGTCGTTGCCGGACGGCAGCAAGAGCCCGTAGAGAAGTTCTCCCACGGAGAGCNCTTCNCCGGTGCGAATCCGCGCTGAAGAACCGGGTGTCTGATCCGCCTGTGGTGAGAAAACGACTTTGTCGTTCAATACGTCAGGATCACGCGCGGCCAACGTCAAGACGATGTAGGCGGTCATCATCTTAGTCGTGCTGGCGATGTCGAGGCGCCGATTCGCGTCGTGATGCCACAACAGCTTTCCACTCTGGTGGTCTCCTATCGCCCAGGCCTTACAGGTCACATGCGGTGGCCCGTCGAGTGGGTCGGCGGGCTGGGTCGCGAGGACTTCCCGATTGAAGACTCCCGGGGCGACCTGCAGCGCATCCTCGGTGATCAGTGGTCCTAGTGCTTTCCAGGTGTCGGCGTCGGCGGTACCGCTTGCTCGCAGTTGGTGCTCGCGCTGAAATCGTCGTAGCGCAGCTCGTGTGTTCGGTCCNAAATCTCCGTCGATTGCCAGATCAGACGAGGGTTTCAGGCGCGCATTGAGGGTCCGCTGTAGATCTTCGACAGTTCGTCCATTGTCCCCTATTTTCAACAGAGGAGCAGCTGCCGTCACATCGCCGGCAGGGTTGAAATGGTGGAATGCGANTTCTGCGACTTTTGCGCAGAGGACGTCGCCTGCATTTTCATCGGTCCACCGCCGATCTTTGTTGTCGGACGTAAGCACGCAGATGGCGATCGGTCCCGACGGAGNGAAGAGCAGTCCCGCGTCGGCACGCACTCGCGAAACGGATCCCGTCTTGTGTGCAATTCGGATCTGTGGGTTCAGTAGTCGCGGTAGCTTCGTTCGGTCCTGACAAGCTTCGAGATGCGTGAGCATCGCCTGAGTGGACGTAGGGCTCGCCAGTTTCGCTCGGTAGAGTTGTTCCAACAAACCGATGGTCTCACTCGCGGTTGTACTTCCGAGCCCGAATTGTCTGCTTCGGTTGGGAAACACCGACGTTTCTCGACGAAATACCTGCGCGTGAATCTTGGTGTTCGGAAACCCTAGTTTCTCCATTGTCTCGGACGTCGATTTGATCCCGATCTGATTCAACACCAGATTGGTGGCGGTGTTGTCGGAGTACGCAATCATCAGCTGAACTGCATCACGNAACGAGATCTGTGAACCGGCGGAGAAATGGGGTGTGAGGATTCCGGAACCGGCGACTTTGTCTTCATCTTTCAACGTGATCCGTCGATCGAGGTCAACGCGCCCTGTTTCTGCTTGACGGTAGGTTTCAATCATCACCGCTAGTTTGATCAAACTAGCAGTCGGCATCGTCTCGTTTTCCCGGAATGTGAACTGCTCTCCGGTGGTCAAATGTTTTATGGCGACGGCAGCTTTCCCTTCGTGGCCGTCAAGCAGCGCACGCAATTGGCTATCGAGCGAAGCGGCGCTGCAGGGCGCCCATACCCATACGGTTGCCAGTAGCCAGCATGTTGTGACAAAGCGTTGCATGGCGGCATTCCTCAAGGCGGTTAGGTGGCTGCAAATCCGGGTGCGTCGGCGGACGCGGATCCAAAAGCAGCATGGACCGATTGTCGTTCCAGGGTGGTGATGCCAAGGAGAATCGTCGAGAACGCGCTGATGCGACCGTCACCGCCGGGCGTCACTCGGCGCCTTGTTTCGAGTCTTGATCCTGCCATCCCGGTTCACGAAGAGCAAGGTGTCTCCCAACGGCGGTGTCGTCATTTCGAGTCGCCTCTGGGAGCAGTTAGCCAAGCGGACGACGATCTGAATGTCAGCGCTGCGGCCGGCCGGTCTCTTCGAAGAATCGCGAAACGGTGCCACGCGTTTCCCGCGGCGGGGAAAACAGTCGATCGGTAGCCCGATCGCGGTCATCGTGCGGTTTGCCGGAGGTCGGACCGGTGCACGGGCAATCTCGAATGGTGACAGGTAGCCCGGTGTTTGAGGCTTGTTCAACTACGCCGGGATGGTTCTCGGAACCACGCGTACTACAATTCAGATCAGTATCCGACTGACAATTTATTCTCGATCTCTGTTCGCGAAGGGGTGGACCATGTTGCGTTACGTAGGAGTATTGGTGCTTGGCTTGACCGGTTCGTGGTTGGCAATCCCTGATCCCGTCAGCCCGGATCCGAATGGCGCTCGGCCGATTGCCTCGGCGGACACGCTTTTCATTGAAGACATGACCTGGATGGAAATCCGTGATGCGATGAAGGCTGGCAAAGACACCGTGATCGTTGCCACGGGTGGGATCGAACAGAACGGGCCGTACCTGGTGACGGGCAAGCACAACGTTGTGTTACGCGGAACGACCGAGGCCATTGCTCGCAAGTTGGGTAATGCTCTGATCGCACCGATTGTCCCATTCGTTCCAGAAGGTGACATTGATCCACCGACGGTTCACATGAGATACCCGGGAACCGTGAGTCTAACCGAACAGACTTTTCGCAATCTACTCACGGAGATTTGCGCGTCGTTTCGCGCACATGGCTTCAAGCATGTTGTCCTGATTGGTGACAGTGGAGGGAACCAAGAGGGAATGAAGGACGTCGCGGAAGCGTTTCATCGCGAGGGCCAGCAGGACGGTTGCCGCGTGCACTACATTGCCGAATATTATGATTTTCAGTCGGTGGCGGACTGGTTGGAAAGCCAAGGGATTCGGCAACAGCCGGAGGGCCTTCACGACGACTTCGGGATGACGGCCATGATGATGGCAGTTGATCCAAGCAGTGTACGGACCAACCAGCGAATTGCAGCTGGTAACTTTCGGATCAACGGCGTCGAACTTGCGCCGGCTCAGCGGACCATCGAATGGGGGCGCCGGATAATCGACTTTCGCGCTACTGCAACAGTCAAAGCCATTCGCGCAGCGCGTCAACACGAGGCACCGTGAACAGGGTGGAGTCCGGCTGGTCGCCACCGCGCGAAGAGCGACTGCGCGAAACGTAGTCGGTTTCTACCACCCGATCGGTCCCCGTTGTGGCTCCGCGTGACACGAACTCCCAAGCGGCGTATCAGGGTGCGGATTTCGGAGTGTTCCCGGTTGCGCGCGGCGGTTCGGGAGGTAACTCGGCGGCGGCGTCCGACAGCGGTGGACGTGGGATCAAGACGAGTCGAACAGGAGTTTGCAGTGGTGGGATGTGTTTCTTATAGGCGGTAAATAGGAGATCGGCCGCCGCCGCAGTGCTCTTGATCGGTAGGTCGAGCATCGCGGTGTTGAAGTTGGAGACGCAAATCATGTCGCCGGCATCGGCCATATAGTGGCGTTGCTGTGTCGCCTCATCAGTCCAGAAACCACTACCAGCAAACACCCAGTCGTAGGGCATGGCCTTGCCCGTTTTCAGGTATCGCACCCAATTTTGCGCACGCGTCTGATGTTTCTTGCCATCTTTGGATCTCCAAAGCAAGTAGATGTCGATGGTCGTCCCACTTGCCGGTTTGTACTCCGGTTCATATTTCACGGTATTTCCCGATCGGGCGCCAACCGAGAGTAGTGCGGCGTGCAGGAATTGTGCTCCGCAGTCAATGGCGATGACCGCCTCGTGTTCCTTGGTCCCTTTGGGGCAGGCGAACATCTCCAATTGCCCTTCTCTTAGGCAGACGCTTCCGTCAACCACCACGAGTCGTCTCTTCAAATCGATCCAGAGGCGGTGTGTGCCGAGTTGTTGTAGTCCAGGAGGAGGCTTCAGCAGCGGAGTTTTGGAATCGGCGGTCGGTTCCTGGGCGAGACTAAAGCGAGGTGAGGTTACGAACAACGATGTGCAGACCAGCGCCACACCGATCATTCGTAGTCCAATTCCGAGTGAGAGAGTCCGCTTTGTCGCCATTGCTGCGCTCCAATCGCGATTCTTGTTCAATACCGAGGCCCTCAGGCCAAGCCGAGGATGTCGTCGGGCCGATTCGCTTGCTGTCGGACCACCGGGCCGTCATCGTCTGTGGCTCTTGGGTCCACCGCCTTGCTGGCATCCGGCGGATCTCTATTATAGGCGAGTAACGAACATCGGTTAGAAAGGTTGGCGGAAGATGTCAGAATCGCTCACGGTGACGGCACACATGTTCGACGGCGAGACCAATGGCGATACATCTGATCCGCGCGATTGGGATCACTGGGTACGGCATTTGCAACGCCGCTCCGGACCGATCGGTCTGCGCAGTGCAATCAAACCGGGGGGCCGTGCGGCGCTGCGATGGGGCTTGACCGATCGACACGAGGTGTCAACGGCTTGGTCGATTTTGCAGACGCTGGAGAACGTCGCTCGTAAGCGCGAGGCCTCCGATAGTGCGGTTGCGATGGAACTGGAATCCTGGTTACAAGGATTGCCGAGGCGCGCAGTGTCGCGAAGTCTGGGGCTGGAATGCGTCGCCTGGAGTTACGCACTGGTGGATCTTTCACGAGAGCTTCCAGCGGCGCCCTGGTGCGAGTTGTTAGATCAGCTAATTGCAGTCTCAACCGATACCGAATTGCTCTCCACCACCGATGATCTCCTCGCCCAACAATGGCTGGCTGGTGAACTTCCATTCAGTCTCGCGTGCCTACTGCCCGAAGTGAAGCCATGTCGAGCACTGCACTTGGGTGCCAGCGCAACGCTCTCCTCGGCGATCATCGATTGGCTCGACGGCGAAGGGCTGATTCACGGCGATGCCCTTTCGAATTTGCGACCGCTGCTGGCCTGTTGGACACGCTGTCAGCGACTGGCGCAGGCAAACGGCGTGGATTGTCTGAACACTGATGCTCGGGAACAGTACGCGTGGTTGATCCAGCAAACTCTGAGATTGACACGGCGCGATGGCTCTCAGATGTTCGAGACAGCCGATGCCAACAGGGGTTGGCGGAATCTGTTCCACGCGGCGTTGGCGTTGTCCGGGGATCCCGAGGACCGCGCGGTGGCCCGGCATGTGTTACCAGGCTGGCGTAAATCGTCAAAAGCGGATTCGAACGGAGCCCTTCCGGAGCCATCCGTTTTTTCCGAATGGTCTGGCATCGCCGTGATGCGAGGAAGTTGGTCTCGCGGCGCGACGGAAATCGGCGTGACCTTCAACGATCAGACGGTTGTCGCGGAATTGAGCCGATTGAATCAGCAGGTGTTTTCCGGCGCCTGGAATCTTGAGGTCGTGGTTGACGGTCTACCACGAGATGTCGAGGGGCGCTGGTCGGAACTGTGCTGGTTCAGTGATAACGACGTCGTTTACTTGGAGTTGGAGGCCCCGCTGGGAAACGGAATCGTGCTACAACGCCAAGTTCTAATTGCCCGAGATGACCATTTCCTCTGGCTCGGCCATGTTGTACTCGGCAAGAAGTCGGCCGATATTCGACTGACGGTTACCTGGCCCTTTCACGAGGATGTCCACATCCAACCGGCTGACGAGACGCGCGAGGCTACGATTGTTCGTGGGGGTACTCCGTGCTTCCTGGTAATGCCGCTGGCATTGCCCGAGTGGCGGGCGGAGCCATCTGACGGCGAACTGACGACGGATCAACGTGGTTTGGTGTTAGAACAGCGCTCAGTGGCTTCGCGTCTCGATGCACCGCTGTTCTTTGATCTCTCCCCGAAACGGCGCCCCAAGCCGTATACGTGGCGACGCTTGACGGTTGCCGAAGACCTAGAAGTACAGCCTCAAGACGTAGCAACCGGGTACCGAGTTCAGATTGGCCGCCGGCAGTGGTTGTTTTATCGATCCTTGGCAGCCAAGCGGGTTCGTACCGTCTTGGGACAGAATCTGGGGTGCGACTATCTCTGTGGACGATTTCGTCGCGACGGCAGCCTCGATACATTGATTGAGATCGAATAGAGGGGGGGGCCATGTGTGACCCGCAGTTGGTGGTTACCAAACGCTTCGCGTGTATTGGCTGTTCCGTGATGAAACTCGGTGTTCGCGTTTATCGATGCCAGACTTGAATCAGCAGATCGCCGAAAATGTCTCCCGTGTGCGGGAGCGGATGGCTGATGCCGCCCACCGTAGTGGGCGCGACATCCGCTCTGTGCGTTTGGTAGCGGTTACCAAATACGTAGGCGCGGACGAAGCCCGCGCACTGCTTGCCGCCGGTTGTTATGAACTCGGCGAAAGCCGCCCACAGGAATTGTGGAAGAAATCGGGACTCGTGACCGACGCGGCGGTTCGTTGGCATCTGATCGGTCATTTGCAACGCAACAAAGTGCGCCGCACATTGTCTTCTGTCGAATTGATCCATTCAGGAGACAGCTTGCGATTGCTCGAGATGATCGATGCGGAAGCGGCTCGCGATGGCACAACCGCAGAGGTACTGCTGGAGGTGAATATTTCCGGAGACCCTGACAAGCATGGTTTTGCGCCCGATCAGATGTCCGGTGCGTTGCCAGCGATTGCACAGTTGCCGCATGTCAAGGTACTCGGCTTGATGGCAATGGCGGCACGCGGAACCGATTGCGCAACGGCGCGTGCTGACTTTGGTTGTTTGCGAAGCTTGCGCGACCGTTTACACGATCTCCGCGTGCCAGGGATCTCGCTGGAAGAACTTTCGATGGGAATGAGTGGTGACTTTGAAACGGCAATCGAAGAAGGCGCGACAATCGTTCGGGTTGGGAAGGCGCTTTTTTCGGGTGTTCAGCCATGAGCAGACCGATGCCGCGCCACCGGCTGACCTAGCGGTAAACACAGGACCAACGAAGCGCGTACGGAAGATGATCGACAATCGCCTTCAAACCGGGAGGATGTCTGTCTGCTCGCTTGTGGGTTAGGCCTGTCAATCGACAGAACCGATCGCTGGTGCGAGGTGAGCAAGATTCTGAAAAAAGTGGGTTTTGGTTCATCGGACGTGCGATGTTAAGATGAGATGCGGGATGGGTTCGTCGTTTCGGAAGAGGTTCCATCAGCATTCCTCACAGAGCCGGGGACGACAAGGAACTGCCGGACCGGAAGGCGTATGAAAGAATGTGGTTGGACGCGGAGCAGACAATGAGACGGGACTGGATCTTGCTTGCGGGGCTGTTCTTAGTTGGTTGCAGTCAGGAAGAGGTTTATCAGCCAACGCCCGGTGATTATGACAAAATGAGCAGGCTGGAGTCCGCCAATGCCCAGGGCGATGGGGTCTGGGATGATACCAATTACCAGTGGGAGATTCAGGATCTTCGCAACGGAGGGGCTCGGGCTGCGGCTGAAGAGACTGCTCCTGATGCGCCGCTTCAAGATCACGAAAAGCGCGTCACTGCCCCTGTGTCGTCGGACGGGATAGAGAGCGGCTTGCCGCAGACCAGGGAGTCGGACGGTACGCATGGAGGGGCCACATCGAAGGCAACCCAAGGCCGTCCCGCGCCCGTCGAACGTCCGCCAGGTCCCGGTCTTCTCGAGAATCTCGAAGAGGCGGACCAGCCGATTTCTTCATGAGTGATTGCGAGATGTCAGTCGCTCCCCCCGCCAGATACGTCCCGGTCTTGAGGAGACGATATCGCCGTACTCTCGGTGCACGCTTGCGGATCCTGTTGTTTGTGGTCTACGCACTGGTTGCGCTGTTGGTCGCGAATTCTGTTTATCTGGTCAGCATTTCGTTGCTCGGTGCGCTGAAGGCGCAAAGTTACGAGAATCTCTTTTTCTTATGGATGTTTGGCTTACACCTGGTACTCGGTCTCTTGATCGTCGTGCCGTTCGTCACGTTCGCGGGCTTCCATTTATGGCAGGCACGCCGGCGCGTAAATCGCCGAGCGGTCCGCATCGGTTACGGCGTTTTGGTGGCGGCGCTCGTGGTTTTAGGAAGTGGAATCGCATTGGTTCGTGTGCCAGGTTTTTTTGATCTCAGAGAGCCCTCCGTAACACGGTCGNTGGTTTACTGGCTGCATGCGATTTGCCCCCTAGTGGTGCTCTGGTTGTATTGGCTGCACCNTCTTGCCGGCCCTCCGATCCGCTGGCGACTGGGGCTCGCGTACTTGGCGGGAGTCGGAGCCGTGGTCGTGGGAATGGTCGTGTTGCAGTCTCAGGACCCACGGGATTGGTATCAGCAGGGGTCTCAGGAGGGCGACTTCTATTTTCATCCTTCTGCAGCGCGGACGGTCAATGGCAAGTTTATTTCCAAGCGAGCGTTGCTCAACGAAGAGTACTGTATGCAATGTCACCAAGATGCTTTTGCAGGCTGGTTCCATAGCGCCCATCGGTTGAGCTCTTTCAATAACCCAGCTTACCTGGCGACGATCAACGAAACGGGCAATGCGCTCTCGCGGCGAGACGGCAACCAGAAAGCACTTCGCTGGTGTGCAGGCTGTCACGACCCCGTCCCGTTTTTTTCCGGGGAATTTGAGAACCCCAGCTTCAATGTAACGCTAGATCGATCTGCCCAGGCAGGTATTACCTGTACGTCTTGCCATGCTATCACGCACGTAAACAGTTCCCGCGGAAACGCCGACTACGTAATCGAAGAACCTCTCCACTATCCGTTTGCGTACAGTAAGAGACCATTGTTGCAATTACTGAACCACACGTTGGTAAAGGCCAAGCCAGACTTTCACAAGAAATCGATGCTCAAACCGTTCCATAAGACGGCCGAATTCTGTTCCACATGCCATAAGCAACATCTGCCTCGAGAGCTGACGCAGATCCACGACTTTCACCGCGGCCAGAATCACTATGATTCATTCTTGAGCAGTGGTGCTTCCGGCCGCAGTGCCAGGTCCTTTTACTATCCTGACCAAGCTTCGACGAACTGCTCGGATTGCCATATGCCATTGCGAGATTCGGATGACCTTGGTTCACGCAGCTACCCTGCTCTGGGCAGGCTTGAACCGAGCATTCACGATCACCAATTTGTCGGTGCTAATACGGGGGTCACCTGGTTCAAGGATCTTCCGGCCGCGACCGACGCCCAGCGCGAGTTTCTACAGGGCGTCGTTCGCGTGGATCTGTTTGGTGTCAAGGAAGCGGGCAAGATTGACGGCAAACTGCATGCACCGCTTCGGCCGGTGGTGCCGCCACTCACGCCGGGAAGCGCCTACCTGTTTGAAACGGTCATCCGTACGCTTGGCGTAGGGCACCAATTCACGGAAGGGACGAGTGACTCCAACCAGGTTTGGCTGGAAGTCAGAGTGACCAGTGGAAAACGGATGATTGCGCATAGTGGCGCACTTGACTCCNATCGGCACGTCGACCCCGAGGCCCACTTTATTAACGTGTTTATGCTGGATCGAAATGGAAAGAGGGTGGTTCACCGAAATACGCAAGACATCTTTGTCCCTTTATACGACCACCAGATCCCGCCTGACGCTGCGCGCGTCGTCCATTATGGAATCCGGTTGCCGCATGATTTGACCGATTCGGTGCTGGTCGAGATCAAATTGAATTACCGGAAGTTCGATTCCCAGTACACAGATTTTATCGCGAGCGTAGATGAGGAGGACATCAAGCCGTTGCCCGACCATCCGACTGGCGAGCCCTATCTCAATCGGCTTCCCGTAGTGACCATGGCGGCAGACAGCGTTACTTTTCCGATCGTCGCGGAAGGACAAACCGTCACGAATGCTACAGAACTAGCGGAACCGTGGGAGCGGTGGAATGATTACGGAATTGGTTTGCTACTGGGTGGTGTTGAACTGAGGCAGGCGAGCGAGGCATTTCAGCGGGTACATGAACACAACCGGTCTGAGGGCTTGGTCAATCTAGCGCGACTTTATCTCCAGGAGGGACGCAACGAACGAGCGGTCGAGGTGCTCCAGCGAGCCGAGACTTTTGTGCCTCCGGCTCCCTCGTGGACGCGGGAGTGGCTCATGGGAGTCGCGAATAGACGGCAGGGACGCCTGGTCGATGCCGAACAGAATTTCAGGAACGTCTTGGAGCGGCGAACCGAACAGATGAGAAAACGGGGGTTTGATTTCAGCACGGATTTCGAGGTGATCAACCTGTTGGGACTAACCTTATCCGATCAGGCGACAACCGCGTACGCGATAGGCGAGCNGGAACGTGCGGTANGTTTACTACGTTCCGCCGCCGACGTGTTCGAACGGACGCTGACGATTGATTCAGAAGATGCCATGGCCCACCATAACCTCCAGCGTCTGTTTTCGCTTTTGGGTGATTCCGAGCGAGCCGCTTACCACGGTAAGTTATTTCGACGGTATCGCGCAGACGATCACGCGTGGGGGATGGTCGCGGCGCGCGCCCGGAAACGCTACGCGGCCGCGAACCGAGCTGCCAACCCGGTGGTCGTGTATCCGCTAAAATCCTTGGGAACTCAGGCCGATGATGCGTTAGACGGAGGTCGCGAGCCGGCGATTGCGCTACCCGCGGTGTCTGCCATTGATACCCGGCGGTGAGGGTCGTTCTTAGGGCGTGTCCCGACGGAGTGGCTTGTCCCGCGGTGGCATCGGCGCGGCGCGTTTCTCAGAAACGATGGCCACGAACCGAGTCTTCCGTTCGCTGATTTACGATCCGGCAGAAAGCCGAGGGCGCCGTCAGGAANTTGCCGACTCGCCCTCCAGTCCCAGCTCCTCGGCGTGCGTCTCGAGGGCGTCGATGACGAACTGAATATGCTCTTTGAGTTCGATTCCTAGATCCTCTGCGCCGCGTCGGATGTCATCTCGATTGACCGCCGCGGCAAACCCCTTCTGTTTCATCTTTTTGACAACACTCTTGGATTTCAATCCGAGTAACGCACTAGGTCTTACCATCGCACAAGCGGTGAGAAAGCCCGCCAGCTCATCACAGGCGTAGAGAGCTTTGTCGAGAAGGGAAACGCGCGGGCAGTCGGGCAGGTAGTCCGCGTGGGACTTGATGGCGTAGATCACATCTGCCGGGTAGCCACGTTCAGCGAGAATNGCCGATCCCTTGAGTGGATGGTTGGGCGCATCGGGCCAACGTTCGTAGTCAAAGTCGTGTAACAGGCCGACAATGCCCCATTTATCTTCATCTTCGCCAAATTTGCGGGCGTATGCCCGCATTGCCAATTCGACGCACCGCATGTGCCGCCGCAAACTGTCGCTCTGGGTGAATTCACAGACGAGAGCAAAGGCCTCATCGCGATTCATAGGCACAGGGGAAACCATCGGCAGGACTTACGCTTCTCGATTGGAGCTGTCAGGAGATGTCCAAACACTCAGGTTGCAGGATTGCCGCGGCCGACCCGAATCGGCGCGTTGTTTTCCTCGGTTTCCTGTCTTTCCCGCCAGGGTTTCTTTTCCTTGTAACTCTCCAATTCGTTTTCGAGGTGTTCGAGTGTTTCGGCTTGTCTCTTTTTTTCCTCCGCGGTAGATGCTTTTTCCAAATCCTGTTTGCTCAATTCGACGGCTTTGCTCGACCATTTTGTAGCATTTTCCCAATCACCATTNTCCGCGTATCCGGCGGCGTAGGTACTGAGGATATAAGCTGCCTTATAGTCTGTAATTTCGCATGCCCGTTTGCCTAATTCTAATGCGCGTTTTCCGTCGCGCAGCTCGTCATCACGTGAGGTGGAGAGGATCCAGGACAAGTTGTTGAGCATGTGTTCGCTATCGGGTACTTTTTCGAGCGCGGTTTCGTAGTCCTTGATCGCAAGCTTGTGTTTTCCGATGTTGATGTACGCNGTGGCACGCATACTGAGAAACGTGGGATGCCCTGCTTGGGTGTTCAACACTTTGGTGCATTCTTCGACTGCTTTGCGCGGCCGNTTATCGCGCACGTACAACTGAATGAGTTCGGCNCGTAGGCTCAGATTTTGCGGCTGGCCGCGTACNAGCGAAAGCATTTCTCCGATTGCNCCAGACACGTTCCCCTCGTCGGCGAGAATTTGGCTACGCAAATATCGAGCCTGCCAGAGATCGGGNTTGCGGTTGAGCAAACGTGACACATCATTTCGGGCTTTGTCGAACGCCTGATTGCGGCGATGCAAGTCGGCTCGCATGAGAACCCACTCGAGTCGTTGCGGATTAAGTTCAATCGCAGTATCTAGATCAGCGATTGCACTGGCAAGATTGCCCTGCGTTTGAAAATAACGTGATCTGAGTGGATAGCCGATTTGTGGTTGAATTTCGACAATCTTGTCGAGCTGTTTCCGGCCCTCGTCTTCTTTTTCAGTCGAAAAGTAAGCCGTCGCGAGTTGCTGTAGTGCGGCGATGTTCTTGGGATCAAGTTCCAGTACTTTTTCGAGATTGGTGATTCCCTTGGGAATGTCCTTGTTCTGAAAGTAGTACACCGCTCTGAGCTGCCACGCGGAAACGTTTTCAGGATCGATTTCGATGGCCTTATCGACGTCTGCCAGTTGTTCTTGACGGTCGGTTTGCAGGCCAGCACGCAGTAGCAACGCATCGGCTTGCTTTCGTTTGTCTTCGGCAAAGAGCTCGATTGCACGGTTGGCCGCTTCGCGGGCTTTTGGTTTGTCACCGCCGGGAAGCGAGTGGAGTCGGGCGAACAAGGTGTAGGCCTCACCGGTCGATTCATCGTAGGTAAAACCCTTCGTCAAACTCTCGAGGGCTTTCTTTCGCATGTCTTGCCAACGCGGATTTCGAGGCTGTTGTTGCGCCAAGACGGCTGTTCCGAGGCGACGGGAGAATTGGAATAGCGTCGACGCTAACAGCTGCTTTGCAAAGGCCTCGTTGTCCTTTTCCAAGCCCTTCTTGATCGCAGACTCGCAAAGTTTGGAGACGCGCTCCAAATCTGCGGGTGTTCGTGCAGTGAGCTGTAATTCGATGGCCTGGTCGAGGTCTTCTTGGCCTTTCGTTTCAGCGTATGTCAACGAAAACGGCGATCCCAGTACTACGAGACCGAGCAAGCCGAGGAGAAGATGTTTTTGCGTCATGGGAACGTGCTCCGTACAGAACATTGTCTGACCGACACGGTTGCGATCAACAACAGTCATTATTGCGAAATCTGGCGAGGGATGCTATCCGAATGCCCCGTCCTTGACCGGGCGTGCAGAAACATGAGTGCAACGCACGAGCTGTCGAGGGACGTCCCTCGACTCGTGTGTGCTGGTGTTGTACACACGGTGAGGCCAATGCCGGCGTACGCGGGTTTGATCGAATGTGGCGGTGACGGTGCCTTGTCCCGGGGGACCTGAGGGTGATACGCTGTGCGAGCAGCGGGCGTGGTCGCAGCGAGACAGCGAATCGACTGAGGCGCGTGATCGACCTTGCTTGGGGTTCGCGATTTGAGGCGAATGGATTTGAGGCGAATGAAGGTGCCGTAATGTCTCTACTTGTTGTTGGTTCCGTAGCATTTGACTCGGTGGAAACTCCGGGTGCGTCACGTGACCGTGTGATTGGCGGATCCGCGGTCTACTGCTCCTACGGTGCCAGCTACTTTACGGCGGTTTGTCTGGTGGGCGTCGTTGGCGAGGACTGGCCCGAGGACCACACTCGCTGGCTGCGTTCTCGAGGTATTGACACGTTAGGGCTGGAGACGGTGGCTGGAGCCCGCACCTTCCACTGGAAGGGGAAATATCTGCCCGACATGAACGAGCGAGAGACGCTTGAATTACAGCTCAACGTGTTTGCCGAGTTCGACCCGAATCTCCCAGAAGAATATCGAAACTGCCCCTTTGTGTTCTTGGCCAACGGTGCGCCGACGTTGCAACGTAAAGTGCTTGCGCAGGTTGCCCCACCGCGTTTTGTGGTAGCCGACACGATGGATATCTGGATTCACAATGAACTCCCAGCGCTCAAGCAGTTGTTGCGAGAAGTCGACGGTTTAGTACTGAACGATAGTGAAGCCAGGTTATTGACAGGCTCGCTGAACCTCGTTCAGGCAGGGCACGACGTGTTGCGAATGGGGCCGCGTTTTGTCGTGATCAAGAAAGGCGAGCACGGTGCAATGTTCTTTTCCGAACAGGAAACGTATGCGTTACCGGCTTTTCCGACGGAGCGCGTGATCGATCCGACCGGTGCAGGCGATAGCTTTGCAGGAGGGATGATGGGTTATCTTGCCTCCCGAGGTGAAGTGGGACCCGACACGCTGAAAACGGCGATTGCCTACGGTACGGTTGTCGCAAGTTATAACGTCGAGGATTTTAGTTTGGATCGAATGAAGCAGATTGAGCGCGCGGATCTCGTTCAACGCATGAAACAATACCAAACAATGTTAAATCTTGATCTGCCGGTCGTTCAGTAGTTGTTTCGAGTAGACACTCGTTGTCGGACGGTCCGGGTTGTCCGACCGGTCATCGCGTGGGCCACACGATCAGGAGTGCGACACAGCGGTTGGCGAGAGAGGAAGCGACTTAGTATGAAAAAGAAATAGGATTCAGTCGCTTTTTTCAGAGAGGATCATTGAGCGAGGCAACGTACATGTACAAATCCGTTATGTACGTAGTTGCCGACGCTCAATCGGGTGGAGATTTCCTTAGCTTATTTGGAATAACGGGTTTCTTGTGTCTTCTCTGTATTGGTCGGTGCTGTGGTAGCCATGGAATTTGGGATGAAGGAGATTCTTGGGAAAGGTAAAGTGGGGCAGAGGTGTGCTCTGCCTTACAGCCAGTCAATGTGAGTCCGTGCTGGGAGCTTGCCAAACAGGCGGAATTGCGATGCAAAAGATACGCACGTTCGTTGCGATTCCGGTGTCGCCGGAAGTGCAAAAACGCGCGGCAGACCTGATCAAACGGCTAAGTGCCAGTGATGCAAATGTGAACTGGGTGCACCCCGATCGTCTCCATATGACGCTGAAGTTCCTAGGAGACGTTCCCAATACAGAGGTGTCGCAAGTCTGTCAGGCGGTCGCGCGGGCCGCGGCCAATCGGAGGCCCTTTACGGTTACATACGAAGGAGTGGGGGTGTTTCCAAACCGAGATCGTCCGCGTGTGATGTGGATTGGTGTCAAAGACGGAATGGAACCACTGACGGATCTGCAGGAATCCGTCGACCAGAACTTGCGTACGTTGGGGTTTCCGCCTGAACGGCGTCGTTTTCATGCGCATCTAACGGTTGGACGCCTGCGCCGATCGGTTGCCAGCAAGGCACTACGTGATTTGATCGACCAGAATGAAGGGTATTCGGCTGGCATCGCCAACGTGAGCGAGTTGTTGGTGATGGCGAGTTTCCTAGACAAATCCGGTCCGACTTATGACGTCATGGCGCGGTTCCAACTAACGTAAGTGCCCCGGCCCAACTTGAGCCGCCGGGCTGGTTGGCGGTGGGAATGCGTTTCAACAGCTGACGAAAATGACGTATTGGTGCTGCTAGGTCGCGCAGGTTTACAGACAGATGCGGATTGCGAATGTGCTAGCAGAGCGAGAGGCAAGGGGCGAACGTGAAGTCACCTGTGCAGCGATCAGTGCTCGAATCTCCCTGGTATTGGGGTTACGTGTTTTGCGCCGCCGGCCTGGTGGGGCTCCTACTCGTGGGCCCTAAAGTAATCGACCGTCAAGTTCAGCAGGAGCGAAGTTTTCAGGGACGCCAGCGGGCTGAAGAGCACAAAGCGGGTGTGCCTGCGGCGGTGACGATGTCGACGCGCGATGCCACGCTACTTAGTTTACGTCCTCTGTTCTTGCTGTTGATTACAGGATTCTTGACGGCCTGGGCAATGGTGTGGTGGCATTTCTGGCGCCGTCGTCGTGCGAGTTAGCGTGTGGCGATTGATCGTCGTGTTGTCGACTCATTTGTGGGCAATCGGATCACTGGGGATAGGACACGAATTGGGTGGATCGGGGATCTGATTTCTCAATGCCTCCATTCGTTGCAGCTTGTAGAGGTCGTGGTGATGAGTTGGCTGCTGGAACAACCGGGTTATGCGATTGCCTGTGGGTCACTGGGTGCAGCCGCTTTTGGCGGTGCCTGGTTGCGAACTGGCAACCAACGCTGGCTGGTTGTCGCGGCAACGGTGGTCGTGGGCAGCGGCGCGTTAGTGGTGTTAGAGCGATGGGTGGAAACAGACCGTGAGCAGGTTCATTCGGTGTTGCTAACGGTTGTCGATGCGATCGAACGAAGTGACGTTGACGAGCTGCTACGGCACGTGCATTCCGACGCCACCGACGTCCAAAGCGATGTTAAGCAACACAAGGGGACCATCACATTTGAAACGGTTGACATCAAATCGAACTTGGTGATTCGTGTGGATCAGCACGCCGACGTCGCGATAGCGGAATTTAATGTGATGCTGGTATTCCAGCTGCGGCGCGAGCGGCTACGCCGCACACTCGCACGCTACGTGCAGGTTTGGTTCCGTCGAGATGGTGGCCGCTGGCGGATCGATCGCTATGCCCACTGGCACTTCACGGACGGGTTGAGAAAACGCCGGCCCCGGATGCCTGCAGCCATCCGGACGCGCGGTCATGCGGGCCGACGCAACGGTGAGGATGTCTCGCTGAGTTAGAGTTCCAGGGGGAATGTCGTCAGTAGCTCGACCCCATCATTTAGGACGACGTAATTCTGTTCGAGCCGCATTCCCGCCTGTAGCTCGGGGGCGTATAGCCCCGGTTCAACGGTAAAGGTATCTCCACACTCAAAAACATCGTCCCAGTGCGGGTTTAAGTGAGGTGCTTCGTGGGGGAACAAACCGAAGCCATGGCCGAGGTGGTGATTGAATGTACCCAATGGCGCGGCATCCAACATGGCTTGTGCTTCGTCGAATAGTTCGCGGGCATTTTTCCCGGGTTTGACGCTCTGCTCCACATGTTCAAATACTGCGGTCACGTGGTTCCATGCAAGTAGTTGTTCCTCGGTTGGTTTACTGACAGCAATGGTTCGGCAGTTATCGGCAAAATACCCTCGGAAGGCGGGGCCCAGATCGAGGATGTACAAGTCGCCATCGGCTGCTCGCTGGCCAGCTCTGGGTGCACCTCCCGGCGATCGGCATTGGTAGTCGTTCCCGGTGCCCGTCAGCATTTCGCCAAACCGATCAACAGCCGCCGCTTGCAGCTGGTTGAAGACCTCGAGTTCGCTGATTCCGGGCTCGATAATCTCGCGAGCCCGCTCGTACATCGCCTGCGTTCCGGCAATTGCTTGTCGGATCATTTCCAGTTCGTCGGTGTCCTTGCGGCGGCGCAGAGAGTAAAGCTGAGGTTCGATGTCGATGAGTTCCGCATCGGTCTGCGTTGCGAGATGTGGGCCGAATGTTGAGAATTCCACGCCGATCCGATGAGCGGTTGGTGTTCCCTCCAAGTGACTCCACAAAGTAGCTGCCGATGCGGCGCGCTGATCGTTTCGCAGCGTCGAGTGCCATTGTGCCTCGTAGTGGAGCACTTCGTCTGCAGCGGCGACAACGGGCGGTTGACTGGGTGCCACCAAGATGAAGTGGCCATCCGCCCTCAACGCCACCGTGGGTTGAAAATACCAGTTAAACCATTGCCCACTGAGCCATTGAATATTCTCCTTTTGCGTGACGACAATCAGATCCAATTGCGTTTCTTGCATCCATTCGAGTAGCCGGCGCTGGCGTGCACGGCAGGCATCTAGATCGAGCGTGAAAGGGCTCATAGCACAGTTCCTCTCGTTGTGATCTGGGATCCGCAGGGACGGTTGATTTGATGGGTTGCGCAACTGCTCTCAATGTTGTCTGCTCAGCGGAGAATAACGCGGTCACGTTGGTCTTGGTCGTTTGCGTTGCCCGGAGGAACGGTCAATCCAAGCGATGATCAACCGTTCGATGGGGTGTTCCCAATAGGAGCAAGAGGACCGTTTCCATGACGCGGTTGGGGCGGCCCACCTTGGCCAGGGATAAAAGCGGGTGGAGGTCCTAAACCGAGTGGTTTATCACAATTGAACGGGATGTTCGAGCCGGGGAGTGAGGAGAGCGTTGGACATCGCTGTCGATCGGATGTGTGCTGGCCTATTGCATCGGGTTCCGAATCGGACACTTCTCGGGTTTGTCGTGGTTGAGAGGTGTGAACAAACGATGGAATGGGTCGACAGCGTTGTTAAGGACGCAGCGTGAAAAAAGGTATGGCCGTCGCGATCCGGCGCCGATGCGAGCAGCACCCTGGGATCTCTGACCTATCGATCAAGCGAGGTTGGATCGGGCCTTGTTTCGTGACGGCCGTTGTTTCGTGACGGCCTTGTTTCATGACGGCCTTGTTTCATGACGGCCTTGTTTCGTGACGGCCGTTTGGGGAACGCCCCGGTGGTCTAACGAGACGAATCTGCGACAATGCCAAGCGATGCGAAATGTACCGCGAGGATCGCGACCATCGTGGAAAGAGCTGGTGCATCGATAGAATTGGTAGTTGACGGTCGAGATGGTGGATCGCAGTCGTCTGCGGCGCGGCGTCGCGTTGGCGGCTTGCGGTCTATGCGCCGCGTCGTTGTACGATGACGCGAGCGGTGCCTGCTCGGTACGACTGTACCGTTTCGGTGGCAGATTGCGGTCGACGTTGCTCGCGGCCGCGTTGGGAAGCGGCAGCTGAGTAAATGATGGATCTTATCCAACCAGCACGCACGATTTGCATTGGTGATATTCACGGGTGTTCCAGTGCGTTACAGCAGTTAATCGAGCAAGTTCAACCTAGTTGGGACGATCGAGTTATCTTATTGGGTGACTATGTTGATCGGGGACCTGATACACGGGGTGTGATCGAACAACTGTGGAGGTTGCAGGATCGTTCCAACCTGGTGCCGTTACAGGGAAACCACGAGTTGATGCTCTTGCGAGCGTTTCATGAAACAATGCAACTCGACGCCTGGCTGCAATTCGGAGGAGCAGAGACACTCGCTAGTTACGGCGGTGGCCTTGAAGCCATTCCCGCGGATCACTGTGATTTTTTTCGCAATTGTCGTCCTTGGTTTGAAACCGAAACGCACCTGTTTGTGCACGCGAATTATGATCCGGCTTTGCCGCTCTCGCAGCAGTCGGAAACGTCGCTGTTCTGGCAACACCTCACCGAGTTTCTTCCGCCACCACATTGTTCCGGCAAGGTCGCGGTCGTTGGTCATACCCCGCAACCGAACGGTGAGATTTTCGACATTGGTCACTTGGTGTGCCTCGATACACACTGCTATGACGGTGGGTGGCTGACCGCGATGGACGTACAGACAGGGAAGTTCTGGCAGGCGAATCAGGAAGGTGTGGTACGCGAAGGAAAACGCGACGACGGCAACACAACTCTCGATTGACTGTCGTTGGAGTTGGTCAGTCGATTTGGCGATGTGTGTCAGAGACCAGTCGAGAGCAGCAAGCGGCAGTGGGATTCTCCAAGGGAGGTTTACACGGTGACCGGCTTGCCAGTCGATTCATTACCGCTGATGACACGCGCGGCCCAATTTCCCGATCGCGTTGCTGTTTTGACAGACACCGGAAAACACACCTACGGTGACCTGTTGGAGCTGTCGGGACAAGTGGCTTGCGCGCTGTTGGATGGTTGTTCCGATTTGCACCAAGCCCGGGTTGGCTTTGCGGTACCACCAGGATTCGCCCACGTAGCCATCCAATGGGGGATCTGGCGCGCAGGAGGGATCGCAGTACCGCTGGCTGCGATGCATCCTCCCGCGGAATGGGCCTACACACTACGGGATGCTGACGCGGCGCTGGCCATCGGGAGTGAAGTGTTCTGCGAGCGTTTGAAGCCAGTGGCGGACCAATTGGGCATGCCGTGCCGGGTCAGCGATTCACTTTTCGACTTTCCGCATGCCGCGCGTTTGCCGAACGTCGCGGAGTGCCGTCGAGCGATGATTCTCTACACCAGTGGAACAACCGGACAACCCAAGGGAGTGGTGATCACACATCGGATGATCAAGGCGCAGATCGAAACGCTGGTCGATGCCTGGGGGTGGACCGCGGACGACGGAATTCTGCACTGTCTCCCCCTGCACCATATTCACGGAATCGTCAACGTGCTTTGTTGCGCTCTTTGGTCTGGCGCAAGTTGTGAGTTTTTGCCGCGTTTTGATGCTAAGACGGTATGGCAGAAGCTGTCAGATTCCGATCATCTGACGCTATTTATGGCAGTTCCCACGATCTATTCGCAACTGATTCGTGCCTGGGAACAAGCGTCTCCGGAAGACCAGGCAGCTGCAACAATGGGGTGCCGAAAGCTACGGTTGATGGTTTCCGGGTCCGCGGCGCTACCTGTCGAGGTGCTCGAGCGCTGGCGGATGATCACGGGTCATACACTACTCGAACGCTACGGGATGACTGAAATTGGAATGGCCCTATCGAATCCACTACGTGGTGAGAGACGCCCGGGGTTCGTCGGAACCCCGCTGCCGGGGGTCGACTTACGTCTTGTCGACGAAAACGGCGAGTTGCCCGCAGCTGGGGCGTCAGGTGAGATTCAGGTGCGCGGCGCCACGGTGTTCGCTGAATACTGGCAACGACCCAAAGAGACACGCGATACCTTTACTTCCGACGGTTGGTTTCATACTGGTGATATCGGCGAGTGCCATCGGGGCATGGTTAAGATTCTGGGTAGGAGTTCCGTCGACATCATCAAGACAGGTGGTTACAAAGTGTCGGCCCTAGAAATCGAAGCGACGTTACGTCAACATGTGGCGATCTCGCAGTGCGCTGTCGTGGGCGTGGACGATCGAGAATGGGGTCAGCTGGTTTGCGCGGCGGTCGAACTTGAACCTGGATGTGAATTGGATTTACCGGGATTGAGGACTTGGGGAAAAGAGCGACTGGCGCCCTACAAAGTGCCCAGTCGGCTGCTTGTGGTCGAGTCGCTGCCCCGTAATGCAATGGGCAAGGTAATGAAGCCGAGCATCGGATCCTTGTTTTCCGATCGCTGAGAGAACACCGCGCATCCGTGGTTTTGGCAAGTCGCATTGTCCGACCTGCTGAGATATGCTGGTACCGTATTGGTGCTTTGCAGCCAGTCTGTTGGAGGTGCAGCCTATGCGTTTTGCAGTCGTGCTTCACGGACTGTTATTGGCAGGAGTTGCTGCAGCGGTACAGGCTGCGGATTGGCCGTCGTTTCGCGGCAGAGATGGGAATGGAATCGCCGACGGGCAGCAGGTGCCAGTGCATTGGAACCGACAACGGAATGTCAAGTGGTCCGCGCGCTTGCCACGCCCTGGGAACGGAAGCCCGATTGTGTCTGCGGGTCGAGTTTTCATAACCAGCGCGGAAGATACCGAGGGACGTCAACGCAGTCTTTACTGTTTCGACCGTCGGCAAGGCGTCCAGAACTGGGTTCGTACCGTCAAGATTGGTACGACACTTCCCACGCACCAAACCAATCCCTACGCGGGTTCGACGCCCGTGTCAGATGGGCAGCGTGTCGTTGCCTGGCATGCCTCGGCTGGTTTGCATTGTTATGACATCACCGGTAAGCCACTTTGGTCGCGTGATTTAGGTGAGTTCCGACATATGTGGGGCTACGGCACTTCGCCGATTATTTATCGGGATCGTGTGATCTTGTTCAGTGGTCCCGGAAAGCGCATTTTCACTGGCGCCTACCGTTTGGCCGATGGCACAACACTCTGGGAGACCGATGAGCTGCAAGAGGGGGATGGGGAACACAACACGGCTGGCAATTACATGGGCTCTTGGAGTACGCCAGTGATCGCCCAAGTCGACTCAAAATCATGTGTGGTGGTGATGTTGCCAACACGCGTTGGCGCCTTTTCCCCAGACACCGGAGAGTTGATTTGGACTTGTGACGGGTTGCGGCATGAACGCGGGGATCTGGCGTATTCGTCACCAGTCATCGCCGGTGATTTGTGCTTTGTGACAGGGGGGTTTCGTGGGCCCGCGATGGCGATTCGTCTGGGCGGTACTGGAAATGTGACTCAACACAGACGTCTCTGGCGAACCGAAAAAAATCCGCAAAGCATCGGGTCCGGTGTCTATGTGTCGGGCGTTGTCTATCGACCCAACGCGGATCAACGAATGAGTTTGCAGTGTATTGAGATAATGACCGGAAAAATCCGTTGGTCGGTACCTGGCAAAGGTCATTGGGGATCGGTGGTGATGGCGGGTGGTCTTTTGTATGCGACCGACCAGCAGGGTAGAACAGTGGTTTTCAAGCCAAATCCGGACAAGTACGAAGAGGTGGCCGTCAATCCACTCGAAGAACCGAGCAACTCGACGCCGGCGGTTTCTGACGGCGACCTTTTCATTCGCACTGCGGGGCATATCTTCTGCATCGGGAATTAGGAAGGGCAATTCAGCAGATGCCGAACAGGCATTCTGTCGCTGGTGAGCGCCAATCGCTGCAAGGTCGGTAGGATCGGCCGCGAAACGCGGTTCAAATGGGCAATTGGTCGGTTGATGTGAGGACTCCAATCCCATGGTTCCGAGTTGGATTGAGATTGCTTTTTGTTGCGCGTCGTTGATCGCGGTGGTCTATCTGGGGCGGATCGCGATACGCCGTCGACGGGGACGCCAGTACGTCGATCAGACGGAGAACCTGTCGATCGATATTGAGGCATTGCCCGTTGTCTCCCCGACAGACAGCGACCTCCGCCTTGATGTCTACGGAGTGCCTGTGGTCATCAGTGTTTTAGTGATCGCTCCTGTTGGTCGTGGTGTAATACTGCCGGCGAAAACAAGGATGTCGCAATTCATGGAAAATCTGGTACCTGGGATGATGGAAGTGTTGTCTTCGCACCGTCCGCTGTTCCGGCGCTGGCCGGAACAGCTGAGCACACGGGGATTTGTGCACGCGGTGTTCAACAACCTGGCATTACCTGGAGATCGAGGCAAAGGGACTCCGTGGTGTAGCGTTGCGGGGAGATTTGAGTCGGACGGTCGCCATTATCTGGCGGCGCTGGTGTGCCGCTCCGAGCGGCCCAATGGTCTGGGTCAGATCGAGATCCAACACGCGGGACAGTGGATTGACATTCTGCGCGTGCGGAGAACCCATCGTGATGGATGACGTGAAGAAGTTGCGCGAGGACGCGTTGGCAATTTGGCGAGCCGGTGTGGACGCGGTCCGAAGTGAGCAATTAGTCGCGGAGCACGTCGCAGTGCGTGGCGAGCGGCTCTACATCGGTGGCGATGTCGTAGAGTTGGCCGCGGTGCGCCGCATTGTTGTCATCGGTGCAGGTAAAGCGGGTGCTGGGATGGCGGTCGGACTTGAGACCGCGCTAGGGGAAGCGTTGATGGCAGACAAAGAGCTGCAAGGGTGGGTCAATGTTCCTGCAGATTGTCTTCGTCCAACTAGTCGAATCACATTGCATGCGGCCCGGCCCGCGGGCATCAACGAGCCGACCAAAGAGGGCGTGTCTGGTGCCGAGACGATGTTGCGAATGGTGCGGTCGTTGGGGGACGATGATGTCTGTGTCTGCCTGCTTTCCGGGGGAGCATCGGCGCTATTACCAGCGCCCATTTCAGGCTTGACGTTACAAGACAAGCAGGCCGTCACCAGATTACTCAGTGGAGCCGGTGCGACCATTCATCAGCTCAACACAGTGCGAAAACAGTTGAGTCGTGTTAAGGGCGGGCGTTTGGCAGCCGCATGCCGGGCTGGCGTGATGAAGACCCTGATTATTTCTGACGTGATCGGCGACCCGCTGGAGATCATCGCGTCGGGGCCGACTGTCAGGGAGACTTCCACTCCGCGTGAGGTCACCGAAGTCTTTGGTGCGCTGCGACTGGCTGGCCATCCAGTGGTCCGCCGGATTGTCGAACTATTGAAGACGAGAGGGGCGGTCGAACAACAACTCGCGTTCCACCCCGAGGTCACCAATACGGTGATTGGAAATAACCAGATTGCCGTTGACGCCGCCGGCTGTGAGGCATCTCGCCGTGGATACATCACAGAAACGCGTTACGCGGAGCAACTGGAGGGCGCGGCTGAGGATGTGGGGCGAGATTTAGCACAAGCGGCGGTGAAGCTGCGCAGCCAATCGGGCGAACGGTGTTTGATTTCTGGCGGTGAGCCGACCGTCACGCTCGTTGAAGAAGCGCGTCGAGGACGGGGGGGACGCAATCAACAGCTCGTGCTGGCAGGGTTGCATGATCTCTGTTATCCCGAGGACAGCAGTTCCAATCCAGCGGTCCGTTCGCTCGACTCGATGGTGTTGCTTTCTGGTGGAACCGATGGAGAAGACGGACCGACCGATGCCGCGGGTGCGCTGGCTGACGCGGCGGTCGTAAAAATGGCTCGCTCACAAGGCTTGAGAGCCTTGGACTATCTGGACCGCAACGACGCCTATCACTTCTTTGTTGACACGGGTGGACTCATCGTAACTGGACCGACGCATACTAATGTGTGTGATGTTCGTGTGGCTTTGACAGCCAAGCCAATGTAAGTCGTCGTTCCAGGGCGCCCCACACGCGGGACCACTTGGATGTGGCGATTCGTGTTGGAAAACAGGGACAGAATGAATGGGAGCGAAGCGAGCGAGTTTCGCGATGGGAAACGGGTTGAAAGTACGAGTCCCATTACCAACTTGGGCGTTCGTGCGAGGCGTGGCCGCGAGCGGGCGACGTAGGCCAACGGCTCTGCCTGCTGGGTGACATCGGTGACACGGTCATTGACCGATGGAATCCAACGTTGCGTTACTGCACGTGCTCGCGGCTGGAAGCACAAACATGATACACTGTGTCGTCGAAGATGCTGTTGCTGATGGCAATGACGTTCGCCGAAATATTGGGTTTCCAAACGAGGCGGACACCCTCCAACAGAGACGACCGCATGCGGTGCAGTATTTGTGAATCCGAGTTTGACCCGTGCCTATCGACTGCTGTCCCTTTTTGTTCACCGCGTTGCCAACAAGTCGACCTCGGCCGCTGGTTTAATGAGGAGCATTGTGTACCGATCGAGCCAGATGATGGCAGCGATGGAGGTCTAGCGAACGCGGAGGATGGGCACGACTTGGGGAGCACTCAATTTCCCCCTTTGATGCCATGACCTGTGATCCTGCATGTCGGTTTGCGGGTTTCTGCTTCTTGCTTGGCCGGATCGTGCTTAGGAAGGACCCTAGAAATGTCGAAAGACTTGACCACGATTCGTGAAATTGCCTGGCGAGACGTATTTCCCTGGCTGATCTTGTTGCGCGTTTTTCGATTGTCGATACGACCATCGGTGTTACTGCTGGCGCTGTTGCCAACCCTGGTGATGCCGTGGGGTGAACAGTTAGCTCGGCTTACATTTATTCCGGACGAACGGACGGAAGCGATTCCGGAATCTCCGAACGCGTCGACTGGTGGGCGACCGGGCGCAACAAATGAACGTCATTCGACGGTCGAGGAATCGGTCGGATCAGCGGTTACGTCTTCGTTGGACCCGCTTCGTCTTGCGCCACAAATCGGACGTCAGAGAATCGAGCCATTGTTTCGTCAATTGACTCGTCCATTTCGAGAAATTTTGCGAGCTGAGTCGCTGCCGCGCACAGCGTATTGGGTTTTTGTAGGACTGTGGGGCCTACTGTTGTGGGCGATTCCGGCGGGCGCTATCTCGCGGATTGCGGTTGTACGAATCGGTCGGGAAGAACGAGTTGGTTTCGTGGAGTCGATCGTTTTTGCATCGCGCCGATTTGGCGCGTACGTCGGTGCGCCTCTGTTACCGATGATCGGGGTTGCGTTGTTCGCCGTTCCGATCGCAGTTGTCGGTCTCATGATGCGTTCGGATTGGGGATTGCTGTTTGCTGCGGGTTGTTGGGTACTGGTACTGATGGCGGGATTCGCCATGTCCTTGATGTTGCTCGGCTTGTTGTTTGGTTGGCCCCTCATGTGGCCCACGATCAGTGCAGAGTTTAATGGTGATTTATTTGAGGCTTTACAACGCGGCTACGACTACACGCGCGAGCGGCCACTGCAGTACTTGTTCTACGCTATCACGGCAACGATGCTAGGTGCTTTGGGATGGCTAGTGGTGAATGCCGTTTGCTCTGGAATCGTCGATTTGAGCTTTTGGGCGGCGTCTTGGGGGACCGGCGTCGACCGGTTGGCGGACATCAAACAGTGGGAAAGTCAACTAAGACTTGACCTATTCCACCTCGGACCGCCAATCGAGAGCGGAACCGAGACAGCCGCACCAACCAACTCGGTGGCGATGGTTGGTCTTTTCGTTATCCACGGATTGAATACGACGCTGGCAAATCAGTTGCCGGCGGCTTACGCAGCCGGATTTTTCTGGTGCTCGGCCAGCGCAATTTATCTACTCTTACGGCAAGATGTAGATCAGACCGAAATCGACGAAGTTTTCTCGGAAGAAGCGGAACTTGTGCCGGCTCTAGATGGGTCAATCACGACTGAAACCAATGCTGAGAATCCGCAGCAGCTCGCCCAACCGTCCTCTGGTGACCTGCCGGAGGGTGAGATCCCACCCGCGTCTGGTACCGACGTGGGATAAACGCCGGGGGCCCAGGTCATCGTCTTTCTATCTCCCCCGCCTTCCGTATTTGGAATACCTCGTCTGATCGGTCCAGATTGTTCAAGTAGGCCGGTCGGCGAGTCGAAAAAAAGAGGCGTAGCGCCGCGCCATGGCGGCGAGTTGCCGTGCTAGCGTTGACATCGCTTTGGCGGTGTCGGCGTTCGGGTCAGGACCGGGTCAGCCGAGGCATCTCTGGGCTGCCGGACCCTGTACAAAACACTCGCTTTGTCTAGCCGTTGACAAGGAGGTGAAGCGTTCCGCTTCACGCGTGTGGTCGATGAACTCCGTTGTAGTGCAGCGTTCGAGCCGCTTGTTCGGCGATTGGATGGCGGACTGGGGACGGGTCGTCTTAGAGAGTGTGGAAACCGTCGGAGCGATGACCCTATTTGCCTGGAACACGNTGCGTTGGATGGTCTCAAAACGTCCCCGGCCTGAGGCTCTGTGGCCGAATTTCTACCAAGTGGGCGTCCTGAGTCTTCCCGTTGTCGCTCTGACAGGGACCTTTATTGGGATGGTCTTAGCGGTGCAAAGTCACTTTCAGTTCAGCCAGTTGGGCCTCGAGTCTCGATTGGGGGCCGTCATCAATATGACGCTTGTTCGCGAGTTGGGGCCGGTGTTGGCAGCCACGATGTTGGCTGGCCGGGTGGGAAGTGCGATGGCCGCCGAATTGGGCACTATGCGCGTTACCGAACAGATCGATGCACTCGACAGCATGGGCGCCAATCCTGTCCATTATCTGGTAGTACCGCGGGTATTGGCCTGTCTGTTCTTGATTCCTACATTGACCGTAATGGCCGATTTTATGGGCGTCGTGGGGGGCTATGCCTATAGCGTNGCAATACTCGGCATCGACGAGCACTACTATCTGTACAACTCCGAGCAGTTTGTTGAGGCGTTTGACCTGTTNGCAGGGTTGTTCAAGAGCTTTTNCTTCGGNGCGGCAATTGCGGTCGTGAGTTGTTACCGTGGGTTCCATTGTCGACCAGGCGCCGAGGGTGTGGGACACGCGGCGACCACTTCGTTCGTGGTTTCATTTGTCTTGATCTTGATGTTGGATTTGTTCTTGGGAATCACGCTGGACTCGTTCTATTACGCGGTGTGGCCACAGGGGGCGAGCCTGTTCTAGGCGGTCTTCCGAAAATAGGAAATGGACACTTCAGTTTCTACCGAAGGCGGGAGTGAGTATCACAATGATGCAAACATCCTCCGACGTTGACGCGAATCAACCATTATTGCGGTTGACGGAACTGCGTGTGCAGTTTGCCCAACAGACGGTCTTGCGTGATTTGACACTCGAAGTTCCGCGCGGGCAGACGTTAGCGATCATCGGAGAAAGCGGTTGCGGGAAGACGGTACTATTGAAATCGATAATCGGTTTGGTTCGGCCCGATCAGGGGAGTGTGTTGTTCGATGGCCTCGACCTACATCGATTGAATGAACAGGAACTCACCCGTGTTCGGATCAGAATTGGCTTTGTGTTCCAACAGGCGGCGCTATTTGACAGTATGACGATTGGGCAAAACGTCGCGTTCCCACTGCGTTATCATGCGCGTATTGGGGCTTCGGAAATCCCAACCCATGTCGTCGATCGTCTCGCCGAAGTGGGTTTGCCTAAACAGGTGGTCTCGAAAAAGCCTGTCGAGTTGTCGGGTGGTATGCGGAAACGGGTCGGCCTGGCGAGGGCTCTGGTACTCGATCCCGAATTGGTACTCTATGACGAACCGACGACGGGACTCGATCCGATCATGGCGGACGTTATCAACGAACTGATCATTCGTACCAGGAGCCGTTATACGGTGACGAGTGTGGTTGTGACGCATGACATGCGGACAGCCCGCAAAGTCGCGGATCGAATCGTGATGATTGCACCGCTCGATCGCTTACGGTCTGACGAATGCCAGATCATTTTTGACGGACCACCCAGCGAACTGGATCGAACGCAGGATCCACGTGTCGACCAATTTGTACGAGGCGAAGCCGGTGCACGACTGATGGAGTTTTCGCAGTAGACGGATAGGGGTAGCGGTTGCAAACGCGATCGCGGAAGTTGACAACGGTGAACGTGATGGATGAAAGAGCGTTACAGATTCGTGTCGGCGTCGTCGTTTTAGCGGCGATTGGCATTACGGGCATTCTGGTCGTCATTTTTGGTGAGGGCCAATCCGTGATGCGTCAGTGGATTGACGGTGATATGACGGTGAGGATCCAATTCGACAAGGCCCCTGGCGTGACACGTGATACGCCCGTACGCAAGAGTGGTGTCCTGATTGGACGCGTCGCGCGGGTCGAACTTCTTAATGACGACGACGACCAGTACGGCAAGGTTGACTTGGTACTGAATCTGAGTCGCCAGTACACGATCCGCAAGACAGAAGTTTGCCGAATCGGAACCAATTCTCTGGTCACTGGTGATGCGGTGCTCGAGTTCATCAAAGCGGGAGACGATGACCTCGTGAAGGGAGGATATGATACAGATGGTGATCAGAAAATCGATGGCGACGAGAGGGCCAAAGCGCGCGCACCGATTCAAGACGGTGATTATCTGAAGAATGGAATCGTTCAGAGCGACCCTTTTACTTCGATGTCTAAGATCGCCGACCGTATTCCTCAAGCACTTGCTTCAATCGAAATGACGGCCGCTGACATTTCAAGGTTGGCCCAGGGGTTAACCGATGTCGTGTCTGGAAACGAAAATCGATTCGAGCGCATCTTGACACAGGCTGATGAAGCATTGGTACAGTTAACACGCACGATGAGTCGCGTCGACGAAATTGTTGGTGACCCCGAGATACAGGCCAATCTCAAACGGACGTTAAATGAATTGCCAGCCTTTGTAGATCAGGGGAAGCAGGCGTTCCAGGAGGCGCGCAACACGCTATCCGAAGTTGAGCGTTTGACGAAGATTGCAGAAGAGAATCTGGCGAGTCTGAAAGGCCTCACGGACCCATTGGGAGAGAGGGGAGGAGAAATGGTCGCCGATGCGGCCGACACACTAGCCAATATCGAAGGCATGACAAAGCAACTCAGACTCATGACGGAACGTGTACAGGATAGTCACGGGACCCTCGGGTTGTTGATTCGCGATCCGGAGTTGTATCACCGCCTGAACAACGCGGCTGCGAACTTAGAGAAAATGACCGTTCGGTTGGGTCCGATTCTTCGCGACGTCCATGTCTTTACGGACAAGATGGCACGCGACCCGGGTGGGCAACTGCTGAAACGAATGTTGGACCCGACTCCCGTTGGCGCTGCCAGCAAGCTGCCCCGGCGTAATTAGCCCAACACTTGACCGAGGCCTAGCGATACCGCGGTCGAGTTGCCGTTAGCGGAAACGTGGACGCGTTTGAGGCAGTGAAACGGTCGCCTGAGGAATGGCGTTGACGGGTGATGGATCGGCAACCGATGTCGATGATCCGGTAGGAACCATCGGGGAAACGTGGCCACTGCGCGCACTAGATCGAAGTGCCTCCGCCCGCTCCCGTAGCTGGTCATTCGTCACATTCGGTTGCGGGACTAACTGGTAATCCAAGACATGTTCATCTCGGAGTTTTCCCGGCCAGATATTCTCGGAGATAAAATCGATCGGCGGGATTTGGTACCACGGGGGTGAAAAGCGATGCTGCAGAGTCTCCGTACGGAACCGGTCTTTCATCAGTTTGATCGTGCGAACGCCATAGTAGGTGAAATCCGTTGAGACGGGAGATGTCCCGATAAGCTGATCGTCAACATAGATTGTTGCTCCGGGTGGAGTTGTACGGATCGTCATTCGTCTCCGCACACAGCCGGGTAGAGCGGTCGACAGGAGCACCAACAGCGCCCAACTGAATGTGCGAAATGGTGTCGAGTTACGCGTCGAGCGGTCCAAAGCAGAAATTCCCGTCGAGTGATTTGCGGGCGAAGTATAGTGCCGGCTTGTCATAAGTGGTAGACGAATTATGTGTCGCCTGTCGTCGATCATTCGCTTGGTTGGAGCTGCGAACGTGGTTGAATTGGCGTAATTTTCGAGATGAAGCAATACGTCGTCTTCAGGCCTAGGCTATCGGGCGTGTACAATACACGCGCGATGTGACACGACACTGGTCGCCTATCCTGAATACTGGTTGGGAGTTGCAGATGTAGAACCGTTTCGGGTTGGCGACCCGTATTGTAGATTTCGATCCCCTCGCCCGCCGTTGGGGTTTTCGAAATTACGGGACATCGGATAGCGCCCACCAACAAATGGAATCCTGTGGTACGAATCGGCATAGTTACTCATGGTTGATCAATCTGGAAACTGGCAGGATGGCTTGCGTTACGCCGCGATTAGCGACGTTGGTCGCCGCCGCGCCAACAACCAGGACGCTTTCAAGCTCGTTCCCTCGGAAGTTGATGATTGGACTCAGCGGGGACACTTGTTTCTGGTTGCCGATGGAATGGGGGCTCATGCCGCTGGCGAACTCGCCAGCAAGATGGCAGTTGACGCGATCTCACACCACTACCATAAGTTCGCGAACTTATCGCCGCCGGAAGCACTCAACAAAGCCGTATTGGAAGCGAACAAGGAGATCTTTCACCGCGGTCAGGAGAACGCGGATTTCCATAACATGGGGACCACGGCGAGCGCGTTGGTCGTGCTGCCCCAAGGCGCTCTGATCGGTCACGTTGGCGACAGCCGCATTTACCGCGTACGAGGGAGCCGCTTGGATCAGTTGACATTTGACCACAGCCTCGTTTGGGAATTGCGTAAACACGGCCAATTGTCGGGTGACGACGAACAGTTCAGCTCGATTCCCAAGAATGTAATCACGCGCTCCCTCGGTCCGAATGAGGCGGTGGAAGTCGATATCGAGGGACCGGATCCGATCGCCGTGGGCGATACCTATTTGCTCTGTAGTGATGGTCTCACCGGACGCGTGGCGGATGATGAGCTGGGCCCGATTCTCGCTAGCATGCCTCCCGAAGAGGCTGCCCACCTATTGGTTGACTTTGCAAATCTGCGTGGGGGACCGGACAACATCACCGTGGTTGTCGTCCAGGTTGTCGGAGAGCAGGTGGCGACGCACATCGGTGCGTCGACACCTTTGAGAATTGGTGGGTCGCAGCGATCATCTGAGATGCCCCCGTTGGTTTGGGTGCTGAGCGGAGTTTGTTTCTTGTCGGCGCTTGCGATGTTCTTTCTCACATACAAGGGTTGGGCAATTGGCTCTTGTATCGCTGGGATTGTGTCGTTGCTCTTGGGTCTGTGGTGGAGAAGCCGCGTTCGATCTAGTGGCACGTCATTGGAGCCGGGTTTGCGGCTGGGCAATGGACCCCATGTAACGGTTGATTGTCCGGCGACCGAGACGTTTACGGACAAGCTTGCGAAGATCGTTGAGGAATTGCGTGAGGCGGCGGTTGAAAACGAATGGACGATCGACTGGGTTCAACTCGATACGCATTGTGAGCAAGCAGTTCGAGCAGCGAGTGCCCGCGATCATCGCACCTCGATTAAGGCCTACGGACGCGCGATTCATGCGATGATCACCGAACTCCAGAGACTGCAAATAAAATAGGCCTAGTCGATCAACGGGCCTTTGCCGCCTAGGTGGTGTGCTCTATTTAACAAGCGTCCGGTTCTAGACTCGCTACGAGTTGCGATGACCCGTCGGTTCGTTCTGGCGAGTCAGGCTGCTCGGTTCATCGGCGTTTGTTTTGGCCGTCGACAGACGCTGAGGATCCTCGCCAGCCGGTCATTTGCAAACAGGCGTGCGCCGTGTTGCCGATGTAGCGTCTGCCAACGATCGCGCATGTAGCTCCACCGCAGGTGATAGCTGATGCGGTTGTAGCGACTTATCGCCGAACGGGAACATTCATAGCTGCTCGCGTCTAGAGTGAATCTCTCTTCGTCAGTTCGTTCGAGCAGGACCATCAAGCTTTTGGCGTTGGAACTGGAGAGAACGCGCTTGATGCGAAAGCCGCATTTTCGCGCCAGCATCGTCAGAGTCGGACGGGTAAAGTTGTAAACATGTGCGAAATGGAACAACTTGCCAGGGCTCGAGTGAGGCGCTTCGAGGTTCGGTACCTCGACATAAAGTTGCCCACCTGGATTTAACAGCTGTCGGATTTTCCGCATTGCCTGCGTGGGTTGATTGAAGTGTTCCAGCACGTGAACCAGCAGCACTATGTCGTATTGGTTGAGGGGATCCAAGTCCTGTAGGAATCCATAGGATACGTTGGCCAGTAGTTGCCGTTCAGCGAACTGTTGAAATCCGCGCCCGGGCTCGATCCCGGATGCGGTCAGCCCGGCCAGTTCGAATTGCTTGACGTTACACCCCATCCCGGCGCCAACTTCAAACACACTCTCGCGATCACGGATGTATGGGGAGAGGTGTTGTACCAGTTCATTTCCGCGACGCCACTCCCGTAACACACGTCTGGCCGATGGCGAGTACTCACCGTGATAATCTATCCGGTAGTGGCGAGCGTAGTACTCGGCGAGTTGATCGTCGTTGGGAATCGCCTCATGAGAAACGAGCCCGCAGCGTCCGCAAAGGGCCGTCGTTAGTGGTCGGCCTTTGCGATCATGCTGGGAGAGGACTTCGAATTCGGTACCCTCGCACAACACGCAAGGGTCACAACGCGTCGACTTAGGCAATGACGATGTCATCTGCGATTCCAAGTGAGGGTGGCCGAAAAGCGGTGAGCCTCATGTCAGTTACGCGCGACAAATGTCAGCGACGTGCAACACGGTAGGGCCATCCATACAGGGTATCGGGTCGGCGGTTGTCTCGGACCCGTTTTGTCGCATCATGACGCCGTATGCGCGGCGTTCTCTGCTGCCGTTGAGAATCCAGGTGTGGGGAACGTATCGGTTCCGTAACCGGGTGTCAATCGACATCGAAGATTCGTCGTCGAGCATTCCGAAAAGTCTCGTTCCCTGACTTCCGGAAAAGTGCTAGATTCCATCGCTGCTGGATAACGCTGGCCGGCGATCCTTTGCGCTTAGATACGAAAGTGGGTGGCCAGATACACGGGATGGGACGATCTTGGCCAGTGGCGTCTGTATAGTTTGCCGGATGTTTGCATGGGAAGTCGACAAGGCAGCTCGTGCGAATGTGGCTTGTTTGCTGCTCGAACACCGAGATGGAATCTGCCGTGAGATGCGAGCTTAGAACCGCGTGGGAACGTGAATCTGGAGTCGTTTCGACGCCTGGTAGAGCGAATTGATCCATGCAGCGGATCACACGTTATGTCGTCTTTGAGCTCTTACGGGTGTTTGTTGTTGCCCTGGCAGCACTGACTCTCTTGCTGTTGTTGGGCGTATTAGGCCAAGAGGCGATTCGCCAGGGCGTCGGGCCGGCCCCTCTACTGCAGATGATCCCGTACGTGGTGCCGATCGCATTGCGATTCGCCGTTCCGGCAACCGTGTTGTTTGCCGTCTGCAGCGTATTTGGACGGATTTCTTCCGACAACGAGGTAATCGCGCTTAAGTCGCTGGGGATTTCTCCCTGGACGCTTGTCTGGCCAGCGTTGGTACTCGCGTTTCTGTTGAGTTTATTGACCGTTGCAATCAACGATGTGGCAGTTTCTTGGGGCAAGCGGGGAGTACAGCGTGTGGTCTTGCAATCGGTGGAACAGATTGCCTATGGAATGTTGAGAACAGGACGGTCGTACCGTCGCCAGAGGTTCTCGATCAGCGTGCGTCGAGTTGATGGGCGTCGGTTGATCCAACCGACGTTGGTCTTTCATACCGCAGAAGAGTCTACCGGACCGATCACGTTTACTGCGGACGAGGCCGAGTTGCGATTTGACCGCGATCGCAACACGTTAAGATTTCACATGGTCAACGGCGAACTAGAGGGTGAAAACGTCACGGGAATATTGCGTGATGAAATTGTGGAAATCCCGTCACCGCTGACCGACTTATCCGGTCGTCCGGGCGACTATCCCCTGCGCGAGATTCCTGGTCAGATGCAGCTTCAGCAACAGGTCATGGAGAGGCTCGAACAGGAGTTAGCCATCGATGCTGCGTTCGCGATGACGGTGGGAGATTTTGCAACATTGCAGAGTCCCGAAATGGAGCAGCGGCGTGTGCGAATCAAAACCGAAACCGCACGTTGGTACCGCTTGCAGACGGAGCCATGGAGGCGCTGGGCCAATGGGTTCAGCTGTTTTTTCTTTGTGATGGTTGGGGTGCCGTTGGCAACGCGTTTTCGTACTGCTGATTTTTGGGCAACTTTCGCGGGGTGCTTTCTGCCGATCCTGGCAGTCTATTACCCGTTGTTGATGTATGGGACTGACCGGGCCAAATGCGGGCAGTTGCCTCCCTACAGCGTGTGGTTGGGCAATGCCGTTCTATGCGTGATTGGGATGCTACTATTGCTGAGCATGCGCCGCCGTTGACCAACACGAAGGCCAGCTCTAACTACCTGGCGTTGAAACGGCGAGGTGCCAAACAAGGGCGACGATTCCCAACGGCACGCACCACCAGGCAAACCAAGATAGACGTCCGGCTTCCAGCCACTTTAAGAGCCATCTCAGTGCTAGTATGCCGACAGAGAATGCGACAAGCGCACCGACCGCCAGGTTGAGCAACGGCGTAGTAGTGCGAGCATTTTGCATCAGGTCAACGGCTTGTAATACGCCGGCACCTGCGATCACGGGGATTGCCAGAAGGAACGAGAAGTCAGCGCTGGCACGACGGTCCGTTCCGAGCCATAACGCGGTGGCAATAGTCGTTCCACTGCGAGAGAGCCCCGGAAGAACCGCGGCCGATTGACCGAGTCCGATTAGAAACGCGCTTCGATAAGAAAGGGTTTGGAGTCCGTTCTTTCCCACGGTGAGTCGCGACGTGGCGAGCAAAATCACTCCGGTAACGGTCAACAGAATGCCCGCCACAATCGGATTTGTGAGGGCCGTTTCGAAGAACCGTTTGAACGGGTATCCGACAACGATCGCGGGCAGCGTACCGACGGCTAGTAGCCGCAGTGTTCGCCGATCTTCCCTAATCATTGTCCCGATGCGGCGCCGGTAGAACACTAAAATCGTCAGTAGAGTTCCCAGATGGAGTACCACGTTGACTTCAATCAGATTTAGATTTGAGTCAGTGTTCTCTAGCAAAACGGATTCGAGTAGAACTAGGTGACCGCTCGAACTGACAGGTAGGAACTCCGTGACTCCCTGTAGGGTGGCTAGAAGTAGCATCTGCCAGAGTTCCATCGCCGCGCTCTCCTTGATGGAAACGATCAATGATGGGGAAAGACTCGTCGCGCTCCCGTAAGCGATTGTGCGCTGCTAGATTGGATGGTCAGCCCCTATTCTGCAACGCCACGGAAAAAGCGAAACAACACGCTTAGCACTTCGGGTCGAATGAACCAATCCGGGAAAGTGGGAGCGCTTGAGCAATCGCGGTGCGACATGCGCCTCGCGTCTCAGATGGTTGCCGGTTTGGGTACGGGTAGATTCGGAAGATCGCGAACAGCGATTCGCGGCTGTGTCAACGCCGCGTGCGATCGGGATTGGTGACGACACGTTTGTTTTCCGACTCAGCGGGCGGTGACGGTGATTCGGTCGAAATTGGTTCACTGTAGTCGTCAACATCCGGCAGTAGGGTGTCGTGGTCTTGGAGACCGTCACCGAAGTCGAGATCGACATCTGTTTCGATGACAAGTTCTGTCTCTACGTCCGGAGTCGCCAACTCCATGTCAAGCTCTCCGCCAAGTTGTTGCTGCCAGATCCAGAAACACGCTCCCAGCATCGCAGCGCCACAGAGCAGGCCAAACAAGGTTCCCAGCACCGCCGCAAATGCCCTGAAAAACCAACCAAAATACCCCAGACGCCGCTGCTCGGCCATGAGTTTCACTCCTTGTTGCATGAGTCGACACCGCGAATCGATGTCGCGTCGGACGTAGTTTGCGGAAAACGGTCACTTGCGCATATACCAATTGAAAATTAACTCTAGTGGGGGGCAGCGGACGAATCTCACGGTTCTCGTCGCTAGCAACCACGCGGTCGTATCGGCGTCTGTTTTGGGATGGTTCGATTGAGCGAGCCGCCGCGGCTCTCAGAAATGCGGGATTCCCCCGATTCCATGGAATCCGATCCCGATGTTCGCTGGATGATGGCGGTTCAACGAGACGGCGCAGCCGCGTTCGAGAAATGGGTGTATCGGTACCAGCGGCGGTTGAGTTTCCTCCAGGCGAAGTTGGTTGGCGATCGAGAACAGGCTCACGACCTTACCCAGGCGGTTCTCTTGCGCGTATTGCGAGCGAGGAAGAAGCATCAGCCGCGGCCAAGTTCTGGTCTCGGTTGTTTACGAGCGTCAACGATGTCACCGACAATGCCTGGTGCACGACGGTTTTCGTTTCAACTCAGTCAAGGAGAATCACCCACTGGCGCGACTGGGCAGTTGTCTACGGCGAGCGGCATGAGTTCGTCGTGTGTGCTCGATCGTGCGGAGGAAGTGACACTGGTACGAGAGGCGATTTCATCACTGAACGAATGACAACGGGCGGCCTTTGTGCTCTGCAACTTCGCGGGTATGAGCTACACGGAAATTGCGCGGACAATGTCAACGACGCCCAAAGTGGTCAAGCCATTGCTTGCAGGGCGCGGTAATCTCCGTTTGTCGCTGGGACACTACGTCCGCGAGGGGGCACCGCTTCCTGCATAGCAGGGTCAGCATATGCTCGGACCATGGACGGCTCGAGCAAAGCTCCGAATTCAGAGAGCCGATCGCATCGGCTTTATCGCCAATGATCGTCGTCAAAGGGGTGTGCTGGCCCCTGGCGTTTGGCTCTGGGGAGGATCTTGAGTACCTCCGCGGCCAACCTCAGATCGTCTTGAGTAGTGATTTTCATGTTCTGCGGCGATCCTGGAACGACCGTGACGGCGTGGCCGATGTGCTCGACGAGCTGAGCTTCGTCGGTGACAGTTGAGGCTTGGGAGTGTTCAGCGAAGGCTTTAACCAATAATTCACGGCGAAAGACCTGAGGCGTTTGGGCTTCCCAGAGATTGGCCCGTGAGACCGTTTCTTGGATCTGATGATCGCTTTCCACACGCTTTAATGTGCTGGTAACGGGGACTCCTAGGATCGCTGCTCCGGTTTTTTCAGCCGCAGCAAACACTGCATCGATCCACTTGCTTGCGATGCAGGGACGTACCGCATCATGGATTGCCACAAAGTCGACATCATCACGTATTTGTTTGAGTGCATTGGCAACCGAGTCCGCGCGTTTTCCACCACCCTCCACGACATCGATGCCTAGAATGACGACGTTAGCGGAGAATTTCGCGTCGAAGAGAGATCGGTCTTCGGGAGAAATAACCACGATTAGTTGTTTCACGTCAACGCGGTTAACAAATTTCTCAACGGTGTGCAGCCAAACTGCGCGGTCCGCCAATGGAGCGAATGGTTTCTTGTAGTGTTGATCGCGAAATCGTTCGCTCTTTCCAGCCGCCGGTAGGATGACCCCAAATGTAGACATAGTCGGTGGTTCCTTATCAGCGCGCTGCCCTGACGCCGAGTGGCTCAGGAATACGGATGGTTTGTGTTAGACGTCGAAGTTGCGAGAGTAGCACCGGGATGGACCATGCCACGAGAGCGCAGGAAGTCGTTCTATCGAGGTAACGCTTCGGTCTCACTCGCCGTGGTTGTAGACATTCGTTCAGCTCCCCCCTTTAGGCAGCGCACGGTTCAGAGGTGTTCGATTACACGGCTTCCCATGTCGACGGTGCTCATGGTCCCGCCCAGGTCCAACGTTTTGTGTCCCGCGGCGAGGGTTCGTTCAACGGCGTCTCGAATTTGGGAGGCCGCCTCCGATAATCGAAGATGATCGAGCATGAGAGCAGCGCTAAGGATCGCAGCGATGGGATTGGCAATTCCCTGCCCCGCGATGTCAGGCGCTGAACCGTGAACGGGTTCGAACATGGAAGGAAAGCGTCTCTCCGGATTGGTGTTCGTACTTGGTGCTAATCCTAATCCGCCGCCGATGATTCCTCCCAGATCGGTTAACAGATCACCGAATAGGTTGGAGGCGACGACGACATCGAACTGGGCTGGATTACGCACAAAGTTCATAACCGCGGCATCGCAGTGCTGGCGGTTTGTTGCGACGTCGGGGAAATCGGGCGCCAGTTCTTCCAGAATCTCGTCCCAAAGTACGTAGGCGTACCGCTGCGCATTTGACTTGGTGACCATTGTCAATCGACTCCGCCGGGTGCGCGCCAACGCGAATCCGAATCGCAGGATCCTCTCGACACCGCGCCGGGTGTGAATCGCTGTCTGTACGGTGATCTCATCCGGCTGTCCACGTCTCATCCGCCCGCCATTGTCGACGTATTCGCCCTCGGAATTTTCGCGAATCACGACGAGATCGATGTCTCTTGGCCCTTTTCCTGAGAGGATTGGGTTCAGCCCAGGGTACAGCCGCGAAGGTCGAACGCACGCGTACTGATCGAATCTCTGACGTATCTGTACCAGAGGCGCTAACGTGATGTGATCCGGAATTCCCTCGGGCCAACCGACCGCTCCCAATAGGATCGCGTCAAACGGACGCAAAAGGTTGAGAAAATCGTCAGGAACGACTTTGCCGTGTTCATTCCAGTGATTTACTCCCCAGTCAAAGGTCGTCTTTTCTAGGTGAAAACCGAGTCTGGTTTCGAGCGTTTCCAGCACGCGAACTGCTTGGGTCGTCACCTCGGGGCCGATTCCGTCACCGGGGTACAGGGCCACTTTATGTGTGGGAGTATCACTCATGTCGGGTTAAGTGTGTGCCTTTTCCGTTGTGTTTAGGAGTCTGAAGTCGGTACAGCTCTTTTTCGAGCGACCGCCGCTCAGCGAGCATGGTGTCGCGCAGGTTTTGATCGTACGCCCTAGTGGCGAGAAAATCGACTCCCGCCAACACAATGATCCAAAACACAAGTAGGACCACGCAAAACCAGTAGATCCCGAACCACAGTGGTTTAACGATCCAGATACCACCAAGCATCGCGAACCCGACGATGCTGATGCTGATGTTGGTATGCAAGCGTCTTCGGCGTTGGCGGAAGAAGTACGTCCAGTCTGTGTCGCTGATGTCATGACGCTTGTGTCTACGCCAGGAGCGTTCGGTACTCCACGTCAACAGGGCGGAAACGCCGATCAGCAACACACCAAAGCCGGAAATCGTCCAGGAACTGGCTGCTTCCACGAATGGCTTTCAGTTTTTCAAGGGCAGAGTTTCGTCTACATGCTGTAACCACTCGAGCACAACCCACCCTACTTTGGCAAGAGAGAGTGGAGAGCACTTGTCGGGCGTATCCGCTGATGTATGCCAATAGTTTCGCCCACGCCGGGGATAATCAAAGTCGATGATGTCGCACGCAGGAATTCGGGCGATGTTGTGTAATGGCAGATGGTCGTCGCGAATTTCGTGGCCGGTGCGCTGGTGAAATTCACGGACTTGTAATCGACGTGCCGTGGCCCAGATGTCGTCGACGAGTGGGCGCGTGTCATGCCACTTCCAACTGTTTTTCTCCTTGTAGATTTGTAGTTCTCGGTCGCCAACCATGTCGAGCAGCACGGCCCATTGGTAGCGATATTCGGGGGGATCTGCGCGGTACATTTCGGCAAAGTGAGTAGAGCCGAGGAAAAACTCACCTCGATCCTCAGGGAAAATAAACTCTTCCGCGTCAAAAAAGACAAAGTCTACTCCATATCGACTCTGTAGAGTCGACATGTGGCGACCCAGTTCACAGAGCAAGGCAACACCGCTGGCGCCGTCATTTGCACCGATGAAGATCCCACGCCGATTGATAGGATCCTCGTCGGGATAGGGGCGGGTGTCGTAATGCGCGCAGAGTAAGATGCGGGCTCGGCGCTCGGGGTGCCATTGAACGACCAGATTTGTGAGGCCAACTCGACTTCCATTGACGGGGTGGCGTATGCTCCATTCCTGTCGGTCGATCTGCTTGGCACCCAAGCGGGTGAAGTGCTGAGTAAGAAAAAGCTGCTGTTTTTGCATGCCAGGCGAACCGCTGAGACGGCGCCCGAAGTCGCAAATCGTTTTTAAGTAGCCAAAGGCTTGTTGTCCGTCGACAGGAATATCGGAGAGTTTTGGTCGGCGACTCAGCGCAACGTTATTCCCGTCGATTACCACGACGGCACCGCAGAGCACCGCGGCGCCGCAACAAGCCGCCGTGACGAATGTTATCTTGCGATCAAACCCTCGCATGAATCGTCGCTCTCGGATGCAGTAGGAACGAAAAAGGTGTGAACGAGTTCAACGGAACGTAGTTGTGGCGATAAGTCTTTCGTTGCCGGCCTGAGCACACGACCGGGTCTGTATTCCTTGGCCTACCGGAGAGACAACTAGTCCACGTTGTAGTCGGGAGCGTGTTTGTCGGTCATCGCTACGGAGGGAAAAACTAGGTTTGATCGTCACATCGACCCGCACTCAAGTCGACGAGCCGCTCTGTGTTTCAATCATCATGCCTGACTCGTTAACGGTTCGTATTCTAGGACAAGGGTCGGTGCTCCGAAAGGCAAGTCTGAGTCGGCGGCGGACGTGTTTGCAATGGCCGGATGGCATTGACCGGCACAATTGACGGTGCTGGGCCTGTGTGGCATAACCCACTCGCCGAAACGGAGTGAATTGCGGAGCTGCGGATGGGACGATCGCTTGAGCTTCTAGACCAGATTCTCTGCGGGGACGCAGCCGACGTTGTTGCCAAACTCCCGGCGAACATCGCGGATGCCATTGTTACGAGTCCTCCTTATTTTCGCCAACGCGATTACCGTGAAGCGCAGCAATTAGGAGCAGAGCACACGCCGCACGACTATGTGAATCGCTTGATAAGTGTCTTCAAAGAGTGTCGCCGGGTGTTGAAGCCGTCCGGCACAGCGTGGATTGTATTGGGCGATAAGTACGACCGCGGCGAACTGTTGGGGATGCCCTGGCGAGTCGCGTTGGCAATGAAAGACGACGGTTGGATCTTGCGCAGCGATGTGATTTGGCAAAAACCGAATGCCATGCCGTCATCGGTAAAAACACGGCCTACTACCGAACACGAATACGTCTTCTTTTTCACGCGGTCGCGGGAGTACTATTACAACGCGGACGCGATTCGTGAACCGCACGTGACATTTACGGAAAAGAGCAAGATGCGGGGTGGACGCGCGCATTTGTTCCGCAGGTCGAGTACTCCTGAAAAGGGCAAGAACCGTGGCAATTCGAATCTCCACGACGCCCGATGGGATCAGGCATTTCATCCACGCGGTCGTAATAAGAGGACCGTGTGGTCGATCCCCTTGTCCAAGTTTCGCGATGCACATTTTGCGGTGTTCCCCGAAGCGCTCGTCGAGACTTGCGTCCTAGCGGGGACACCTGAGCGAGGTGTTGTGCTGGATCCTTTTGTTGGTAGCGGGACCACAGCGCTGGTCGCACAACGTTTGCGTCGTCGCTATATAGGGATTGACTGTGTTTCTGATTATTGCGAGATGGCCCGACGTCGTCTGGCGCAGGCAGACCGGTGATATCTCCACCCGGTGAAGTCAATGCGGGAGCAACTCGGCACCGGCGAGACGTTGTCATTGATAAACCCGCTTGGTGTTGGGGTGCTGGACGGCCGTGTTGCTTGGGTGGTATGCGTTCCGATTGAGAGGGTTGTGGGTGATCGGCTGGGTTTGCCGAACGCGTGCGGTTCTAGTCGGCAGCGCTGCGAAACCAGCGGTGAACGGGTGTTTCACGCTGTCCCGTTCCCTCGGTCTTGCGTATAATTGGAAGGGCGCCGCCTGGCCGGAAAACAAATCGGCTGTGTCTGCCGCCAAGGGAGGTGGCGGGTCTTGTCTTCATCGCTTTCGGATTCTGATTGCCTGGTTTCGGATTGGCTTTCTGGTAGTCATTCATGCTGCGGTGATGAAACCAAGGGGTTGTGATCTTCGGCATAACTCGGCACTTCGTCTAGAGACACCGATGGTCGTGCCGGACTATTGCCGTAAATGGGGAGAGAACAATGCGCTCGTTGTGCTTTCGGGTTTCGTTGTTGTTGGTTGCAATCGCCCTGGTGATGACGAGCGCGGTCAGCGCCGTTGCGGATGTAACACCACAACAGCGACGCTCTTTGCGTGTTCTGAAATCACAGATTACGAAGGCGGGCAATTTCTATAGACAAAAAAAGTTCAAGGAATCTGGATTGCTGATTGTCGAAGCACAGCAGCAGATTGCAGAGCTGGCAAGTTCCAAAGACAAGCAGCTTTTGGCGCAGTTGAGCTTTCAATACAAACGATTAGTCAAGGCGCATGCGTTACTAGAACTTCAAGGCCTCGACTTGAAGCCTCTTAAGAAGCTCGAGGCCATGGCGGCGCCTGCCGAATCGGCGAAAGAGGGCGTTAGCTTCAAGGGGGAAGTCGCCAAGATATTGATCAACCGTTGCGGTCGCTGTCACGTCAATAACGCTCGTGGAATGTTCAGCATGGCGACTTACGAGTCGTTGATGAAGGGACCACCCGCGGGGTTTGTCATCAAGCCAGGGGATATTCCGGGAAGTCGCTTGATTGAAGCCGTCGAAGGCAAGGAAATGCCGCCCAGCGGAGCAGGAATTCCCGAGGAAGATCTTGTGGTGTTGAAACGCTGGGTCCAGGGTGGCGCCAAATACGATGGCGAGGATCCCACGATCAAACTGACAACGCTAGCGCCAGATGCGGCCTCTGGGAACCGACCGGAAATCAAAGTGGTTCAGGCGACCGGTAAAGAGACAGTTCATTTTGCCAGCGACATTGCCGAGTTACTCGAGAAGCAGTGTGGTGGGTGTCATGGCAATGGACGCCGTGCAAGTGGCGGATTCAACTTGACGACATTTCGTGGATTACTGCGTGGTGGTGACAGCGGTGAGGCGGTCCTCCCCGGAAAACCGATTGACAGTTTGCTGATCAAGAAACTGAAGGGAATGGCTGGTGCGCGCATGCCGCTTCGCCGCCCTGCCCTGGCGAACGATGTCATTCTAAGAATCGAAACTTGGATAAGAGAGGGTGCTACCTTTGATGGCGAAGATGCGACTCGGCATATTCGCGAAGTTGCGGCCTTGGCCCGAGCAAAGAATGCGACGCACGAGGAACTTAGCGAAGATCGGAAATCACTGGCGGAGCAAAATTGGCGGCTGGGCAACCCGGCAGGAGAAATGTCCCGGGTAGAGACCCCGAATTTCCTGCTATTGGGCGACATTCCGCAGGGGACACTTGAAGAGGTGGCGCGACAAGCGGACGCGGTGGTGTCACGGGTTGCTGCGATCTTCAAGGCGGACACAAAGTCCCCGCTCATCAAGGGCCGCATGACTTTGTTTGTATTCCAGAAGCGATACGATTACAGCGAGTTTGGCAAGATGGTTGAGGAGCGGCAGTTGCCGAAGTCGTGGCGGGGCCATTGGCGATTCAACGTCATTGATGCCTATGGCGCTTTGATTAGACCGCGTCCCGATGACGAGCAGGAGTCGTTGGAAGTCTTGATCGCGCAGCAGGTAGCGGGTGCATTTGTGGCCAGCCGAGGTAAGATGCCACGATGGTTTTCCGAAGGCACAGCGCGTTTCGTGGCGTGGCGAATCGGAGCAAAGGATAAACGTGTTACCGCGTGGGACAACGAACTGATTCAAACGTTGAACGTGATGAAGGAGGCTGATGACTTTCTAAAAGGTAAGCTTCCGGCGGAACTTGCGGATGTGGCGTCATACAGTTTTGTCAAGTTCTTAATGAAGGACCCGGTTCGTTATCAACGGCTGCTTGAGGGTGTAGCCGGTGGTACAGAGTTTCAGAAAGCGTTTGCTATTGTGTATCAGGGGACGCCTGCGCAAATGGCCAAATATTGGGCGCCTGACGCGGTGAAACAAGCTTCTCGATCACGTCGTAGACAACGCTCCGGTGGTTCCGATTAGGCGTAGCCGGTTAGCACGACGCCGGTTCAACGGCACAGTGCCGTGTGAATTTCTGACGACCTGAACAAGTCGTCCAGCCGAGATCTACTTTCCGGGATCTTGGCTTCGTCAGTGCCGTTGTTGCTTGTGACGGCGCGAGGTTGGAACGCACCCGTTGCAGGTGTGGACGTAGGTCCCCGACGAATTCTTCGCAAGGCGATACTGCTGCTGGCTGTCGCTTTGAACCATCTCCGTGCCGACCGTTTGACGTGTCGACTTCGTGCGACTTTGGGGTCCACGTACCCGCGATGCCGCATCGATCGAGATCGCCCATTCGGCGACCCATGCAGAGAAACCCACACTATTGCGCTGGATTCTACCGTGGTGGCATTGGAGGCGTTCGCCGAAAAAAAATTGCGTGACACGTCGGCGGGGCTGGTGACTGATGAGGGGCTTGCAAATCTGATGGGAGTGGCCAGTCTTTTGGATGCTCTCGTCCCGGCTCCCAGCAACAGATGCCGGACGCCAAACTGCCTCGCCTGGTGGTTACGGTATTGTGGTTGTCTCGGTTGGGAATCGAGAACATTTATGTCGCCGCGCTTTCAACTTATCCGCAGGGTACGCTGTTGATGTTCGTGTCGGATCGTAATAGGTACGAGTCGACACTCACGGTTTCCTGCTCGTTTTATTTAGCCTCGGAAATGGCTCGCTCCCGCGCGTTGGTGTACAGCGACCGGATTGCTGAGACTCAACCAACGCGGAAGCATTGCGTTAGGGTGGTTCAACGAGTCGAGTCAGTGAGGTTGCTCATCAGCCGTTAACAAACAACCGGTCCGAGTTGGTTAGCGCGGTGACGGTCGTATCTGAAACCGAGAAATGCAATTTGCCGAACTCCCGCTCGTGTCGCCAGGTAGTTGCAACGCCAGTTTGGGAGGGTTTGAAAGGAGCGGTACTACGCAGTCCGATTCGGTGAAGTGCACCGAGCCGATGGTCGCGGGTAGACACGCATTGCGGCGGGACACAGAACGGCGTGGTCACTTACGAGTTGTCGGAGTCAAGGTCACGTACCCAAAGACAAGTTGCCTAGCATACGGTACATTGCCGTGTGCGGAACATCACCCGATTGCAGGGGAAACCGGTATGAAGAGGCGCAAGTTCTTGGCGACGGGTTCGGTGTTGGGAGCCTCAAGCATCCTGGCGAGAGGTGCGACGAGTCAGGGGCTGGCTGCCACAACTCGGGTCACGCAGGGTGTACCCACTGTTATTGCGACCTGGGATTTTGGTGTCAAAGCGAATGCGAAAGCGATGGCTGTTCTCAAGTCCGGGTCATCAGCGGTCGAAGCGGTTCAGCAAGGTGTGATGATTGTGGAGTCGGACCCCAAGATCACGAGCGTCGGCTACGGAGGTCTGCCGAATGCCTCAGGTGTCGTCGAACTCGATGCGTCGATTATGGACGGAAATGATCTTGAGTGTGGGGCGGTTGCTGCGCTCAGTGGTTTTGAAAATCCAGTAAGCGTCGCTCGCAAGGTCATGGAGGAAACGCCACATGTATTGATCGTCGGCAGTGGTGCTCGGGAGTTTGCGCTGTCAAAGGGATTTCAGGAACGGGACCTGCTGACGGACGCTGCCAGAGAGGCGTGGCACAAATGGCGCGAGGGGGAAAGAAAGAAAGACCAAACCGAGGACCATGATACGATTGGGATGGTGGCACTCGACTCGCGAGGCCAAATGGCGGCTGCGTGTACGACCAGCGGACTCGCCTGGAAAATCCCAGGACGGGTGGGTGATTCACCATTAGTTGGGCACGGTCTCTACTGCGATAGTAAGGTTGGTGGAGCGGCCGCGACGGGAATCGGTGAGGAAGTAATCAAGGTCTGTGGTTCCTACCAAGTTGTCGAGTTTATGCGCCAAGGAGTGCATCCCCAAATGGCGGTACGAAAGGTACTACAACGGGTGCTCGATCGGCAGCCAACGAAGCCAGAGCGCTGGGTTGGTTTTATTGCGTTGCGCAAGGATGGTGAAGTTGGATTTGCTTCCACCAACACCGGTTTTCAGGTCGCCGTGGCGAATCGCGATGGAAACCGCGCGATCGTCGCCGAGAGTCTACGGTAATCTAGGTCACTGGCAGGGGAGGATCGTATGTCGCGCCCCGTGCCTTACATGCCGGGTGCAGCAGTTGGGTGTTGGAGTGATTTGTTTTCCGGGAGATTACATGATGAAGTGGTGTGTGTTACTGATCGGGCTAGCGGGAATGGTGGGATTCTGTGCCAACTCGGGCGCGGATGGACAGGCGGTGGAACAGGGCCCTGCATTGCCCGGCGCGAGACTGCCGATCGATGCGTCCCGTTATCGATCGCTTCAGGCTGCGATTGATGCGCTACCTACCGAGGGAGGCGTCGTTCGTATTCCCCCGGGGATTTTCCAGATCTCGCAACCGCTCGTCATCAATAGTGACGATGTTGAGCTGACGGGTGCGGGTTCGGCAACTCACATTCAGAACAGCAATAGCAACGGGCTGCCGGCGCTCCGCATCTTTCGCGAAGGCGCCTCCGAAGACACCAAGCTGCGGCCGTGGCGAGTGCACGTTTCCAATTTACGCATCACCGGGAATCCCCAGAGTGGAGCGGGGATTGTTGCAGAACANGTGAACGAGATTTACCTGGAAGGTGTGACTGTTAGCGAGCATGGCGGTGATGGAATTTTGCTTGACCATTGTTACGAGGATCCCCGGATTGCGGATTGTTTGATCACCTATAACCGCGGCACTGGGCTCAATCTGATCGGTTGTCATGACATCGTGGTTTCGGGGAATCAGTTCGAAGAGAATCAGGACGCGTTACATTGTTTCGACGGGTACAATCTCTGCATGACCGGTAACTGTCTTGACGACCACCTCCGTCATGGCGTGGTGATCGAGAACACTTATGGATCTGTAGTTTCTGGAAACATGATTGAAGAGTGTCGCCAGACGGCGATCATATTGGACCGTGACTGTTACGGTGTGACACTTTCTGCAAACGTGATTGCCCACGACGGCGCAGGAATTGACCTGCGCGATGCACACGGCTGTTCGGTCAGCGCGAATACGTTCACGATTATGGGCAGCGATGCGTTGCGCATTGGTCCGCAGAGCGGGCGCATCGCAGTGACTGGAAATGTAATTTGCGACAGCTATGTGGGCGACGGTACGCGACGTCGCGCGGTCGATGATTTGGCCGCAGCTGGGTTGGTACTGGAAGCGACCCGCCAGGTGTCGATCACCGGGAATCTCTTTTCCGGTTTGCGACCCAAGGGCGTCGAGCTGCGTGGAGCTGCTTCGACACAGGTACTGTTCAGCGATAACTTGCTCGTCGATTCGCCCAGCGACCACGAACAGTTGCAGCAATCGGTACGGGGGGCCGTAATGCAAGTGCCCTAGTTGGTGGTTCGATTCCTGTCGTCACAGCGCGTTGATCTGGGCTGCCAAGGGACTCCGACGATTGGATCCGGATCTTCGTGGGACGTTCCGCAAAGTCCTGAGACGAGCCGAATCGGTTCTGCGGCCGAAGCTGTTCCGCAGCGTACGCGTGGTCCAGGAGACGGAACGCACGCCTATTTCTGCTCACCGGTCGCTGCGTGTGAGTCAGCCATCGCGATACCGAGGGGGGGCTTCGTACGGCGAGGTCGCGGACAGGCGGTTGCTGGCCAGCAAACCAACGGCAAACTGGCTGATCGCCGGGGCATCTGGCACGATGCGGGAATCAAACTCGACAAGGAGAGAACCCCTGTTTTTCTGGCAAAACATGGGTCGTTTAGTTCAGGAAAGCGAGGGCAACTATCGTCGAATGGGCGCTACAGGGCTCGAACCTGTGACCTCCGCCTTGTAAGGGCGGCGCTCTAGCCAACTGAGCTAAGCGCCCGCTGCCGCAAGTCTGCCCGTTTCTTACCGCCAACGGGTAGGCAAACTCGCGTGCTGAGAGCCACTGTTCGCACGATACTGCCTGCGACAGTTCGTCGCAAGGCGATGCACCAATTGTTGCGGCGCATAATTCGTCCACACGGACCAGATGATAACACAACAATCGTTCGAACAGGGTCGAACGATTGTTGATTTCGCGGCGATCGGTCAGGTTTTGGGACGCGGCTGAATATCGGGTGGCGTCGGACCACGATTGGCTTTCGCGTACTCTAGCAGGGCCATGATCCAGAGCGAAGCTTCCTTGTCACTGGCTAGGTGGTGTCGCCGCGCCTGCCGAGCCCTGTGAATGCGTTCCGGTTCAGACCACGTTGTGCGGACGCGCACGGCGCGGCGGCGAATTTCAGCAANCGTCGGTTGGCAATCGTCTCTCGGCGTCCGTGCGCACATGTTTCGAGCTCCTTCAATGCCGAATGTATCATAGCGGATTTGTCGCGGTCCGATACGCGTGCGGTACGAGGTGCTGTTAGACGATACCGAACGGGCTGCGCTGTCGCGTCGGCAAATCGGTGAGGTTGCGACCACTGTGGCAACGATTTCGACCGACCTATAATTGCCGCACCGCCGCGACCACCGATAATCCCGTCGCTTGTTCTGGAGCCGGTATGCCTGTCCCTGTTTGCGATGCCGAGTTGCTTTTTCGACCCGAGGATCAACGGCTCAGGTACCTCCCCGAGGGACCCTGCGCTTGTGGCCGGAATCGCCTGAGTTGGGTTGCCATCCAGCATGGTCCCGCCGCCAAGTTCGGTTCATTGAATGTGCTCGATACACGAACTCGGACCAATCAGACAATCGATCTTGCGGGGCGTCCGGGTTTTGCTTTTCCAACGCGGCTACCGACGACCTGGGTGATTGGATTGGAACGACAACTCGGTTTGTTGAATGTGCAGACAGACTCCTGGACAGTACTGGTCGACGGGATTGATGATGACGTCGAGGATACCATTATCAACGATGGTGTCGTCTTCTCGGAAGGAGTGGTGTTCGGCACGAAGCACCTCGAGTTTACCGACAAGAGAGCTGGTTTGTACCTGTGGCGGCGCAACGATCAGAAACTAATTCGCTTGCGCAACGACCAGATTTGTTCGAATGGTAAAGTGGTGTTCGCGGGAAACGAAGGTTGGATTCTATTGGACATTGATTCGCCCACTCAGACGATTGTTTCCTATCTGCTGGATGCTGACCGGGGCCGACTTGGAGCGTCTCGAATCGTTGTCGATTTACGCGGCGCAGTCGATTTTCCCGATGGCATGATTGTCACACCGGATGGCCAGAGCGTGATTGTGGCTTTCTACAACCCGACCGATGTGCCGTTTGGAGAAGTTCGACAGTACGGGCTGGCCGAGGGCGAGTTGGAAGCAGTTTGGCGCGTCCCCGAATCGCCGCAAGTGACCTGTCCACAATTGGTTGAATGCGACGGAAGTGTAAAATTGGTGATTGCTACAGCGGCAGAGAATATGTCTGACGACCGACTTAGACGCTATCCGCAAGCTGGGGCTCTGTTTGTGGCATCGACAGATTTTTCCTCACTACCAGACGTTCCACTATTTGACCCCACTTGATAGGCCAGCCAAGGTGCGACAGTCCCTCGTCAGAGCGATGCACCTGAAAAATTACCAAGACTTGCTGTTTAAGCTGAGCGGTCCAATTTCGTCTGGCCCGGCATCGCAACGCGTGGCAAGGTGACGTCACCCCATTCATAACGATTGGGGGACATGTCGAACGTCGAATTCAGCATGTCTTGGGACGTAATCGTCTGCCCTGTGTAACATGCCTCGCGGCCCATGATTGCCATTAACGTACTGTATGACATGTAGACGCCATTATTGATCGGTTGTCCGGCGCGAATCGCAGCCAACATCTCCTTGTGTTCAACGTCATACATGCTCGGTCGAGGGCCTTTATACTTCCAAGCGCCGTCACCATTTTCAATCCGTGGACGGCCGCGGGTACCGAGTAGATGCGCCCGCCCTTTGGTACCGAGTACATAGTCGTCGACATCGTTGTGGCAACCCGCGATCTGGCGGGTGAAAGCGTAGGTCTTAACCCCGTTGGCCCACTCATAGCAGACGGCAAAATGATCGTAGACGTGCCCCCACTTGTTGTCGGTTCGCACTTGTCGACCGCCGAGACCAAAACAGTTCTGCGGCAATTCGTCGTTCATCAGCCAGAGTGCTTTGTCGAGGCTGTGAATGTGTTGTTCGACGATGTGATCCCCCGACAACCAAGTGAAATACAACCAGTTCCGCATCTGAAATTCCATTTCACTCCACGCTGGCTTTCGACCTCGATGCCAAAGTGTCCCAGTCAGGTAGTTTTCCTGGACAGAAGTGACATCGCCAATGGCTCCGTCTTGAATCCGTTTCATGGTTTCGCGGACACCGTAGTCATAGCGCCAGCACAAGCCCGAGACAATGCTCAGATCTTTCTGTTTGGCTTGTTTGACAGTTTCCAACACGCTCCGCACACCTGGACCGTCTACCGCCACCGGTTTCTCACAAAAAACGTGTTTTCCGTGTTCGATNGCCGCCCGTAATTGTTGTGGGCGAAAATGCGGTGGTGTGCACAAAAGAACAATATCGACATCCGATTCGATCACTCGCTTGTAGGCATCAAACCCAAAAAAAGCGTGATCGTCGTCGACCGCATATTTGTCACGCAGGCTACGGCCAAGGACCTTTCTCGCCTGGTCTAAACGGTCCTCAAATGCGTCGGCCATGGCGGTCAACTTGACATTTGGATCACCACGCATCGCGTTCCCGGCGGCGCTATTGCCGCGTCCACCACAACCGATCAGACCGATTTTCAGCGTGTCGTCGCCGGCCGCGTGAACGGCTGGGGCACGAGGTAACGCCGTTGCGACCGCTCCACCGACAATGGCCGTCGAGGAATTGGTCAGAAAGTTGCGTCGCGATGACTGCGAGGAAGGGTCGGAGGGTGACATAGTAGTGCTCCTTGATCCGTTGCGCAGGGGTTTGGTCTGTTTTCTAGATGCCGGTCTGGTGGTGAAGTATTCCTTGTGGGAAAAAGTGCGGGTGCCTCACCGGCGCAGACTATGATAGTCTACTCGGGAAATGCGGTGCAAGNTGAACCACTGGCTACGTTGAATGTCTTGTACGCAAACCGCGCACACGGTCTTCAGTGCACACGGTCTTCAGCGCACGTAGCTAGTGCGTCACGGAGCAGATCTTTGCCTGGACTCCGGACACTCAGACACGGGGCTCGCACGCGTGATCACCGGTGGAGGCATAGGCTTCCGATTCCGGTGATTTGGATCGGTTCGGTCTTGCTCGTTCGCCTGGTCCACCTGACCTTGATTGGTGATGCGGCGGTTCCCTTCAACAACGCCCGCCTGATCGTTCAGGCAAAGGCGGTCGTTTGCCATGGACTGGAGAACGCTTTTTTCAGTGTTCCGCCAGCTGCAAATCTCTTACTTGCGGGTCTGGCATATGTCTCGAACCTATCAGCGGGTGACGCATTTTTNTTACTGGCGCTGNCTCTTCATGTTCTGCTGGCCGTATCGTTCTGGTACTGGTTGTCAGCCATGCGATGGCCTGCCGAGATAAACCGTCTGGCGATGTGGGTGTTTGTGTGGCTTCCCGTCTTCAACAGCTACGAGGGATTTGACAATATTTCAGTCCTCGGCGCGGCGGCNGGATTCCTGACAATGGTGGGTTCGCTGCACCGACTCGCGCGTGCGGATCGCATCGGGCCGAAAGCTTGCTGCGCGGTACTGTTTCCGACGGCCGCGATGGTCATGTTTCGCGCCGAGTATCTCTTATTTACGTCTTTGTATTTGGTTATCTGGGCGTCTTGCCCATGGATCACACACCGATACCGCGCCCTGTCGAGGGTATCTTTGCGGAGGATTGGCAGTGCGGGTTTGGTCTTGATCTGCGGATTCGGTTTTGGTGTCGGTTTGACGATCTGGATACGAGGCGTTAGTTCTGGTGAATACCTTTTGGCGGGTCGCGGGTACAGCTGTTGGACCCTTCTCGACGGAGTCCCGCTGTCCTGGATGCCGACGGAAGACCACTCCTACACTGCGCGTGTGCGTGTAGCGCGGCGCTATTTCGGCGATCCCGCCGACTACGACTATTCGTTGGTTCGAATGGTCGTTGCACACCCGGGAACGATCGCGGTCAAAATGCTACACAATTTGCCCCGTTGGCTCTCCGAACTGGGGCGCCGACACGTTGTACTACCGGTGCCCGCGATGGCGGTCCTGTTGACCGGACTGTTCTGGATGGCTCGTTCACGTCGGAGGCGACACACGTGCTTGCAGTTGATGGCGACGATCGTGATGACGATTCCCGTAACCGTGCTGTATACTCACGCTGAATACATGACGCCTGCCTTCGTCGGCGCCACGGTAGGGATCGCCTGCGGGTTGGNGTTCTTTTCGAGGCGCGTTGTATCGGCGTGCACAGTTCTCGGTGTTCCTCTGACGCGTCGGTGGGCGACGCGCATCTGCTTGNCGCTGTTCTGTCTGTCGATGGAAGGTCTGNTGTTGCGCGGCGGTGGTTTGTTNGCTGACTTCCAGAGTCGNCGCGCGATTGCGAAGACGATCGACGAGACTTTAGAGTCAATTCAGGTGCGAACGGTGTGGCTGGATCCCTATTCAATGGAATTGGACAGTTATTCGCGGGCTGATATCCGCAATCGAATCGCGCAATTCTCGGACTGGAGAGCGCAACAAGCACAGGTGTCCAGTTCCCTGCCGTGGCCGTCTAGCACGGTGACGATCGATGTGATGGATTTGGTGGACAGACGATCGTTCGACGGGCAGCCAGCGTTGCCTGTAGTGCTCTGGGATGACAGCGAGAACGCGCGCCAGGTATGTCANAATCGGAAGGCGAGTTGGAGTCGTCATGGCTACACCGAGGTGATTACCGTAAATAGCGATCATCCGCACCGTCCGTTTACCGTAATGGTACTGATGCCTGCTACCGTGGTCAGCGGCGCGAGTGATGAGTGATCCGCCGCTTTCGCAGGCTACGCCATGTCAACTCGTAGGGCTCCCTGTGAATTCAGGACACCCAAGTACCGTCCCGGTCCACAANNTTTTTGCCGGAGTTCGCGATCCCGAAAGGATATTCCGCAAACTACGCGCTGAACGCGTGTGCGGCTCCTGATCGGCGGCCAGCGGGTTCTCGCTGGGGAACTTCTAGGGGGAAATGGCCGGAATGGCTAAGACCGACGATCGTTACGGTTCGACGACTTCTGGGGTGTTGGCGACTACCGTTTTCGAGAGGGTGACGCGGTTGACCACATTCAAGATCGCCTTGATCGTGGCCTCCATTGTGTCGGTGGAGACTCCGCGTCCGCGAAAGGTCATTCCCAGATGATCGACTTCGACNGTCGCTTCACCCTGTGCATCACGACCAATCGTAGCGCTGCGCAGTTGAAAGTCCTGGCACACCATCTTCAACCCCGTGATTTCCTCGGTGGCCCAAAAGGCCGCGTCAACTGGTCCGTCGCCTTCACTCGATTCGGCGGTTTTGAGCTCGTCGCCGCATTGCAACGTTAAACGCACGCGGTGNGCTTGATCGCTAGATGACTGAACTTCGTAGGAGACGAGTTGCCATTCGCCCTGTGCGACCACTTGTAACTGTTGCTGGACTAGTGCGACGATATCTCCGTCATAGACCTCTTTCTTCTTGTCGGCCAGCTGTTTGAATTCTTCGAAGACGCCGAGAAGTTGNTCACCGGTAAGGTGATAACCCAACGCCTTAGCGCGATGGGCCAGAGCGGCGCGGCCGCTGTGTTTTCCTAACACAAGGTCCGTCTTGGTAAAACCAACATCTTCGGGTTTCATAATCTCNTAGGTCGTTCGTTCCTTCAGCATTCCGTCTTGATGTATTCCCGCTTCATGGGCAAATGCGTTACGCCCAACAATGGCCTTGTTGCGTTGCACCCGGATGCCAGTAATCGAGGAAACCAGACGACTGGTGGGTACCAGGCGGCGTGTTTCGATACCGGTTTGACAGTGGTAGAACTCGGCGCGCGTCCGCAGCGCCATGACGATTTCTTCGAGTGAGCAGTTGCCGGCACGCTCACCGATTCCATTGATCGTGCATTCGATTTGCCCGGCACCATTTTCGACGGCTACCAGACTGTTTGCGACTGCCAATCCGAGATCGTTGTGGCAATGGATGCTGATCACTGCCTTATCGATATTGGGCACCCGTTCGCGAAGCATGTTAATCGTGTCGCCCAGTTGTTGCGGCACGGCATAGCCAACCGTGTCGGGGATGTTAATCGTCGTCGCCCCGGCATGGATGGCCTGTTCGACCACGTCGCACAGAAAGTCGCGTTCAGTCCGAGTGGCATCTTCGGGTGAGAATTCAACGTCATCACAGTAGTTGACTGCCCGCTTGACACTAGCAACCGCTTGGTCGAGGATCTCCTCGCGAGACATTCGAAGCTTGAACTCGCGATGGACAGCACTGGTCGCCAAAAAGACATGAATGCGAGGTGATTCAGCAAGTTTGACGGCCTCCCAGACGCGGTCGATGTCGGTGTCGTTGCACCGCGCCAAGCCGCAAATCGTCGATCCTCGAAAACTACCCGCAATCTCACGTACTGCCTCGAAGTCACCAGGTGACGCAATCGGGAATCCGGCCTCGATGACGTCCACTTTGAGGTCGATCAAGGCTTGTGTGACTTCCAGCTTTTCTTGGAGGTTCATACTAGCGCCCGGTGATTGCTCGCCGTCGCGCAAAGTCGTGTCAAAGATCGTGATCTGTCTAGGTTCACTCATTGTCTCTAATTTGCCTCGCGGAATGTCAAACACCGCACAGAGTTGAATCCCAAACCGGCAGTCTTTGAAAGACGGTCGGCAATGCGTGACCGCGCATCGCGATCCGCGGCCGATAACGGACTCGCCGGGATCCTCGAGATTGCCATAATTGCTCTTTGCACAAAAAAATCCCTGAGGTTGAATCAGCCTCAGGGATGGTCTCAACTAACAGTCGGCGTACACAATCCCTAAAGCCCGCTAGTGACGGGCAGTAGAAGTCGTGTAAGGCAGAAAGGAACCATAATCGTTGGTCTCATTCAATCTAGACTACTGGACCCCAACGCCTTGGTCAACCATGAGATTCGGATCGCTCCTTTCGGTCCGATCGAACGGCGATGGCTGCGGGTGGTAATCAGATCAACGATGGCGGTTCGGCGCACCCCGGGTTGCACAACCACGCCGGTCCTATTGGGGTCGCCAATTGCGGGTCACCGGGGCAGCCCGGCACTTTCAGATCGCTGTAGGGTCAACAGCGAGATCACGATATACGCGGTCAGGGCGAGCAGCAGCGAAGGATAGACTTCGTGCAACTCTGTCCAACCCGCTTTGCGCGCGCAATACCACCCGATCGATACGGTTGAACCGATAACCAGACAGCTGATCGCGCCAGCGGCAGTTCCCCGTTGCCAATACAGTCCAAGGACCAGAGTGGGAAGAAAGCAAGCGGCGTACATCGATCCTGAAAAGGCAGTGACTTCAACAATATCGCCAATTGGGTTCAGAGCCAGCAACATACTCACCAGTGAGACCACAAAAACCCATATCCGCGCCAACCTGATGCCCTGAATATCTTGGTCGGGATGATCGAACAGATCCCGACTGATCGTGGATCCGGCGACGAGTAGAACGGAATCGAGGGAAGACATGGCGGCCGACAGCAGCACCAGTAAAAAGAACGAACTAAGAATGGGTCCCAGAATTTGCGACGTTCCGAGAAGATAAGGGATAACGAGATCGGAGTCGTTAATTGCCTGAGCGGGAATCACGGCGCGCGCCAGGGCGCCGATTGGCAAGACGCAGAGATAAGTGATGATGATCAGTAGAGGTGCTACCACGCGCGCGGTCCGTAAAGCCTGGTCATCACGCAGCCCATATAGTCTTGACAGTTGACGCGGCTCGACAAGCAGTTTGACCCCGCCGGCGAACGCCAGTCCGAAAATCGAAAGCAACGGTAGCTTGCCACGCCACGAAACCAACTCGGGGTCGGTTGTGCGCAGCGTGTCCAGAATGGCTGTCAGACCGCCGCCCGCGTTGATGACCACTATGATTAAGGCGATCGCGCCCGCAAACATGAAGAGCCCTTGCACCGCATCGGTCATGACCACCGAGCGAAAACCTCCCGCCAGCGTATAGACAGTGACCACTCCAAAAATCGCCAGCACGGCAGTCGAGTAGCCCATTCCCAGGAATTCCTGCAGAGCGATTGCCGAACCCTTGTAAACGGCAACCAGGTAGAGGACCGAGGCTACGACGATCACGCCGGACGTGAGTCGACGGACGGCTCGCGATTGAAAACGATGACCGAGAAAGTCGGCAACTGTCAGCGATCCGTACTCGCGAGTGCGGGTGACGAAGCGCGGGGCGACAAAATGCCAGGAGAGATAGCAGAGTACCCCGAACACGAGAGCCTTACAGTACCAGATGATGCCGACATCCCAGCTCTTGCCAGCCTGGCCGATGAACGTGTTGGTGCTCACAAATGTGGCGTACGAGGAGAGTGCAACGATCCAGCCGCCGAGTCCCCGACCCGCCACCAAGTAATCTTCCAGATTTCTGTTTCCGCGATTTGCGAGCCAACAATGGTAGGAGAGTAACGCCATGTAAGCGAGTAGAAACAGCAGTCGCATTTGGTGATCTACGATCCAGTCCATGGCGAGAAACGCTTTGAATCGTGTCACGAGTGAGCGGGATTGACTAGCGCCGGCATGGCGAGTGTACTCGTTTGCGAACCGGCACCATAGCGGAGCGTTAGCTTGCTGAGCAAACTGCTATAATGGCGAAGTGTGGGGTTCTAAGAAGTCGAGGGCTCGGTTTTACTTGGGAAACGCGGGGGTCTCGAGCCGCTCGAGCGAGGTAGCGGAGATCGAGTTACATCGCGTACTGTTGACCACGGTGCGTTTGCGGAAGGCTCGTGAGGACCGCGGTGATCTGGAACTGGTCGACTCAACCGATCTTGAATAGCCACCTGCTGGTCGTGCTACTGGCGGTCGGGTTGTTACTATTGCTTTTGGTCCGCCCGACGTTTCGTCGACTCCCCAAGACGCGGCAGCGTCTTCTACAGGGATTACGGTTAGGTGTTGTTTTACTGATGTTGTTGGCGATGCTGCGCCCTACCTATGTCCGTTCGACTGGTGAGCAACAGAACGCGGTACTGCTGATGTTGTTTGACCAGAGTCGCAGTATGCAACTGTCTTCTGGGGGCCAACATGAAACCCGTTGGCAGGACCTGCTCAGTACGCTGGCACGCAGTAGGTCAGCTCTTGCGGGATTACGAGACGATGTTGAAATACGCGCCTATGCGTTCGATCAGCGATTGCATGACGCGGATTGGAAGGATGTGGGATTCTCACTCCCGGAGAATCCAGAAGGCGATCAGACGGACATCGGATCGAGTTTGTACGACGCTGTACGACGTGAAGCCGGGCGCCGGTTGGTCGGAGTCATCCTAATGGGTGACGGGTCGCAAAATGCATTCGATCCCGGAGTGGAAGTTATCGAAGCGGGCCGCGAATTACAGCGATTAGGTTTTCCACTGTACGGTGTCCCGTTTGGCCCGGTCGGTGATAACGAACAATCGCGCGATGTGGCGATTGAGAGTCTCCCTGAGCAGTATACGGTGTTTGTGAAGAACGAAGTGGAGGTTCGGGCGCGGTTGCGAATCCGAGGGTTTGTGAACTTGAGCATCCCGGTGGACATGATCGTCGAGGACGCTGACGGCCATCGAGAGGTGCACGGGCAGCAGCAACTGTCGGTTAGCGAGGATGGAGAGGCCGTCGAGATAAGCATGCCGTTCGTACCACAACGTCCGGGACAATATCGTCTTTCGTTGAGTGCGCAGCCACAAGCGGGTGAACTAGTAACCAGCAATAACCGCTTGTCCGCATTTGTCAACGTTCTTGACGGAGGCCTACAGGTGGTGATCTATGTCGGCGGATTCCGGCACGGCAGTCCCGAAATGCGCATTCGGGATTCGCTCTCAACGTCTCCAGATATGCAGGTTCGGGTCGTAGATTTGCGGGGATACAACTTTCCCGAGAATTGGCCTTTAGATACGAATGGGACCGAGAGCGACCCAGAAGTTGATGTCTATTTGATTGGGTCTGTCTACGCGGACGCGTTGGGTAACGCAAACTTGGATCGTATCGAGAGTGCCGTTGACAGCGGTAAAGGGTTGATCATGATTGGTGGGCCGCATTCGTTCGGACCGGGCAATTATCGGAATTCAAGTCTCTCCGATGTCCTGCCTATCACCATCGGGCGACTGGAAAAAGAGGATTTTGACGGACCCCCACGTCGCGATGTTCACTTGAGCAATAACCCGGCAGATCCAAATGACCTGCGGATGATCCCGATTCGATCGCACCCGGTGACGACGTTGGCACCATCAGATCAAAACCAAGAGATCTGGCAACGCTTGCCCGAGTTGGATTGGGCCAATCGATTTGCTGGTATCAAGTCGACGCCCGGAACACGGGTGCTTTTGGAGTCCCCGGCCAAGCATCCGCTATTGGTAAGCGGGGAATATGGTCGCGGACGCGTGCTGGCGTTTGCAGGGGATTCAACGTGGAAGTGGCTGTCGCGTCCCGGTCAGGCAAATTTCGAGAAGGAACACAAGCGATTCTGGCGGCAGGTTATTCTCTGGCTCGCGCGTCGTGACGAACTGGAGAAGGACAATGTTTGGATTCAACTCGATCAGCGGCGATTCTATCCGGCGAGCCAGATTCCATTCACGGCCGGCGCCAAGGACTCGGAGGGCGAGATCATCGCTGGTGCTACTTTTCAGGCACATCTGGTGGCGCCGAATGGGGGCCGGACACCGGTTTCCATGACAGTCTCGAGTCACGAAGCGGCGGGGAACATTGACGGGCTGTTGCAGCCAGGTGTTTACCAAATTCACCTGACCGCGTCGCGCGAGAATCTGACAGTCGGTGAGACAAAGGCCGCGTTTGAAGTATTGGACCGAGATGTTGAATTGAGCAATCCGGTGGCCGATCCCGCGCTGCTGGCCAGGTTGGCCAGGATGACTTCGGAGGCCGGAGGTAGATTGGTCGCGCCCGAGCAACTGCCGGGGTTACTCGAAGAGATCCGAAACAATCCACGAAAAACGGAAGTTCGCGGCCAGACACGCTGGCAACTCGCGGACACTCTGTGGGACGCTTGGGCGTTTTTCTTCGGTGTTGCCGTCCTGTTAACCGTGGAGTGGGGATTACGAAAAAAGTGGGGCTTAGTCTGACTCGATCTTCGAGACGACTCATGCGTGCCGAGTAGAGCTTGAGCGACTGCGGAATTGAGTGGTGTTGGGGCGTTTTGCCGACCGCCCCGTGGACTGGGAACATCCGCGAGACGCTGGCTTCAGGAATTACCTATCTTGCGATCGCGTCAAGTTCAGCAAATAACGCGCGTGCCTCTACCCCGTTCCTTCTACGACCGGGCTCCGGTGAAGGTTGCGTGCGAACTGTTGGGAATGCATTTCTGGCGTCGCTCGCGTGAGGGACTGACCGGTGGGACGATTGTCGAGGTCGAAGCCTATCTCGGCGATGGTGATCCCGCAAGTCATTCATTCATCGGCCAAACACGGCGCAATGCCTCCATGTTTGGCCCTCCTGGACACCTCTACGTCTATTCGATTCACGCTCGGTTTTGCTTGAATGTGGTCACGGGGCCGGCCCGGTCGCCCACTGCGGTACTGATTCGCGCTATCCAACCGCTCCAGGGGATTGCGTTGATGCAGCGGCGCCGCAATCGCGAAGATCTGCGCGAACTTACCCGGGGGCCCGCCCGGCTGTGTCAGGCGGTACGGGTCGAAGGTGACATGGACGGTCACGATTTAACGATCGGCCGTCGCATCTGGATTACGCGGGATCCGCTCTCAACGGTGAGCCCTAGTGATATCGTTGCNNCTCCGAGGATTGGAGTTTCCAGAGCGCAGGATGCGGAATTGCGTTTTTTTGTTAACGGTAGTCCCTTTGTGAGCGGACCGCGGCGTCGGTTCTCAACTCGGGTCAGGAAAATGAGTGGGTGACAATCTCGGGTTGGCTGAGTGGGTTGGATGGGCCTAAACGGGAGACGTGTGGCACNCCCGTTGGGACCGCACGCTGCCCCGGCAGCGATCCGCTGTGGAGTTCCCGACGAATCACCCGGGACCGCCGCAGCGCCTCCGCTGGTCATTTAAACCGCTGTGGGGCTCTGCGTTGGAAAGGGCTCGGACAGGCGTTTTGGGGACAATAGTAAGTAAGCCGTGTCAATAAGTTGTGGTGTTGGGCGCAAATCTCTTGGTCAGTTTTGCCGGACCTTGCGAGCGTCGGCGAATCAGAATGGTCGACTCGATTAGTAGAAATAGGATGACGCCGCCGATGAGCCAACGCCATAGGTTTTGGCCACGAATGGTCACACCCGCTAGGCTCGGNGTATCGCGGTGGCCAAGCCAACGAACCTGTTTGGCTGTAACGCTTCTTGCGAAGCTATCACGGCTGAGAGGAGCCAGATTCGATTCCTCAGAGGGGCCATTTACGCTAATGGGAGTAGTGAAATCACGATCCGTGGTGTCGTCACGTGTTGCGATACGGTAAATCCCGCGTGTAAAGGGTCGTAGGACCTCAACCGTGAGCCGAGAGCTGTTCAGCAATCCTGCGTCGACCGTGTCGGGGGAACGCCGATGCGGTCGCCAGATGCGCGTGTCGACGGTGCGTGATACAGGAGCGACGTTGACCACGATGCGCGGACTGACCGGGAAGTCGCGAATCGGCAGGGTTGCATGGACCTGGAACCGTACAATTCTGTCGAACATCAAGAACGCGTGAGTCTGAGCCAGTGTGTTCCAGCGAGGCAAGAATCCACTGCTCACGAAGATCACGCTACCGTGACCGATCTTTCGATCAACGAGAAAAGGAGATTGCTCGGAGTTCGCATACCTCGCGCGGATGCGAGGTAAACCGTCCGCTGCAAGTGACTCCAGTAATCGCTTTCGCGCTTTCGTCTCTGATGGCAAATCCTTCAAATCGGTTGCTTCGTGCGGCGTTTGCCAGACCAGCCACTGAGCGTCATAGCCGGCGGTGGGTTCGCGTGTGTCGGCTCCCTGCGTCGTTTCCAGATCGGTCGATTGGGCTGACGAGTTGGCTTCACCGCTGAGCACCGTACCGCGGTCGGCCCAGCGCGTGAGACGATTGAGATCACGTTGATAGAGCGATTGNCTGGCCGACTCGCCAACATCGACTCCAACGGCCTTGAAGAAAGCGGGCTCGGAGAACAGATCTTCGAGTTCCTCTTCCGAGACACCGGGCAGTCGAAAAAAACGATGCGCGACCATGCTGTCAAAGGCGAGCGAGAATACCTTCGGTTTAGCGGCTAGTTCCGGTAGTTGTCCCAAAACGCCGGTGAGTTTGGCGGGCAGAATGCCGTCGCCCTGTTTCCACGCGGTGTGGTTCCAGAGGTCGTGATCGAAATGTCCACCCGCCGCGACAATCAGACGGCCACCTTGCATTACGTACTCGCGTAGTACCCGCACAATTGGCCCTGGATCTGCGACGCCGGCAACAACGACCAGCCTCGCATCCGCCAGTGCTTCTCGCTGCTGTTGGTTCAGTTGGGCGGCCGACAGATGACGAATCCTAAAGACCGGCGGATCACCCGGGTCTCGTGGGATCCGGGGTGCTAACAAGCGTCGCAGCTGATAGGTTTCGCCGAATTGATTCTTGGCGGCGTCTTCTTCGGCATCGGTGTATTGATCGACAAAGACGAGCGGCAAGTCTGTAACGACCGGTACAGCAAGACACCGCTCATTGTCGGCCGTAAGACGATCCGGAGGTAGGACGACTCTGACCGGAACGTAGAGAGGGATGCCAGGGACGGGGTCGAAGTTGCTGAAGGTATATTCGAAGATCAATTCTCTCCGGTCTTGATCGGCGCTGAGCGTGACGGTCTTGGTCGCAACTTCCTCCTCGTCGACAATTAGAGTGACGGGAAGATTACGACGTGGCTGAGGACCATGGTGTTGCAGACGGACAAGAAACGTTGTCGGTGTGGCGGTGTCGGCCAATCCATCCTGGACGCGTAGCTCTGAGATCCAGGTGTTTTCCCAAGTGATTGGTGCGACATCGACAATCTGCAGTGATGCGATGTTGTCAAAAATATCTTCGGCGCCGGTCCAATGTGCTTTTTGTTGATCGGTAAAGAAAACAATTCGTTTGGTGAGCTGAGACGCGATTTGACAAGCTTGTCTTGTACGATTGACGGCGTCGTTTAAGTGAACCGGTTGATCCACGATCTGGATTGCGTCCAATGCCGAACGTATTTCATCGAGACGCGTATAGGGATCGGGACGCAGCGGGATTTCATTTCCGCAGGCGGGGATGACGTTAACGATGCTTCCCGGCGGAAGACGACGCACAAACGCAAGACAACGAGTCTTGGCCTGGTCCAAGAGTGGCCCGTCGGGGGCCAGATAACTCATGCTCAGACTGTTGTCGACGAGCAACACCGCATGAATCGGGGATTGGCTGTCATAGTCCTGATAGGTTGAAGAAAAGAACGGCCTGGCGAGGGCGCTGCCGAACATCAGAATTGCGGCTGTTCTCAGGACTAACAATAGCCAGTCACGGAGGCGCAATCGTCGCTGTTGTCTTACGAACGCTTCACGGAGAAGATGCATGGCTGCCCAGGGAACGACTCTTACACGACGTCGATTGAGCAGGTGAATCAAGATTGGGCCGGCGGCAAAGGCGATGCCGGCGAGCACAAATTGCCAAGTTGTCCACGCTAGAAACATAAGGGTGATCCCGCGATCGCGGGGAACCGAGAGTCGGTTGTGTTTGCCGTCGGCCCTCGATATTCTAGCTTGTCGCGGAGGGTGGCGAGTGCGTTTACCGCATAACGTGACCGGGTCGTTTCGCTGGCAGATTTCTAACCGTTATGGGCGGTGTTGCAAACCCGTCGCTCGTCCATTATCGGATCGAAATGAGATGGATTTCTCGAGGAATCGGTTCGTTCGCAACAGAATCACTGGGAGTCGCGCGATATTCTCTAATATTGATACAGGGACGGCACTGCCGCTGTGAGATGGGATCCTGGGCTAGCCTCAACCGGCAAATTATTGAGTGTCAACGGTGTCCTCGCCTGATACGCCACTGCGCTCGCGTAGCGCGAGAAAAACGTCGGGCTTACCAGGAGTGGGAGTATTGGGGACGACCGGTGCCTAATTTTGGTTCGTTGCCCGCGCGGTTACTTATCGTTGGACTTGCGCCAGCGGCACACGGCGCCAATCGGACGGGGCGCATGTTTACGGGAGACCGCAGTGGTGACTGGTTGTATCGTGCGCTCTACAAGGCGGGTTTCGCGACCCAATCGGCATCGACCGACTCAGCAGATGGCATGCATCTCGTCGATTGCGTGATTACCGCGGTTTGCCATTGCGCGCCGCCGGACAATAAACCGACAGCGGGTGAACTGACCGCCTGCCGTAGCTGGCTGGATGAGACGATCGACCAGACTC
>PADE01000019.1 GCA_002702965.1 Planctomycetaceae bacterium
GTGACGGGCACGACTGGTGATATTGTCAGGAAAAGCAATTGCCTCCATTCAAGCCGCGATTTTCCAAGCTGGACAAGTTCACCCTGTTGGTTGTGGAAATTCCAGTCATTCTTGTCCTGCTGTACGCGGTATATCTTGCCAGGATGCGGATCTGGTTCGATTGAGTGGATCTCGAAAGTAGGTGATTTCACAGCTGGGTTGGTGGCATGGATGACGCTGCGATCGACGACTTCCTAAACCAGGCCCAAACCAGGCCCAGAGCGACGACGACCAACAACGGTTAGAACGCCAGGCGGCTCTCGAGGTTACCAACGGTCGAACGCGCACCATGCCGTCCACGTGGCTACGAGCGCCAGCATCTTTATGGACCGAGAGCGGATCGGCTCGATGCCCCTCCCCGCTGCATGGCTCGTCGATTTCTGAGATTGGCAAACAAAGCTGATTCTCGAGACGGGGGAGGCCCGGCACGACTCTTGCAGTGGGGTGCACGGAACTCATGCCGACCAGTGTTAAGGCACTCATGCCGACCAGTGTTAAGGCACTCTGATTCCGCCGCGCCAAACCCTGTTCGCGGCAGATGACCGGAAGACCGCGCCCGCCGTCACACCACGCACCAACGAGGTCCTCGCACCAACGAGGTCCTCGCACCGATGGGATACGGGGCTCCGTCGGCGGCGTCCGAATGTTGCCCGACCGCCTAGTCCAACGGGCCACCGGTCCGCCAATTTTCCCCTGGACACGACGGCCGGGTTCCGACTACGCTGCCACGCCCCTTACCTTCATTGCGAGTCGAGGATAATGTCCATCATCCGCACAATGGCGACCGCGCTATGGTTTTTCGGAGTGCTTGGCGCGGCTGCTCAGGCCGCCGACTTCCACATCGACACGGACATCTATGTGGGCCGCAGCAACGACCCCGTGGCAAAGACGTTGACCGTATTTCTCGACGGGCGGGTGTACGACTTTCTACTCACCGGTCCCCAGGAAACTACGATCTTTGAACCGACCGAAGGTGCCATTCACTTGCTCGATCCGCGCCGTAAAGTGCGCGCGACCTTGACCACCAAACAACTCCAAGACCTGCTCGCCCGGGTGAAAGCGGAGGCGATCCAGAGGAACAAGCTGGCGGTTGTCAAACCGGAAGTCAAATTCGAGTTTGACGCGAAACTAAAATCGGTGCGGTTGTCGACAGACCGCATGCGCTATGAAGTCAAAGGGAAGACCCCCCGGTTTCCGGAGGCGGTCGCCCAGTACCGTGAATTTGCGGATTGGATCGCGCGGCTCAACGCGATCCGCGATGGATTTCCACCCTTCGTCCGCACCGAGCTCAATCGCCAGTTGGCGGAGCGGGGTTGGTTACCGGAGGAGGTGGAGCGGGTGGTCGAAGGTCGCCGCGTCAGTGGCCAGACGCGGATGCGATCGCACCACATTCCGTACTGGACGCTTACACAGAGAAACCGCAAACGCGTGACCCGAGCGAAGGCCCGCCTGGTCGAGTTCGAACTTGTCACGCTGGCCAATTACTTGGGCGCGCGTAAGATCGCCGCCCGACCGCAGAAGACGCGCTAGTTCTGGCGGTGAACTCTCTTTCTCCGAATCGCTGCGACCTGCCGCGGAGATCATCGGGTCGGCGGCGGTTGTCGCTCTCGGTCGACTACGGGTTGCCATTCCTCAGACGGTAATGGTTGCTGGTACGTGGTCGGTTGAGCCGTTAGGATAACGCCCGGCTGATGGTACAGGTGTTCCATCCGCGGGGGTTGCGGTTTCTCCAGTTGTGAGAGGGTTGCCATGTTGTCTACACGGGGAATGGTCCTGGCGGCGTTGATGTTCTCGGGTTTTACAGTGCGCGCGGCGGAGTTTGCGGTTATCAAACAGGAGGATCGAGGTGTCGCGGTCACGCTCGATGGGAAGACATTTACCGAATACCTCATCAAATCGGGGCACAAGCCCGTTTTGTTTCCGCTGATTGGGCCTGGTGGTCACGAGCTGACCCGCAGATACCCCTTACAAGATGCCTTGGAGACAGAGCGTTCCGATCACATCCACCACCGTTCTTTTTGGTTCACGCATGGTGATGTTAATGGGATCGATTTCTGGGGTGAGAGCGACAAGAGCGGGCACATCCTACACCGGGAGTTTCTCAAAGTCCGCGGCGGCGAGACGGCTCTGATTTCTACCCGCAACGACTGGGTCGACACCGCGGGAGTGACCCACTGTTCGGATGTGCGCACGCTGACCTTTGGAGCGGATACCGTGCGCCGCTGGATCGATTTCGATATTACCATCACCGGGGCGCGCGAGGTCAAGTTTGGCGATACCAAGGAGGGTAGTTTCGGGATCCGTTTGGCCGGCACGATGAAGGTCGATGCCAAGCCGGGCGGCAAGATTATCAATAGCGAGGGTCAGACTGACAAAGGGGCTTGGGGCAAGGCTGCCAAGTGGGTTGACTATGTCGGACCGGTCGACGGAAACACCGTCGGTGTGGCAATTCTGAATCACCCGAGCAGTTTTCGGTTTCCCACGCACTGGCACGTGAGGACGTATGGCCTGTTTGCGGCAAACCCGTTCGGGCTCCATCATTTTTATGGCGACAACAGCGTCGATGCGGGGCACACGTTGAAAAAGGGGGAGTCGTTTTCGCTCCACTACCGTGTGTTGCTCCATCACGGCGACACCGGCCAGGGAAAAGTCGCAGAGGCGTATGCTGAATACGCCGAGACCGATCGGGACTTGGCGCTGGGGTCGCAGGAGTCGCCGCGTGCTCAACGGGTGTTGTTGCGGGGTCTACGTCTACTTCGGGCCCTTCGATCGCGAAGGTAGTTCACAGCGGGCAATCGCTGGGAGCCCTAGCGGGCCCGCTGTATGGTTCACCGAGANGGCTTGCGATGCGTNCGGCGGATCTTCTGTAGCGCTCGTTCTTCGCGGCGGCAAATATCAATCAAATGCCCCAGAACAGGCTGATATCAATTTGAACGCTTGTGCGACCGGCAGCAGTAGACAAGCGNCCACGACATAACTTATTTTCCTTTTCTATATTAACTAGNCATTTCATATTACCGATAGTCTACTTTACTTCCATGTTATTCATNCTTCGGTTCCGACCCATTTCATTNTTTGNTCGGTAACGAACTCGCACCGGGAGGTTCGCTGCACTATGCCCGCTGATACCGTGCAGATCAACGATTTAACGGAACTGCGGCAGTATATTCACGAGACGCTTTGCGATCAAAACGAGTTGGAAATCGGTGCATTTCATATGACCGAAAGACGGCTGCTGCGAAGCGAGCGGCCGTGTGGTCGGTATTTCTGCTTACATGGTCCCCGCAGCGTGCGCTTTGTTGCCATCTGGGACGCCGAACGTAATTCGGTGCTGTTCTACGACGCCACCGGGGNACGCCGCGAGCAGACGCGATTGAGTTCGGCCGGTGCATTGACCCCGGTGGGTTGATCTTCCGACTAGCGGCCGCGGTCGCGATGCTTAGTCATGACACGTTTTGTGCCGGTGTCAGGGCCGGTCAAACCCGAACGGAGAGCGGCGATGTTGGTCCTTTCACGGAAGGAAGGCGAGCGGATCAGGCTGGGGGATGAAATCGTTCTCACGATTGTGCGCCTGTCCGGCGAAAATGTGCGTGTGGGGATCGATGCGCCGGCAGAGCTGGTTGTGCTCCGCGACGAATTGCCGGCCTTTGCCGGACCTGGTGACTCCGGATTGGAGGGGACCTGAGGAACGGCGGGCCCGCGCGACGTTCCGGTCGATACGGCTACGCCGTGCGTTGCAGAATCGCCCCCCCTTGTGGGGCACCGGGCTGTCCATTGCGGGCTCTCGTGTCGGTCCAGCCCTCGTGTCGGTCCAGCCCTCGTGTCGGTCCAGCNCTCGTGTCGGTCCAGCTCTCGTGTCGGTCCAGCTCTCGTGTCGGTCCAGCGTTCATTCTCCGGCTACCATCCGGTCACCCGTGCGCAGGCAACCTCCGCGGTTTGCGCGCGCAGGCTGTCAGTGTCCGGCACCGAAGACCTGTTCTTTGGCGCCATTGCGCCGACCTACGAGAGGGGTGGGGGCATTTGACAGTCCCTGCTGTTGAAGTTAGTCTAGTGGCGTGTTTCCATCCTAATTTTTTGGCTGTTTCCCGATTGCGTACTTGGGAACAGCTCCTTCCTTTTCGATCCGTAGCGCAGCGATGAGTTGCACCACGGATCGCCGCTAGCGGCTGTTCATCCGGCTGCTCTACATTGGTGAAAATCCAAGTCGCACGTGCAACGTTACACGGGAGAGCGTTCTATGAAGTGCTTAGGTAACAATATTGGTCGTCGTGGTTTCATGCATGTCGGATTTCTCGGCGGGCTCGGTCTGAGCCTGTCGGATTATTTCCGTCTCCAGGCTCGCGCGGACCAGAAGTTCTACGAGAGCAAAGAGGGACCGGCGAAGTCGGTGATTTTCATCTTTATGCCGGGTGGCATGTGCCACCAGGAGACCTTTGACCCCAAGCCCTATGCGCCGATCGAATACCGAGGGCCGATGAACAGCATCGACACCAAGGTCGAAGGTGTGCGGATTAACGAGGCCTGGAAACAGACCGCGGCGGTTGGCGACAAGCTGGCTATTTGTCGCTCCATGACGCACGGCGAAGCGGCTCACGAACGGGGTACCCACAATATGTTCACCGGGTATCGCCCCAGCCCCGCGCTGGTGTTCCCGAGTATGGGCAGCGTTGTGGCGCATGAGTTTGGACCGAAAAACAATCTCCCGCAATATGTCTGCGTCCCCGGTCAGCCGAACCAGTTCGCCGGCACCGGGTTCTTGAGTTCGTCGTATGCCGGTTTCAGTCTTGGTGCGGATCCCGCGAGCGGTAATTTCAAGGTCAAAGACCTGAACCTGCCAGGTGGCGTTGATGAAGGTCGATTCACCCGGCGCCGGCGCATCCTCGACGCGGTCAATAATCATTTCAAGAGTAAGGAAAAGTCCGACTCGTTGGATGCCGTCGATACGTTTTACAGTCGGGCGTACTCCCTGATCAGTTCACAAAAGGCCCGTGAAGCGTTTGATATCAACAAGGAGGACGGCAAGCTGCGTGACGAGTACGGCCGCAACGCCGCGGGGGCACGGTTGTTGCTTGCCCGGCGACTGGTTGAATCGGGCGTGCGATTCGTCACCACGACTTACGGTGGCTGGGATATGCACAGTAATATCGCCGGTGGAATTCGTGGGCAGGTGCCGCCGTTCGACCAGGCTTTTGGGGCATTGATTCGCGACCTGACCAACCGTGGTCTGCTCGATTCGACGCTGGTCTGTATTGCCAGTGAATTTGGGCGTACTCCCAAGATCAACGGCAACGCCGGGCGTGACCATTGGCCCAAAGTGTTCAGTGTGTTGATGGCTGGCGGTGGATTGAAGCAGGGGATTGTCTACGGCTCGTCGAATTCGGTGGCCAGCGAACCAGAAGAGAATGCGCTGACCGTCGAGGACTGGGCGACCACGATCTACAATCGCCTGGGCATTGTGGCGGACAAAGAGCTGATGTCGCCTGGCGATCGCCCGATCGAGATCGTCAAAGGTGGCAAGGTTCGCAAGGAGTTGATTATCTAACTGGCCCGTCTTGTGAATGAAACCTGAAACGGGCCACGTTTGTAGAGCGTGGCCCGTACTTCTTGAGCACTCGGAGAGAAGCCATGTCGCGACGTTTTTATCTAGTGCAGATGCACGTGACCGCAGTCGCGTGCCTGGCGCTTGCCGCTTCAGCCTTTGCTGCCTCGCCACGTCTCGGCAGCATCACGCCGCGTGGCGTTCAGCGCGGACAGGAATTAACCGTTTCTTTCAACGGTTCTAACCTGGGTGATGCGGAAGAGATCTTCTTTTACGAAGGCAAAGGCTTTGAAGTCACCAAGCTCGAGCCCACGGGGGGCAACGTCAAAGTAACGATGAAGATCGGCCCCGACGTACGACTCGGTGAACACGTTGCGCAAGTCCGCACCAAGACCGGACTCTCGGATTTTCGAACATTCTGGGTCGAGGATCTGGTGGTTGTTGAAGAGAAGGAGCCGAACAGCGATTTTGCAGCGCCGCAGGTGATCGAGCTGAACAAAGTCGTCAACGGCAACGTCGGCAATGAAGATGTCGACTACTATGTCGTGGAAGCCAAGAAGGGCCAGCGTNTTTCGGCGGAAATCGTTGCGATGCGNTTGAGCACCGCGCTGTTTGATCCGTACGTCGCGATTCTCAACAGTGAGCGATTTGAACTCTCGGCGAATGACGACACGCCACTGGCTCTGCAGGATGCGTACGCGTCGATCGTCGCTCCCGCNGACGGTAAATACATCATCGAAGTCCGNGAGAGCGCTTACGCCGGCGGTAACAACTATCGCCTGCATGTCGGAACGTTCCCGCGGCCCACCGCCGCCTATCCGGCGGGTGGCAAGATGGGTGAGGAAGTCGAAGTCAAATTCCTCGGTCTGCCGTCTGGTGAACTGGTGCAGAAATTCGCTCTACCAGGCCAAGCGGTAACAGACTTCGGAGTCTTTGCCAAAGATGAGGGCGGAATCGCTCCCACTCCCAACAACTTCCGCTTGTTTGAGCACGGCAACGCGTTTGAAGNGGAGCCGAACAACGAGATGGCAAAGGCTTCTCCCGTTGAGTTGCCGTTAGCTTTCAACGGCATTATTCAAGAGCCGAAGGATATCGACTTCTTTAAGTTTAGCGCCAAGAAGGGTCAGCAATTCGAGGTCGAATGTTTCGCTCGCCGCATTCGTTCCGGCCTCGATCCGGTCATGAACCTGTACAAAGCCGATGGCGGTGGAATAGCGGGTAATGATGATTCGCGCGGCCCGGATAGCTACTTCCGCTTCAACGTGCCGGAGGACGGCGAATACATCGTCCGTGTGACCGATCATCTTGGTCGCGGTGGCCCGGACCTCGTGTACCGGATCGAGTTCCAAGCGATCAAGCCGAGCCTCTCGTTGTCGATCCCTCGCGTCGAGCGATACGGACAATACCGCCAGCAGATCTACGTGCCGCGGGGTGGCCGTTTCGCCACGCTGATCAATGCCGGCCGGGGTAACTTCGGCGGCGAACTGGTTCTCGAAGGCAACGACCTGCCCGCAGGGCTGACCATGCTCTGCGATAATATGCCCGCCAACATGAGCACGATGCCTGTCGTGTTCGAGGCGGCGGCCGATGCTCCACTCTCTGGCAAGCTGCTGAACTTCACCGCGCGACACGCCGAGAACGAAGCGATTCGCGGTGGTTTCGGGAACACCGCCGACTACATTATCGGCTCCCCAGGCCAATCGCGTTATCGCTGGAAGTCCGTCAAGCAACTCGCGATTGCGGTTGTTGATGAGTTGCCGTTCAAAATCGATATCGTTGTGCCGAAGGTTCCCATCGTGCGTGATGGATCGATGCAGTTGAAAATCGTTGCCACCAAGAAGGAGGGCTGGGACGAGGGGATCAGCGTTCAGTTGCCGTTCCGCCCGCCCGGACTCGGGGCGGCGAGTTCCGTCAACATTGACAAAGGCAAGACCGAGGTGAACTACCCGCTCAGCGCTAATGGGGGCGCCCAGATCAAGCTCTGGAAGGTCTTTGCGCTCGGCACGTCGGGGGGCATGTGGGGTTCCTCGCAGCTTTCGAATCTGGCAATTGCCGACGCCTTNGTCCGCTTTGAAATGCAACGCCCCGCCTGCGAGCAAGGCCAGGAGGCGCAGATCCTGTGCAAACTGAATCACACCACGCCATTCGAAGGCGAGGCGACCGCTCAGTTATTGGGAATTCCGCCNAAGGTCGCGGCNACACCGATGAAATTTACCAAAGACACGAAAGAACTGGTCTTCGTCTTGAAGACTGAGCCGGCGAGTCCGGTTGGCAAGCACAATTTGATCTGCCAGGTCACGATCATCAAGAACGGCGAACCGATCGTGAGCCGCGCGGGTGGCGTTCAACTTCAGATTGACAAGCCTTTGCCACCTCCGCCGGGCGAACCCAAGCCGATGCCGAAGCCGAAGGTCGAGGAGAAGAAACCCGAGGCGAAACCCAAGCCTAAGCCGAAAAAGCCACCCAAGCCGCTCACCCGGTTACAGAAACTGCGTCTGGCTGCCAAGAAACGCCAAGAAGCCAAGGCCAAGGCGGCGGCCGGCGGCGAATAGTGGGCCAACTTTCCCGGTGGCGTGTTACCAGTGGCGTGTTACCAGTGGACAACCAAATACCGTGATCCGGTTTTTTTGAAGAGGAACGACTCTCATGCGTAGCCAGTTGATCTTGGCGATGTCTGTGGCATTCTTAAGTTGGGCTGGTCCCACGTGGTCCGAAGAGCCTCAATCGCCCCAGGCAGCTCCGGCGCAAATCCTTGTTTATCCGGGCGATGTTCACCTGAGCACTATCCGGGACCGCCAGAGCCTGATCGTCCAGGCGGTCTATCCGGACGGGGTCACTCATGATGTCACGGCGGAATCGCAGTTCACGTTAAGCGATCCCGGACTGGCACGGCTCGAGAAGAACGTCCTCTATCCATCACAGGATGGTGATGGGCAAGTCAAGGTCGAGTACGGTGGTCACGCGCAGATGGTGCCGATCAAAGTCGTGCGGGCCCAGGAAGAGGTTCCGATCAGTTTCATGCTCGACGTGATGCCCGTCTTCATGAAGGCGGGTTGTAATACCGGGAGTTGCCACGGTGCGGCGAGCGGAAAGGACGGCTTTCGTCTGTCGCTGTTCGGCTTTGACCCCCAAGGTGATTTTTATCGACTGACCCACGAGCTCAGCGGCCGACGCATCAACCTGGCGGTGCCTCGGGAGAGCCTGATGATGGAGAAACCGACCGGTGCGGTCCCGCATACGGGCGGGAAACGGTTTGACATGGAAAGCGAAATGGCCGGTACGATAGAGCGATGGCTGGTATCCGGGGCCCTGAACGACCCCGATCCGGCTAAAGTCCCGAAGGTTGTGGCGGTAGAAATCTTCCCCAAGGGGGCGGTGCTCAACGGCGACGGTGCGACGCAGCAAATCAACGTTCGCGCCAAGTACTCAGATGGTACCGATCGCGATGTGACGTCGCAGGCTTACTTCCTGTCGAATAACGACAACTCGGCTCCGATCGAACAGAACGGAGTGGTTACCGCCGCCAAACGTGGCGAGGCCTTTATCATGGCCCGCTTCGAGACGTACACGGTTGGAACACACTTTATCGTGTTGCCGAAGGGCTTGAACTTCAAATGGCAAGAGATCGCCTCCAACAGCTTCGTCGATGAATTGATGTACGAGAAGTTCCAGAAGCTCCGTATTCAGCCGTCGGAACTTTGCACCGACGAAGAGTTCCTGCGTCGCGTTTATCTCGACGTCGTGGGCGTGCTNCCGTCTGTCGAAGAGTATCACGCTTTCATGAACGACAGCGACCCGAAGAAACGCGACAACCTGGTTGACAAGTTGCTCGGCCGAAAAGAGTTCGTTGAGATATGGGTCATGAAGTGGGCCGAGTTGCTGCAAGTGCGCACCACCCAGGCNATCGCCTACAAACCGATGCTTCGCTATTACAACTGGATCCAGGAACGCATCGCCAGCAACATGCCGATGGACCAGNTGGTCCAGGAGTTGCTTGGCGCCAGCGGCGGAACGTTTGAGAACGCCGCCACCAATTATTANCAGATGGAAGGCGACCCGAAAAAGGTCGCGGAGAACGTCGCCCAGGTGTTTATGGGCATGCGGATCCAATGTGCCCAGTGCCACAACCATCCCTTGGACCGCTGGACGATGGATGATTATTACAGCTTTGCCGCTTTCTTCTCGCAGATNGGCCGCAAAGGCGGCGAGGATCCCCGTGAGCAGATCATCTTCAATAGCGGCGGCGGCGAAGTGAAGCATCCCGTCGGCGGTCGCGTGATGGCTCCGAAGTTCCTCGGAGGCGAGGTGCCCGACGTGAGTGGCAAAGACCGCCGCGTTGTGATGGCCAATTGGCTGGCNTCTTCCGAGAATCCCTACTTCGCGAAGAACCTGGCGAACATTGTTTGGAACCACTTTTTCGGTCAGGGAATCATCAATGAGGTCGATGATGTCCGCGTCAGCAACCCGCCGGTCAATGCGAAACTGATTGATGCCCTNGGCNAAAAGTTCACGGAATACAGGTACGACTTCAAGAAGCTAGTTCGTGATATCTGCACCTCACGGACGTACCAGTTTAGCACCGCGATGAATGAAACGAACGCGACCGATACAAAGAATTTCTCGCACGCTTACTTGCGGCGTGTGCGTGCTGAAATCTTGCTTGACNTGATCAGCCAGGTGACGGACACCAAGAACAAATTTGGGGGACTGCCGCTCGGAGCTCGGGCGGTTCAGATTGCCAATGGCAATACCAGCACGTACTTCCTGTCGACGTTCGGACGCGCCAGCCGCGCGACGGTTTGCGCGTGCGAGGTGAAGGTCGAGCCGAATCTGTCACAGGCGCTGCATCTGATCAATGGCGATACGCTGCAGAGCAAGGTTGGCCAGGGAAATCTCGTCGGCAAGCGGCTCGAAGAGAAGATTGCTCCCGAGCAGATCATCGAAGAGCTTTATATTCGCTGTTTGACGCGGCAGCCGACCGACCAGGAAAAGAACGCTCTGAATGCCGTTCTCGCTGAAGTCGAGGACAAGAAGCAGGTGCTGGAAGATGTCTTTTGGGCATTGTTGAACTCGCGTGAGTTTGTCTTTAATCACTAACGAAGTGGCGGCGGAGTTTTGGGCCTCGACGTCGTTCTCCCTCTGATTATTGTGGAGGAAGGCGCGTGGTGTTTGCGTGTCACGAAGAATGGTGACGTTTTCTGGCCAAATTGCCTGACACAGGTGATGTCTGCCTAAAGAGGTGGAGGGGATCATGGGACAGCGTTATTGGGTGGTCACGGGTTGCGTTTTAGGTCTCGCCTTGCTGGCGGCTCCCGCCATCGCGCAACCGAAGAAGAAGCCGCCCAAGATCACCTACGACGACGATGTCGTGCCGATTCTGCGGCAGAAGTGTTTCAGCTGCCACAACGCAGACAAGAAGAGTGGCGATTTGGACATGACGAATTACACCAACTTGATGTTGGGTGGAGGTTCGGGAACCGTTATCGAACCAGGAGATTCCGGTAGCAGTTATTTGTACGGGCTCGTGTCGCATGAGGAAGAGCCGTATATGCCTCCCGATTCACCGAAACTGCCGGACGAGATGGTAGAGACGATCCGCAAATGGATCGACGGAGGCGTCCTGGAAAATAAAGGCAGTAAGGCGCTGGCTTCGAAGAAAAAGAAATTCAATCTCGCCTTGAATACCGCCCCCACCGAACGTCCCGAGGTCTCGCCGATGCCAGCTCGGCTCAGCCTTGAGCCGTTGTCTCGCACGCCGGCGAACACCGCGGTCAGTGCCCTGGCGACGAGTCCCTGGTCACCGCTGGCAGCGGTCGCGGGACAAAAGCAGATTTTCTTGTACAACACGAAAGAGCTGCGCTTACTGGGCGTTTTGCCGTTTCCCGAAGGGATTCCGCATGTGCTCAAGTTTAGCCGTAATGGCAGGCTGTTGCTCGCTGGTGGTGGCCGCGGAGGCGCCAGTGGCAAAGTCGTGGTGTGGGACATCACAACCGGAGAACGCGTGATCGAGGTAGGTGACGAACTGGACGCCGTGTTGGCAGCGGATATTAGTTCCGATCAGACGCTGATTGCCTTGGGGGGGCCGCAGCGCATCGTACGCATCTACTCCACCGAAAGCGGGCGGTTGTTGCACGAACTGCGCAAACACACCAACTGGATTTACTCGCTCGAGTTCAGTCCCGATAGCGTGCTGTTGGCATCCGGGGACCGCAACGGCGGGTTGTTTGTTTGGGAGGGATGGACCGGGCGCGAGTATCTGACATTGAAGGGACATGGCGGTGGGGTGACCGGTGTTTCCTGGCGTTCTGACTCGAACGTGTTGGCGTCCTGCAGCAACGATTCGACCGTCCGACTTTGGGAAATGGAGAATGGAGGGCAGATCAAGAGCTGGGGTGCGCACGGTGGTGGCGCCGCCTCGGTTGAGTTTCTTCGCGATGGACGACTGGTTTCCTGCGGTCGCGATCGCGTCACAAAACTGTGGGATCAGAACGGTGGCCAACAGCGTGCCTTTGAGGCGTTTGGTGATCTGGCCCTGGAGGTGACGTACTGTGACGAGACAAACCGTTGTATTGCCGGTGATTGGACGGGGAGCATTCGTGTTTGGAATGCGGAGGACGGGAAACAACTCGGCGAGTTGAGTTCCAATCCCCCCAAACTGGTCGAGCGCCTGGCGGCGTCGGAGGTTCAGGTCGCTGCTCGACAGAAAGAACAGAAGCCTTTAGCGGTGGCTTACCAGGGCGCCACCGCGGCGGTGGAGAAGGCCCAGGCAGATCTCGTAGCTGCCAATAAGACTAAGGGTGAGCAGGAGAAACAACGAACGGTGGCCCAAGAACTCGTCAAGACCAGCGAGGCCGCGGTCGCGAAACTCAAAGCAGAGTATGAACCGCTCATGAAGTTGGCGGCGCGATTGACAAAGGGTGTTCCTGTGTTGAATGAGGCGGCTCAAAAGTCACAACAGGCGGCCAAGGAACTCGCCGGTGACAAAGAACTGACTGATGCCGTCGCAAAGTTGGTCGCGATCGCGCAGGCGCGCGCCACTCAACTCAAGGACACACAGAAGCAGGTTGCGGAGAAAGAGGCGGCCCTAAAGAAAGCCACCACGCAGCTTGCCGAGGCGCAAAAACGAGTCGAAGTTCTGACCAAGCAACTTGCCGAGACGGTCAAGAAGATCGAGACGCTGACCGCTGCCATCAAACCGCTACAAGAGAAGGCGGCTGCGTCCAAGAAGGCCTTGGATGAAGCGGACGCTGCGCTGAAGAATGCGGTGGCTTTGGTTGAAGGCTGGCGGGTTGAGATTGCCTTTGCTGACAAATTGTCGAAGCTGCTTCAGCACCGGAGCCAGGCGGTTTCCGAGCTGGGAGATCGTGAGACCGAGCGCGATGACGCACAGTCGGAGGTCAACGAGGCCCAGGCCAAGGCCGCGACCGCGAAGACCAATGTGACCGCAGCCCAGTTGGAAGTTGACAAGGTCAACGCGGAAATCCAGGCCGCGCGCGGCCTGACCCAAGAGTAGTGGCACCTTGTCAGGATAGGGCGATGTGGAGCGGTTTCGTCGGGCATTGGTTTCCGTCGCCAGCGCGACGAAAAAAGGACGCTATTTAGCGTCCTTTTTGGGCGTGAGTCGCGAGCCAGATGATGGCTCAGTAGACGGGCTGTTTCCGTCCGACCGCTGTGGATTCGCGCCGTTCACTCACGCGGTCGAATGGCGCCCGTTAACCCGCTGTAATCGAAGCGGTCTTCCGCATGCCAGAGTGGAACTCCGCGTTCGACGCGTTTGCGGAGGACTTCGATTTTTTCGACCGACCCTGCTGCCGCGTTGGTCGGTGTGAAATTGTTGGACTCGGCGGGACGGAAGTCCTCATCGTGTCCGTACTTGAGGATCGCCTCAAATACGTTCCTGCAGTCAATCATAGGGTGTGTCCTCCATAGGGAAAAAAGGGGGCGAGTCGCCATCATTGGGCCGCAGCCAGATGCTCACGCACCGCTGCGCCCTGGATGGTGGGCGATTCTGGTTCCAATCAACGGCTGCAACGTTTGGTAACAGCCGGGCTTGCGAAGCCAAGCAGGCGGGATAAGCTCGCTTCGAAAGCGGATGAGAGCCTAACTATCTTGCGAATCGCTCAATTATCGGTGGCAATAGCGGGTTGTCAAGCATTTTTGGCCCACAAACGGCCTCGGGAGTCTATAAAAGGGCCCCGACATGGGTGTGACATCGGTTGACAAATTCGAATCGACTGCGGTTAGTTCACCGGTGCGGGGAAATGGTAGGGGTGTGGAAATTGAAACCGGTAATAACAGCCACCTGGAAGTTGATACGTCGCGCGGCGGCAAACGGTTCGCCGACCCGAGGTGATAATGGATTGTGGTCCGACAGGCCCGTTCGCGCTCTATCTTCGGCGGTAGCGTGTTTTGGGTCTTTTTCGGTTGTGTGGTTCGATGCTTGGCGAGGATACCAGCTGTGTGGGTTCAACAACGCATCACCTTGCCGGTAATGTCCCGAGGTTTCCATTTGATCACGCCCCAGATCGTGGCGGCCTTACCCGAATTGGCGGGCGCAACGGTTGGCCTGCTGCACGTGTTCATTCANCACACATCGGCATCNCTGACGATCAATGAAAACGCTGATCCTGACGTGCCGGTTGATTTAGAGAACTCGATCAACGCGATCGCTCCCGAGGACTTTGCTTATTCGCATACGCTGGAGGGCCCCGACGACATGCCCGCGCATGTTAAAGCGTCGCTGTTGGGCAGTTCGGTCACGGTACCGGTCAGCGGAGGTCAGTTGTGCCTAGGGACTTGGCAGGGGATTTACCTATCTGAGCACCGTGACCGGGCCACTGCGCGTCACCTGGTGCTCACTCTATGGGGTACTGCTGAGCGTCCCACGAGGTAGACGGCGGACGATGATGTCGATGGGCGGTGAAGTCGATGGGCGGTGAAAGGGTGATCTCGGTCCGGAGAGACCCCCCTTGCGGCGAGTTGCTGTTTCGAGAAGCTCCCCCGCACGCCAAGTGTGTGACCCGTCCCGCGCGCCCCTTTTACGCGCCGCGCGGCGGCCGCGCAGCCGTACTCAGCTCGTTGAGCCACCATTCGGTCAGCGTGGGGAGATTGGCATTCGCGTCGACGTGTCCAAAGGCCCGCAGGGAGTGGTCGATACACCGCGCGTACTCAAAATCAGAGAGACCGGCGGGCACGATCTCCTCGTCACGGGTTTCCTGATTAATGACTGCGCAGCCGCAGGCGATATGCAGCTGGTCACGATAAAACTCGACGACAAAATCGATCGCGTTTTTCAATCGCTGTCGCCTCGGTGGTGCATCTTTCCCGGCGGCATCGACGTAGCTAGTGACCGTCTCGACGAGGTCCTGGGCCCTCCAGTGCTCCTGAACAAGGGCATCGTGCAACGCGCCTCTTAAGGCCTGCGTCTCTTCGTCGCACAACTGCCGCGAGCGTTCGATGCTGCCTCGGCCCGCGCGGGCCATCGCCAGCGCTTGGTGCGCACTTTCGGCAAATCCTTGGTCCTGTATTAGTTGGGCCAGTTGTTGGTTCGTCAATGGCTGGAAACGGACGAGTTGCGCCCGAGACCGGATCGTCGGTAATTGCCGGCTTGCGTGGGTGCTGATCAGCACAATCACCGATCCGGGTGGCGGCTCTTCGAGGAGCTTCAAAAGAGCGTTGGCTCCCTCGGCATTCAAATGATCGGCATCGTCAAGGATGGCGACCTTTTTCTGGCCCATACGCGGCTTTAGTGACATCTGGTAGCACAACCCGGACTTCATTCGATGTTCGCGGTCGCCGATCAACAACTCGAGCGGAAGCATGCTCTTGTCTATCGGTTTTGCGATTAGATAGAGATCGGGATGCGATCCGGCCGCGACCAGCTGGCAGGCCGTGCAGTTTCCACAGGCGTCGAGCGTGTCTGCCGTCGAACGCTGACAGAGCAGCGCCCCGGCGAGTTGTTCGGCAAACGTACGTTTGCCGATTCCCGCCGGTCCGACAAACAGAAACGTGCTCGCCAGGCGACCGCAGCGACTGGCTTTGCGGAACCGTTCGATCTGAAGTTCGTGGCCGGTTATTTTCCAGGGCATCAGTATCGCTGGTGGGGGCCGTCAATTTCCGCGCGTCATTGTAACCGATGGCACCGACGGGGCGACCAGCCAGGGGGGGCTGGTCCGTGAGCGCGAGATTCGGCGGGCGGGGGCCGTTAGCAGCCGCTTAAGAGTGACTCGACGGCCCGACAGATCGAACGCTGGACCTCCCCCCGATCGCCGGCGGCATCGACCACGGTGATTTCCGGTCGGCCGACGGACTCGGTCAGAAATCCCTGACGCACGTCTTCCAGATAGGATTGGCCTTGCGACTCGATGCGGTCGTGTTCCCGGTGAATCCGCTGGATCGCTCGGTCAACCGGCATATCCAGGAGGACGGTTAGATGCGGTTTCAAGCCACCGGTAGCGACCGTGCCAACGCGCCAGATCTCGTTTACATCGAGTCCGCCAGCGTGTCCTTGATAGACGGCGGTCGCCAGTAAGAAGCGGTCGCAAATCACGGTTTTTCCAGCCGCCAGTGCGGGGCGTATCAGCTCCTCGACCAGTTGCGAGCGAGCAGCCATAAACAGCAGCATTTCGCTGCGACGGTGAATCGGCATTTCGCCCCCGAGCAACAACGCGCGAATGGCCTCGCCTAGCGCGGTGCTGCCTGGGTCGCGGCAGGTCACGACATCCAGTGATCGGTCGCGCAACCACCGTGAGAGCAACTCAATCTGAGTTGATTTGCCGGTGCCGTCGACGCCGTCGAACGTGATGAACATGCCAGTGAGGTCCCAGCGAGGTCACTACCACGCCTGTACTTGCACGAGCCGATGGTGCGCGGCCTTCCTCTTATACCCGCTGGCGCTTGTTCGAAGCAAATGGCGGCGTGGCGATCGGGCATCTGGTGATGTCCAACCGCGCGGGTGACCCCCAAACAGCATGATGTTACGCCGCGGCATTTCTGAGTGCGACGTGTGAACCGTAGCGGAATCCAGGGCGGCGTAGGGGAGGCCGGTACCAGTTTGGTGGCCGCGCCGGTCCGAGTGCTCGGAGACTTTGGTTCTCTTGACCACCCATCAAGTCTTTCGCCGCGTCGGCGTACCGAAGTGACCGGCAACGACAAACCATAGGTCTGGTTCGGGTAGATCGCCTTGTTTTTCGCACCGTCGCACGTCGCTGATGGGATCGGCGGGCTGTCACGCTGAGAGTCTGCGCTGGTTGGCCGACGGCGACGCTACGATCCACTCAATTGGTGGGAACGGCTTCGGGGGGGGGCAGAATCTGTGAGCTGGGTAGCGTGGTTGCGGGTTCGCTGTATACGGGCGCTGTTTGATAGACGGGGTTGCAGATGTCGCCACGATAAAATGTCTGGTTCCACCAATCCCGCAACGGGGTACCGCACTGGCAACCGGTCAACGTCAGGGACGCGAGCGTCAAGGACGCTATAACTGCTAATCTCATCATGGTCGTCTTCCTCCTCGTTTTCGGAACGGCTATTGGTAAACAGGCCGCGTGCCTCGCTGTTTCTTTGTGGACAGGGAACCTCTCGACCACGTTGGCCAGACAACTCTACAACACGCCTACTGATGTGCAAACGCAACAACCGTTTTTCTCTTCGCAGTTGTTCTTGAACTTTATGCCGGCGCTCGAAGAAAAAATGCTACGTTTTCGTGAAACCTTATTCACCGTCGGTCAGAAGTGGGAATGAAGTGACTCACAGCCCGGTCGAGCATCGAATCCGAAGAATCGCCGAATGGTGCGGCGGCTGGCTCCTGTTGTGGAGTGCGCTGACCGCATCGGTCCGCGCCGATGCGAGCTCGCTCCCCCAACCGCCGCGTTCCGCTGGTTGCGGTGCTGGCCCTGTCCGTCGCGCCGCGTCCACGGGTCGCTCGGGCGTCGATTCGAACGGCCTCTTCGAGGGAGCCCACATGAAGGCCGCCAGATGGCCTTGCGAAACGGGGGACCTGGAAGTCCAGTACGTCA
>PADE01000020.1 GCA_002702965.1 Planctomycetaceae bacterium
TCGCTGAGCAGAACCAGTCCGAGCGTCGTCACCAACACGACTCCGGCGAGCATCGCGATCGCCCGTTGTCCGACGAGTCGCGCCTCCTGGGTGTTCCGCTTGCCGATCGATTGGCCCACCAGCATATTGATCGTGACCTGAAAAGCCAGGGCGGGAAGGATGCCAACCAGACGCAACTGCATTCCAATCGCAACCGCCGCCTGCAACGACGTTCCGAATGCCGTCCCGACAATGCTCAGGTAGACCAACCTTGCTCCGGTGCGGAGCAAGGCGGCCCCACTCAGTGGGACACCCAAGCGGAGTGTCTGGACGAGCTCATTCGAATCCAGACCGCGCGGGACGTGCGCGCCGACGGCGGTGGCGCGGATTCGAAACCCGTGACGCAGCGTGAGGAAAAAGAAGACCGCCGCGGCGGCGCGCGCCAGCAGCGTGCCGAGCGCCGCTCCACCCACTCCGAGCGCTGGAAGTGTTCCCGCTCCGTGGATAAAAAGATAATTCAGCACGATGTTGGCTGCGTTCATCCCCACGGCGATTCGCAGTGGCGTCCTGACGTCGCCGTACCCGCGGAGAATTGCCGTGGCCATCAAAGTCGCCCAGGAGAAGACGAGTCCGGCGAAGTAGAAGTGGAGATAGACGGTGGCCTGCGCGCGGGCTGGACCCTGGACATGGAGCCATTCCAGCGCCGCGCTGGACAACGAGAGTCCCAAGAGGGTGCTCGCGACGGCGCAGATCCAGGCCAGGTGGACCGCCTGGATGACGAGTCGATTCACCCGCTGGGTGTCGCCGGCACCGAACGCTTGACTGATTCGAGTCGTCACACCGGCGGTGATTCCGATCGCGACCGCTTCGATCAGAAAGGTGATTTGCCGACAGACNCCGACCGCGGCGGTGGCGTCCGTGCCCAACGGTCGGACCATCATCAAATCGGCTAGCCCAACCGTCATTTCCAGGAGGTTGTAGAGGAGGATTGGCCACACGACGGGCCAGATCCGAAGAACCCCTATCTGCTGCTGACGATTGTTCGCTTCCCGTTTGACCGGCATCACGCAACCTTAGCGTAAAACGCGTCTTTTCCTTCCTGGTCGTCAGGAGTCCACAGCGAAATCAGGGGGATCAGGACGAGAGGAACCAAGGTGGTAATATACGAAGGGTCGATCCCTTTGCCGTCGTGCACGAAACAGTAGTGGATGACTTGACGCCATGCCGGGGGTTGATCGGAAAGCGTGAAACCCGCGGCGATTGTCCAGCGGACCGCCGCGTACCACACCAGTCCGCATGTGTAACCGATCCCCGTTCCCCAGAAAATGCCTGGTTCGGTGGTCCGCTTCCAGTAGATCAGATAGCCGACCGCAATAGCCGGCGGAACGACNGCGGCGAACGCCAACAGCACCAGGTCCAAGATCGAACCGATGTTACCTAGCCAGGCGATCGTGGCGGCAACCAGNCCGTACACCACGGTGGTCACGCGGAACGAACGCAGCCGCCCGCTCGATGACANCCTGGCGGCAAAGGGAAGCCAGTCGTTTACGAACATGGTAGCACTGGAGAGCAGGATCGGGCCTCCCGACGAGATGACGGCCGCGACGATCGCCGCCAGTGCGATTCCGCCCAGCCACGGATTCACATCGGTCGCCAGCCGCGTGATTGTGTTGTAGCTGCTCAGCTGCGCCTCGGCACCGTATTGGGCGAGCGTCTCCATCCCCACGACGCCGGCCAGCAGCGGCATCAGGGCGCCGACCAAGCCGGCCAAGAGAAACGCCCACACCAGAACGCGTTCGTTTCTTGCGGCGGTCGAGAAATTCACGTACACCGATGCTGCCGGTGTATGGATCACCGCCGAGAGGATCATGGCGATGATCGCGCCCCAGCCCGCCCCGGTAAGACTCCACCACGACTCCGGATCGGTGCCACCCGCTTCGAGGGCGTTGGCGACGCCCTCGGTAATGCCCGACCATCCGCCCAAATGACTTAGCCCGGCGACGCTGACCGCACACAATCCGAGCAAAATCACCGAGCAGTGGATCACATTCGTCACCGCGGCGCCCCACAGCCCACCCAGCGCCGTGTAGACGATGATCACCGCCGCCGCCACATAGATCGCGAGCCAGAATGGGATGCCGGTTACACCTTGCAGGATCTTGGCGATCACGAACGGTTCGATGACATTGACAACTAGGTACTCGGTTTGAACACAGAGGCTGGTGAGTCTCTGGCAGCGCCGCGATCGGAAGCGGATCCAGAAGATCTCGCCAACCGTGTGCAGGCCGAGCCGGCGATAGGGTCTCGCGAAGAACAGGCCCACCAGAGCCAGTGCCAGAAACGTACTGACGCCGTACCATAAGTTCCACATTCCCTCGGTGATCACATCCCCGGCGACACCGTAGGTTCCGGCACCTCCGATGCGGGTTCCAGCGATCCCCATGGCAACCATCAGCGCGCCCATGCGGCCTCCCGCAACAGCCCACTGGTTGGAAGTGCTACTGCGGCGAGCCAAGAACACCCCGAGCAGTGTCACCGCGGCGAGATAGCCGACGATCATTGATGTCGCAATCACATCCATGGAGCGAAATACTCGATGCGTCGTGGGTGAGAGAGTCGAGAATCCAGNGACCGCGGGGAGACCAGTGATCCNCTCGTGTTGATGATGACGTCTTGGCCGGCTTGACCGCTGCGAAACCGTGTCGTGGTGCACAGCGAACGGTTCCGCCCGCTCGCGGCGACGGGTGCGCGAAAACCCGCGACGTCAGCCCACCGAAACGCGCACTAGTTGTTTGCCGATATTGGCGCCGGCCAGCATCTCCATGAAGGCTTGCGGCGCGTTTTCGATGCCGTCGGTGATCCGCTCGCGGTATCGGAGTTTTTCTTCCAGAACCCATGTGTGCAGATCTTGCAGCGCTTCGCGATAACGACTTGCAAAGTCGGTTACCAAGAGCCCCTCGACTTTGGCCCGTTTCACGATCAGGTTCCCTAGGAGACGTGGTCCCAGCTCAGGTTTGACGAGATTGTACTGTGAGATNTGGCCNCAAATAGCGAGCCGGGCATGGACGTTGATCAATGCGAATGCGGCGTCGGTCGTGGTGCCGCCAACGTTGTCAAAATAAACGTCGATGCCGTCGGGGCAGGCCGCCTCGAGCGCCGGATAGACCTCACTGGTCTTGTAGTTGATGCCGGCATCAAATCCCAGTTCATTGGTAATGAAGTCGATCTTTTCGTCACTCCCCGCGATGCCCACCACGCGGCAGCCGACGGTCTGTGCGATCTGCCCCACGGCCGTGCCGACGGCGCCGGCGGCGCCCGACACCACGACCGTTTCGCCCGACTTGGGTTCGCACACCGTGAGGAGGCCAAAATAGGCGGTCAAACCGGGCATGCCGACCACGTGTAGCGCCGTCGAAATGGGGAGCCCCGGTGTTACGCGACGTAGTCGATCGGGAGTACAGGCCGCGTATTGTTGCCAGCCCAGATGGCCCCGCACCAGGTCACCTTCGGCGAACGCCGCGTCCCGCGATTGTTCCACAATCCCGACCACTTCGCCGACCATCACAGCCCCCAAGGGGACCGGGTCGGCATACGACTTTCGATCCGTCATAAGGCCGCGCATGTAGGGATCGACCGAGAGGTACTCGGCGCGCACGAGAACTTCACCCGGTTGCAAAACGGGAACCGCCGTCTCGGTGAGTTCGAAGTCCGTCGCCTTGGGAAAACCCTCGGGTCGGGCGGCTAATCGGATTTGCTTGTTGATGGCGATGCTCCTTGGTCACTGTCTTCTTCGGTCAGGACGACCAGTACGGCACCATTGTCCACCTGATCTCCCTCGGCGACATGCAGGGCGGCCACGATGCTCGCTCGCGGGGCCGAGATGTGGCTCTGCATTTTCATGGCTTCGAGCGTCAGCATCCGCTCGCCTTTCTCAACCCGCTGTCCGACGGTCACGTAGGTGGCGGTGACGATCCCCGGCATCGGCGCGATGAGGCCGCCCTCGGACTCGTGCTCCGCGCCGGTCCGCGGAAAACGTGGCAGCTCGACCAGTTCCACGTCTCCTGAGATCCCATGGACCAGCCAACGGTCTTGGTAGCGGGTGACTTGCATCGCGCTGCGCCGACCACTGATCGCCAGGTCTACGGCGGTGGGGGTCCGATCGTAGATGGCCACGTCGGTTTGTTCGCCATCGACTTCAACAGCGAAGCGACCTCCCCGCACGAGGCGGTACCTGACGGTGATCTCTTCGCCGGCGTGTTGGAAGCGGATGATCTCGGGAGGCATCCTGGAATTGCGCCAACCCGAGGGAATGGTCTGCAGGACCTGCGCGGCGTCACGTCGCTGTCCCTGCGCGGCCATCGCGACCGCGATCGCGCAGCGAGCGATTTCCTGGCGGTCGATGGCGCGGCGGCTCTGCGGAGCAACCCGCTCGACAAAGTCGGTGGTCGTGTCAGCCGCCAAGAATGCCGGCTCTCTGAGGGTCGAGACCAGAAAATCCCGGTTGGTGGTAATCCCCTGGATGCGGGTCGTCTCCAACACGCGAGCGAGGCGGAGAGCCGCTTCGCGGCGGGTCGGCGCGTGCACAATGACTTTCGCCAACATTGGGTCAAACTCGATACTGACTTCGCTACCGGGTTCAACGCCCGACTCGAAACGCGCCCGGGTAGACCGCGAGGGTTCCCATGCGACAACCGTTCCGGGCGTAGGTAGAAAGCCACGGTTGGGATCCTCGGCGTAGACCCGCGCTTCGATCGCGTGGCCGCTAATCCGCAGGTCTTCTTGTCGATACGTCAGCGGTTCCCCCTGCGCGATCCGCAACTGCTCGCGGACTAAATCCAGGCCGGTGACCTCCTCGGTTACCGGGTGTTCGACCTGCAGACGCGTATTCATTTCGAGGAACCACAGATCTTCCCCGTCCAGCAGGAACTCGACCGTCCCCGCGGAATAGTAGTCGATGGCGCGGGCCGCGGTGATCGCCGCGTCACCCATCTTGGCNCGGATCTCTGGCGTGACCNCNGGCGAGGGTGCTTCCTCGATGATTTTTTGGTGTCGTCGCTGGATCGAGCACTCGCGTTCGTAACAGTGGATTAGATTTCCCTGACGATCGCCCAGAACCTGAATTTCTACGTGTCGGCAGACGGAGAGCCACCGTTCAAGAAAAACCGTGTCATTGCCAAATGCGGCGGCCGCTTCTCGCCGGGCGGTGTCGATCGCGTCGGTGAGGTCGGCTTCCGATTGGACGATTCGCATNCCCTTGCCGCCACCACCAGCCGATGCCTTGACCAGGATCGGATAGCCGATCCGGNTGGCTGCCGCGGCGAGATCATCCCCGGATGTGATTTCGGCCGCGGGCAACGTTGGCACGCCGGCACGTTCCATTAAGGCCCGCGCNGACAGCTTGTCGCCCATCCGTGAGATGGCTTCCGGTGGTGGGCCCACCCAAGTTCGTCCACTCTCCACGACGGCCCGAGCAAACGCGGAATTCTCCGACAGAAATCCATAACCGGGATGCACCGCGTCGGCGTCTGTTTGCCGGCACGCGTCGAGCACCTTTTCGACATTCAGATAGGTGTCCGCCGAAGTTTTACCGTGGAGCGCAATCGCCTGGTCCGCTTCGCGCACAAACGGGGATCCGGCGTCACCGTCGGCATAGATGGCGACGGTGCTGATGCCCATGTCATGCGCGGAGCGAATCACGCGACGGGCAATCTCGCCCCGATTGGCGATCAACAGACGGGTGATCATCGAATTCACTGTTACATCCGCCATGTGCCGTACGACTTGGCGCCGTTGATTTCTTGGTTGTGACACGTTGAGAGCACGATCGAGAGGATCGTGCGGGTATCTCGTGGGTCGATCATGCCATCATCGGAGACTCGCGAGGTTGCGTAGAGTCCTGTAGAACGCGCCTCTGCCCAATGCTCGACCGTGGCGGCGCGTTCGGCATCCGCCTGTTCATCGAATTCGAGGCCACGGCGCTGGGCCGCTGCGCGCTGGACGATGGTCATCACGCCAGCCATCTGTTTGGGTCCCATCACTGCGATCTTGGCGGTCGGCCAGATGAAGATGAATCGCGTTCCATAGGAGCGACCGCTCATGCCGTAATTGCCGGCGCCATAGGAGGCGCCGACGATGATCGAAATATGGGGCACCGTGGAGTTAGCGACCGCGTTGATCATCTTCGAACCGTTCTTGGTGATGCCCCCCTGTTCGAAATCGGTCCCCACGATGTACCCCGTGATGTTGTGCAGAAACAGCAGCGGGACATCAATCTGATTGCAAAGCTGAATGAACTGCGCCGCCTTTTCGGCCGATTCGGAGAACAGCGTACCGTTGTTGCCCAACACCCCGACCGGGTAACCGTCGACCGACGCCCAGCCGCAGACAAGCGTTGGTCCGTAACGTGGTTTGAATTCTTCGAACCGCGAACCGTCGACGGTTCGCGCGATCACCTCGCGAATATCAAATGGGACGCGCAGATCCTTGGCAACGATTCCCAACAGCTCGTCTGGATCGTAGATCGGTTCGTCGTTGGGCAGACTGGCGCCGGGCCCCTCTTTTCTCCAGTTAAGATGCGCGACCAGTTCGCGGCACATGCGGATGCCATCCAGTTCGTCTTCCGCGAGATAATCTCCCAGCCCCGAAATCTGGGTGTGCATCTCGGCCCCCGCAAGGCTCTCTTCGTCGGCGTCTTCGCCGGTCGCCATTTTCACCAGTGGTGGCCCCCCCAACGCGACTTTGGACTGTTTGCGAATAAAAATGGTGTAGTCGCTCATACCCGGTTGGTACGCGCCNCCGGCGGTCGACGCTCCAAACACGAGCGAAATGGTCGGAATCCGCAATTTCGAAAGTTCGGTAATTTCGTAGAACAGGCGTCCCGATTCNGCGAAGTGGTTGGTTTCGCGTTTCATCGCGGCGTCGGGGTCTCCGTCGCTCTGCCCGCGCAGATCTGCNCCGGCGGACTCGACGAGCTGCACATAGGGGATGCGGTTTTCGCGCGCGATTTGGAGACCCCGCATCAGTTTCTTTGAGTTGAACGGGTTGAATGCTCCAGCTCGAACCGAGGGGTCGTGACCGAGGATCAGCGTTTCGATTCCCGAGATCACCCCGATGCCCAACACGAACCCGGAGCCGACTTTGTAGTTGGAGTTCCAGGCAGCGAGGGGGCTAATTTCCAGAAACGGGGAATCGCGATCGATCAACAGGCTGATGCGCTCGCGGATGGGCAGTTTGTCCCGCGAGCGGAGTCTCTTAATCGCCTCCTCGCCCCCCCCTTCGGCAGCTTCGTCGAGCAGGGCGTCGACAGTACTCAGCATCTCCAACATGTCCGATCGGTTCTGCTGATAGACCTTCGAACGCGTATCGAGTTGTGACTCAAGCACAGACATTCTAAGAGGGCTCCTGGTGGCTCGCGGGGCAACGACCACGCCCGCCAATCGTACACCTACCCGGGCGGGTATCAAGTCTCGAGAAGCGATGGGGGCACCCGCACGGGGATGTCCAGCAGTAGCTGTGCATAGGCCTTGCCCTGGGGATCGGCGCGTAGGCTTGCGATCCCACCCCCTCCCAAGACTTCGTGTAGCACAAAGTTGACCGCCTGGATGCCTGGTAGGTCGTAGCGCTCGACGACACCCTCCAAGAGATGCGCAAAGTAGTCAGTCACCACCGCGGTGGTGAGTTGCTCCCGAACGATGGGATAGAACTCGGGCTTCCGTGCGATGATTCCAATGTTCGCGTTATTCCCTTTGTCGCCACTGCGCCCGTGCGCAATCGTGATCAGCGGAACTTCGACCGATTCGCCGACGGAAGCCGGTTGTTCCACTTGGTGCCGTTGGATCGAAGTCGGGTCGAACGCCTGACCCACGGTGAACGGCAGCTCCCAGCGGTCGCCCTCAAAATGAACGGTGGGAGCGATCGTTTTCTTGTCGACGAGAAAAGAGAACAACCGTACGACGGGTGATGGTTTGGCCCGGCCACCGCCACCGCCGGTCGTGCCGGGTGACATCGACGTACCCGTGGATGTCATTTCCCGCAACAGCAGTTTGAGGGCGTCCTGATCGGGGTGTTTGGCCCCCAATCGTCCCCACACTTCGCGCGCGTCGCGGACTCGAGCGTGCGGCCCGTATTCGGATTCCGCACCGATGAAATCCATTTGCACTTCGGTGAAATCGGAGAGGCCCTGTTCGGTGAGCATCCGGCGCGCCCGTGCGAGGACCGATTCCACCGTCTTGCGGGCTTTCCCGGCGGCGTCGATTCCGCGAATGGTCACGCCGCAGACCAGTCGGAAGCCGTCGAAATACGTGGCGGACACCTTCAGCGTATCGGTTGGTTGCGAACCTTTGACCCCGGAGACTTCGACTCTCTGATCTGCGACCTGCGTGATCTTCACGTCAGAAAAATCGCAGACGACGTCGGGTAGCAGATACGCTTGAGGGTCGCCGATCTCGTACAACATCTGCTCGGCGACGCTGCCGGGGCAAACGATGCCACCCGTTCCCTCGGGTTTGCCCACGACAAAGCCACCGTCGTCGCTCACTTCCACGATGGGGTAGCCGATATTCGCCCAGTCGTCGGCGAGCTCCCAATCGGTGAACAGCCCCCCGGTAGCCTGCGCGCCGCATTCGATGATGTGCCCCGCCAGACTACCGCCGGCGAGTTGATCGTAGTCCGTCGGTTGCCAGCCGAATTCGTGGATACCGGCGCCCAGCGTGACCGCGCTGTCGACGCCACGGCCGGTGAGCACGATGTCGGCGCCCCGGTCCAGCGCCGAAGCGATCGGGAACGCGCCCAGATAGGCGTTCATGCTCATGCATTCGGTAGGCATCGGCAGGCCGCTGAACATCTCGGTGACGCCCTCGGCGCGGAGTTGTTCGATCCGTTCCATCAGGTCGTCGCCGGTGACGACCGCGACACTCAGGTTGAGACCGAGTTGCTCGAGGAGTTTCTCGATGGCGCGGCCGCACGACTGAGGATTGACTCCGCCGGCGTTGGAGATGACTTTGACTCCCTGCGCCGCGATGTCGGGAAGGGCGTCCCGCATCACTTTGGAGACAAAATCGTGCGCGTAACCGTAGTCGGCATTTTTCGCCCGTTGCCGGGCCATGATCGACATGGTGATCTCAGCGAGATAGTCGAACACCAGATAGTCCAACTCTCCTGAGGCCAACAACTGTGGCGTCGACATATTGGAGTCGCCCCAAAACCCCGAGGCGCAACCGATCTTGATCGTCTTCATGGAAGTCACCTCAACATCTCAAGGTACACACGGAACGGATTGGCGGATCGATCTCCTGGGGAGGCCGTTTGATCTAGGGTTCGGCAACAACCGTCTCGGGCAGCCTGCGAGCGAGAATGTCGACCGCCTCCGCAACCATCTCTGCGACGACTTCGCGGGCTGGCTTGATTTCCCCAATGAGGCCCGACACCTGACCCGAGAAGGGTCCAACATATTCGAATTTTCCGGCTTTGTGGAAGCTTGCNATAACGGCAGAAGCCAACAGGCCTTGCTGTCCAAAGGGGAGCATCTCGAGACCCGACTCTTCCCACAAATCGTGAATTTTGCTGTAGATGGTGCGTGACGTCTTGCCGGTGTAAAGGTGGGAACGGCGGGTGTCTTCGTCGGTCGCATCGACGATGAATCTCCCTTGTTCACGGACCAGCCCGCTCTCCTCGGTCGCCAGGAAACGGGTTCCACACCAGACGCCCACGCAGCCCATCGCCAGACAGGCGGCCAGGGCGCGACCGTCGCCGATACCGCCCGCGGCAAGCACGGGTACCCCGCCCACAGCGTCGAGGACCTGCGGCAACAGCGCCATGGTACCGATCCGCCCCGTGTGTCCTCCCGCCTCGTGGCCCTGGGCGACAACAAAATCCGCACCCGATTGCGCGACCCGCCGAGCGTTCTTGGTGTTCCCCGTAAGACCGAGAACCTGGACTCCCTGCGCGTGTGCCCGCTCAACCATGAATCCCGGATTACCGAGGCCGGCGCAAAACAGAGGTACCTTTTCTTCAAGACAAACATCGATCGACGCGTGCGGTCTACGGGTCGTCGAGCCACCATTGATGGTGATGTCGAGATCGGGGAGCGCGTGTTCCCGTTTGATTTTGAAGAACCAATCGAGGTGGGTCTGTGGGAGGTTTTCCATCGCGTCGACGATCGAGACATCTTGTGGGTTTTCCACGTCTCCCTGTTCCACCTGCGCGGCGGGGAGCAGGATGTCGACTCCAAAGGGTNTGTCGGTCTGGGACTTAATCTCGCGGATGGCATCCCGCATTCCGTCGACCGTCAGTCCGGCCGCACCCAACACGCCGAGTCCACCGGCCTCGGAAACCGCAACCACGAGTTCTACCGTCGCCCCGGTTGCCTCGCCGATCAGACTCGGCCCCATCCCCGCGCTGAGAATCGGGTAGTCAATNCCCAGACGTTNGCAGAGCGTGGTTCGTAAAGTCGGTCTAGTCAAAAGGTTCTCCTTTCANNACAAATAGCGGGTGAAGTGTCCCATTTGGAGATCGTCCGGGATCGCCCGGCCCTGGCCCTGCGTCACGAGAACTGCAACGCGTCGAGATCGCCCTCCAACGAATCCAGAACGTAATTCTTGGTGACAGCGCGATCGCGTTGTTTGGGGACGGCGTAAGGGGGGTTGGGAGGCGTCGCGGGTTCCGCTGCTTTCTGATACGCGGCTTCGTGCAGCCTGTCGGGAGCCGTGACAATATCGAGGAAGCCCGTTTCCACCCGCCTCTTCTGACGAAAACACGCGCGATCGAAGCGGCGCCTCTTGGTAGCGCACGGGATTGAGCCGAAACCGCGATCGCTCGAGCGCAAAGATGGGCAGCGCCAGACCGTCGCGCACCTCGTTGAGCCNATGGCGGAAGTTCCCCGGGGCGCCAATCCGCCATCCCAATCCGCCCGTCCAATCCGCCCGTCCNATCCCATGTTGAAGATCGCACCCGTCGCAACCGCGTGACCCGTTCCCGCCGCCACGATCGGTCGAGAAAAGTCGAAGGCCTTCAAGGCCNCGTGGACGCCACTGATTAGCATTCGGCGGGCCGCCTCTGGATCGTCGCTAGGGACCACATGTGAGTCGAAGCCCGCCGAGGAGAGACCCTCCCGACCCTCGATGACAACTGTGCCCTGNCGGTGATCGATATCATCCAACGCAGCACCCAGTCCCTGTGACATGGGCTGGCCGACGACGTTCGTCTTGCCATCATNGATCGTGATGATCGAGATCGCACCCTCCACACGTAGGCTGATCGGTGACCTCGTCATCGAGCGCGCTCCCGCCCGTGGGGAGGGTTGGTTGTCATCCTTAGGTGTTCTCTGTTGGGTGGTAGGCACCTTGAAGGTGGCGAAACCAGTCCGGTCGTCTGCGGATCACCGACGACGCGCGAGCCATTCAGCGCTGCATTGCTTCCAGTATGGCCTGTCGGGCGGCCCTTCCCTCGGCGGACTCCCATTGAGCGATGAACGGATCCAGACGGTCACGATCTGAACTTCCGTCGTCTCCGGTCAAGTTGCGGAGCTTGGTCTTGATCGCGGCGAATGCGGCGGGCGGCTTGCTGGCAAAACACTGCGCCCGGGAAACGGCTCGCGGCAGCACCTCGTCGGGGGCCGCAAGTTCATTGACTAGGCCGATGCGTAGCGCATCGGTAGGGCTGACCGGTTCACCCGACAGCAGCAATTGGCGCGCGTAGCCAGTGCCGAGTCGGTTGACCACCAGGCGGGTAATGCCGGGGGGCAAGATGACGCCGACGTCGACTTCGTTGAGTGCGAATCCGCATGGCGCATCGGTCATGATTTGCCAGTCGCAGGCCAACGCCAACACGGCGCCTCCCGCGTAGGCGTGACCCGACACGGCAGCCACCACCCCTTTGGGCATCGCTTGAAGGCCTTCGTACACGTCGATGAAGGTGCTGAAGAAGGACCGCATCTGATTCCCGTCGTAACGGAAGACTTCTCCCACATCGAAACCGGTTGAAAAAAAACGCGGCGAACCACTCGCTACCACCAGGGCGCGAATCTCGTCGTCCTCGGTGACTCTCTGTACGACCGCGTGAAGCGCTTCGAGCGTTTCGGCGTCCAGCGCGTTGGCCTTGCCGCGCGAGAGGGTCGCAATCAACACACCGCCGTCGCGCTCGGTCGTGATACACGCCACTAAACAACCTCCTGTTCGCGTAGTCTGGCGACGTCTTGCTTGGTAAAGCCGAGTTCCTCCAACACCGAATCGGTGTGTTCTCCTAGTCGCGGCGCAGGTTGCAGCGGTGTTCTGACCAGTTCACCCATGCGCAGGGGAATAGGTGACAAGGGAACAGGCGGTTGATCTTCCTC
>PADE01000021.1 GCA_002702965.1 Planctomycetaceae bacterium
CTGGATCAACGTCACTGGATCAACGTCACTGGATCAACGTCACTGGATCAACGTCACTGGATCAACGTCACTGGATCAACGTCACGATGCGCGACCGACACCCGGGCGAGCGAACCGGCCACCAGACGGGTGACCTTCGATCCGCGGTCGGATCGGGAGGTGCATCCGGACCGCTGAAACAAGGGTGGATGAGGGGATTCGAACCCCCGACCCCTGGAACCACAATCCAGTGCTCTAACCAACTGAGCTACATCCACCGCAGCGAAGTCCCCAAGTGTAGTGCTCCGTCTGGAGGTGGTCAACGCGGGCGGGGAGCGCCGTTTGGTCCCCCTGCTGCAATCGATCGAAATGGGGAGGCGACTTAGAACGGAAACCGATCGTCGAGTCGGCTGTTTGACAATTCGACCAGAAACTGGCCGACCCGTTGCACCAGGACTTCCATCATCTGGCGCCCTTTTTCGGCGGTCGCTGCGTGGGGGTTGCCGGAACCGGTATTGGTGGTCAGCAGGTGCCACGGTCGGGTGATCGTGACCCAGCCCTCGTTGACTGCTGAAAAACGCGTTGCCGCGGTCGTTCCGTCGTCGGCCGTCAGCGATCCGTCGTCGCTCCGACCGACGAGTTCCGGGCGGTATGCCAGCATGAACGAGGTCTCCATCTCTCCGGCGTGATCTTCAGGGCATTCGAAAATCTCGTCGTAGACGCCGGCCAGGGCGTGATAGAAATTGCAGAGGAACAGGTGCGCCTCGGTTTGGCCGGCCAACTCACGCAGCAGAGGCTTCATTTCGTTGCCGCCGTGCGCATTCAGCAGCAGTACCTTGCGGATGCCGCTGTTCGCCAACGAGTCCACCAGGTCAGTGACCACCCGGAACAGCGTCGAGGGGTTCAGGTTGAGGGCCAGTGGGAGTCGCCGCATATTCGTCTCGGTGCCGTAGGGAATCGTCGGTAGCAACACCACTTTGGCGCCCTCGTGATGCGCTGCTTCACAGATCGCTTCACCGATCAGGCTGGCTTCGAAGTGATCGGTGCCATAGGGGAGATGAAGATTGTGCGGCTCTGTGGCGCCCAGCGGTAACACGGCCACTTCGTAGCGGTGGTCCTTGGTATGGGCGTAATTGGTTTCGGAGAGGATCCAGGGACGCATAGGGGTGGGTTCCGGATGCGGGAGAGGTGGCTCGACGTTAGCGCGACTCGAGGCGGGGCAGTTGTTTTACGAGACGCTCGAGCGCCTGCGCGGTCACTTGCGTCTGAGCGACGTCGAGGATTTCAAGTTGTTTTAGTTGTGCTAGCTGGATCAATCCACGGTCGGTGATCTGGGTTCCGGTGAGGTACAAGACTTCCAGTTGTGAGAGAGTTTTCAGGTGTGCCAGCCCGGTGTCTCCAATCCCAGTTTTCGAAAGATCGAGTTCCCGGAGGTTCTTGAACGAGCCAATATGCGCCAGCGCGGCGTCGCTAATGGAGGTCCCTTCGAGGTTGAGCCTTTCCATGCGAGGGCCCTTCAGAAGGGCCAGCAATTGGTCATCGGCGCCCGTGTAAGAGAGGTCGAGCCACTCGAGTTGACCGTAATCCGCCAAGCGTAGCAGCGCGTCGGCCGTGGTTTGGGTCTGCGCTAGACAGAGACTGCGGACTCGGTCGGTCGGCTTGAGGTACTGCAGTTGCTCGTCGCTGACACGCAGGAACTGGCGGTAGGACTGGTCGAGCGAGTCCAGTTCGGTCGCCGTGCTCGCGGCCAGTGTCTGCTGGTCGGCGCGACCGAGATAAATGGCCTCTAGGTAACTCAGGGCGCCGTCGCGGTACCGACCGCCTTCGCCATCCATCAAGAAGTGCACAAGTCCCGCCGACTGACTGTACAGGCGGCGCAGCTGTGGGTGCTTTTGCAGCGGCTCCCGCCCTAGCCCCGACAAGTCGCCGACCGGCAAATAGAATTGCTCGTTGAATAGTCGCTGTCGGGCGAATTGCAGGCGATCGGCGTCGAAACCACCCACGGTACAGTAATCACGGTAGCGCTCTAGTGATTCCATGTACAGTGCGATGCCCTCGACCATCCAGAAATCGGACTGCTCACCGACGCGCTGCGGTCCGCGGCGTGATTCTTGAAAGAATTGGTGAGTCGCTTCATGAAAACGGGTTGCTGTGGGGGCGTCCTCCGCGAAGAAAAACGACTTTTTTTGGGGCGCCAGGTAGTAGCCGACGGTCCGTGCGATCTGCGGCTCGATTTGTTCAAGTTGTGACGTGTACTCGGCGCGATCCCGGAACAGCACGACCTCGAATCTTGGTGACGCCCCCGGGCGTGTGAGGGGCAACTTACTGCCGGAGAAACGTGATTTCAGCGACGACTTGACTCCCCAGAAATCGAAGAAAAGCTGCCGCCAGACGATCAACATGTCTTCCAACTCGCGGGACAGTTCCAGCCCCGCCTTAGCGCTGTGGGAGGTCGTGATGGCGAAGTGCGGGCCGTTTACTTTCCAGTACTTGCCGCGCCGCCAGCCAAACTGAGGATGTCTTGTCCGTCCGGCGCGGGCCCGTGGCGGGCGGTTCCGCCCTCGTTGGGGTCTCGCGGTATTGGTGGTTCCCAGGATCCGCAGCGCGTCTTCGTGGTCGGGTTGCTCACGGAGCACTTCGTGCAGCAGGCAAAAGGCGCGGCGTTCGTCGGGAGCCGACAAAGACTGCCGCGCTGCGGCGAACAGGCGCTGCGCCTGCTGACGCCGGAGGCCGCGAAATTTTTCGGCCCACAGCCTGACCAATCGCGGTTGGTTGTCGCGTGGTGCGTGGGGGTCGTCGAGGGTGGGCAGAAACAGGTACTGGCGGCCCGGATCGCGCGTGATGAGCCACTCGCGCGTGATCTTCGCCTGGGCGGGTAATTCGAGTTCCGCGCAACGCACTGCCAAAGCTTGCAGCTGCCGCTTGAACGGCTGGTCGAACGCTGCGCGGTCAAAACCCGTTTGGGCCGCTAGGGTGACGGCCTGCACGATCCACACCAGGACCAGAATCGCGCCGCCCAGAGAACGTATGCGCGTCAAAAATAGACTCCTTTCGAAAAGCCCTATCCCCTCTAGTAGTCTAGCAGCGGAGTCGGGAAAAGGAATCGCGCGCAACCGTCGGAGGCACCTTCGGAACGAGTTGTTGTAGCGTGATCTGGTTGTGGAATATCACCGCCGCGCGGTCAATTCTCGAACGCCGAGTCGAATGCCCCGGCGCCTTTGGGAGGCGAGGGGAAGTCGACCTTGCGGGTGAACTCGCAAGCTTCGCGGGCGCCGAAGTCACGATCCATGCCTGAATCTTCCCACTCGATCGACAGCGGCCCCTGGTAGTCGATTTCATTCAGCGCGCGGACGATCTCCTCGAAGTTGACCCCGCCGCGGCCCGGACTGCGGAAGTCCCACCCGCGTCGCGCATCACCAAAATTGAGGTGGCTGGCGAGAATCCCGGTCTTACCGTTGAGCGTTACGATCGCGTCCTTGACGTGGACATGGTAAATCCGGTTGGGAAATGCCCGAATGAAATCAACCGGATCGACGCCTTGCCAATGCAGATGGCTGGGGTCGAAGTTGAAGCCGAATTCCTCGCGATTGTCGAGTGCGTCCAGCGCCCGCTCGGCGGAGTAAATGTCGAACGCGATTTCAGTGGGGTGCACTTCCAAGGCAAACTTGACGCCGCACTCGCCGAACACATCCAGAATGGGGTTGAATCGCTCGGCGAGCAGGTCGAATCCGGCGTCAATCATCTCGTCCGGGACTGGCGGAAACGAGTAGTTCAGGTGCCAGATACTCGATCCGGTGAAGCCGTTGACGACGTCGACGCCGAATTTTTGCGCGGCCCGGGCCGTGTTCTTGAGTTCTTCAGCCGCGCGCTGGTTGACGCCGGCCGGGTCGCCGTCGCCCCAGACATAGTCGGGGATGATACTCTGATGCCGCTGGTCAATGGGGTCGAGTACGGCTTGGCCTACCAGGTGCGCGCTGATCGCCTGGCACTGCAGGTCGTGGCTCTCCAGCAGGTCGCGTTTGCGGCTACAGTAGTCGTCCTCGGCGAGCGCCTTGTCGACCTCGAAGTGGTCTCCCCAGCAGGCCAGTTCGATGCCATCGTAACCGAACTCGGCCGTCTTACGCGCCATATCTTCGATTGCCAGGTCTGCCCACTGGCCGGTAAACAGGGTGACCGGTCGAGCCATGTTTTGCTCCTTCGAAACGCAACGAGGGGATACCAACAACGGGACAGGATCCACCGAGCCAATTTCACTACGACAGGCGTGGAAACTTGGCTGGCGCTCCCGGAGAGTTACTGATTCTTGCGCGCCACGTCGCGCACTGCGGTATTTTGACGTACACCCAGGGGCACCGCAACCGAGGGAGGCGGGCGCGACACGGTGGTCGGCCGCAGACTTTTACTGACCCCAATAATCGTGCGACGTGACGCGCATCACAGCCGTTCCGGGCTGGGATGCGGCGCGCACTCCGCTTGCCGAGTGCGACAAATTGCCGAGCAAAGCAACTTCGCGGTGGTTACAGTTTCGCTTTGCGGCGAATGTCATAGCAGAGCAATGCGCCCTGGTCGCGCAGATACAGACGTCCGCCGGCGATTACCGGATGCGGCCAGCTCTTACCGCGATTGGAGGCGATCTTGAACTTGCCTTTCAATCGGTAGGTCTTGGGAGTCGCTTCGACCAATGCCAGGATGCCGTTTTCATAGCGGTAGTAGAGGTGTCCATCGGCATAGACGATGGCCGCGGAACCGCTACCCACACCGCGTTCCGGTCCCCAGGTCGCTTTTCCCGTCGCCATGTCGATACAGATCGGCAGTCCCTGGTTGTGACCGTGGCCGCAGTAAATAAACCCGTTCAGCAGGATCATACCGCCGTGGTGGTTCTGCATTTTGTTGCCACCCAGAAAGTATTCCTCCTGTACCTGGACTCCACCGCCCTTCGCCGAAAGGCGCAGCAGCGCCGAACCGGTTCCNTACCCCGAGGAGCAGAAGACCAGGTCGTCCTGCACAATGGCGGTGGGAATGTTCGCGGTACCGTTGGCGACCCGGGCGTAGTTCCACAACAGTTCACCGTCGTCGGCGCGGATGCCGACCAGGCCACCACCGACCAGCTGGACGTACTGTTTGACGCCGCCACCGTGGCTGATCACGATCGAAGCGTAGCCTGCGCCTCCGTGCCCGCCGGAGACAACGTTTTCTGGGCGCCGCGTCTTCCAGACGACCTTTCCGGTCTGCTTGTCGAGCGCGACTAACAGCGCCTCGTCGGAACCTGGCGTGACGATCAACCGATCTCCGTCGACCAGCGGCGATTCGGAGTATCCCCAGGTCGGCACTCGGCCTCCAAAATCCTTGATGAAGTTCTTTTTCCAGGTGGCTTCGCCGGTTTCCGTTCGGGCGCAGACCAGATCGCCGTCGTATCCCAGGGCGAACACCCGCTCACCGTCAACCGTCGGGGTCGAGTTCGGCGAACTGCTACCACCCAGTGGTGTCGACCAGAGCCGCTCGCCGCCGTCGACGTCGAGCGCCATGACTTGCGGGCCGGCTGCGGTTTGCCCTAGCGTAATGATCTTGTCACCGATCACCGCCACGCTCGAGTAACCGCCCCCCAGCCCCTCGGTTTCCCATAACAGGGGTGGCCCCGCCGTTTCCCAGCGATCTGCCAGACCGGTTTCGGTCGACACACCGTCGCGGGCGGGTCCCCGCCACTGGGGCCAGACACCGCTCAGTGTCGCCGCTGGCGCGACGTTCGCGACTAGGCTCAGGCGGCTGCTGGGNGTGGTGCGCTGAACAGAACAGGAGACGATCCCCGCCAGCGCGAGTAGACCACACACAGCTCCGCACAGGCGGGTACGATTCCAGAATCTCATGACATCCCTGTAGGTTGAAAGGCTTGTTTGATTTTGACTCGACTGCGCAGATTATAACGTGCGGGCGCCATACCGTGTAGAATCGCGAACCGCGGTCTGGAATGAGGCCGCCCGATTGAACCACCGGTGAGCCCCCACCCTCGGTGACCGACGGGTGTGACGAATCGCACCCGGTGGTCCCGGTTCTTCTGTTTTAGGAGGGAATCGTGAGCAGCTCCGAACTCTGCGCTCTCTCCGCCACCGACCTGGTGGAATTGATCCACTCCAAACAGGTGTTGCCGTCGGAAGTGACGCGCGCCGTGTTGGATCGGATTGAAGCGGTCAATCCTCGGCTGAACGCGTATTGCGAGGTGGCNGCGAAGACCGCGTTAGCGGCCGCTGCTGCGGCTGATGAAACGGTCCAGCGTGGCGAGCAGTTGGGGCCACTCTGCGGCGTGCCGATTTCCGTCAAGGACATTCTCTACGTCTGCGATTCGCGTACGACGTTCGGGTCTCGCTTATTTGCGGACCATATCACGCGTGAAGACGCACCGGCCATCGAACGGTTGCGACGAGCGGGAGCCATTTTTGTCGGTCGCACCAATACGCCTGAATTCGGCTGGAAGGGAGTAACCGATAACCGCTTGTTCGGCGCCACTGGCAATCCGTGGAATCTCCAGCTCACGCCGGGAGGTTCCAGCGGCGGTGCGGCCGCAGCGGTCGCTGCCGGTCTGGGGCCAGTGGGGATCGGGACCGACGGCGGTGGATCGATTCGCATCCCCGCCTCCTTTTGTGCGCTGGTTGGCTTGAAGGCCTCGTTTGGGCGAATTCCGAATTATCCGGCGACCGCGGTCGATTCACTGCGTCACACCGGACCGCTGACACGAACCGTTTCCGACGCGGCGCTGGCCCTACAGGTGATGGCCGGCGTGGATGAACGCGACCCGGCGTCGCTGGCGGGCGACGACGGGGACTATCCCGAGCAGATCGAGCGGGGCATCGAAGGCTGGCGGATCGGGTACAGCGCCGATCTGGGGTTTGCACACGTCGATCCTGAAGTGGCGCAGCTGTGCGCTGCCACGTGCCGGCGGCTGGCGGAGGCCGGCGCCCAAATCGACGAGCTCGAGTTGAACTGGGACGACCCGTACGACTGCTGGAACACGTTTTTCTACGGCGCCCTGGGAGGATTCTTGGAGCGGCGATTGGCAGATGAGGGTCAGTTGTTGGACCCCGGCTTGCGCGAAATCGTCGAGCGGGGAAGCGCGTTACGGGCTGTCGATCTGGTCGATGCACAGTTTCAGCGAAGTGCGTTCTGGCACCGCGTGTCCCCCTGTTTTCAAGATTGCCGCCTGTTGGTCACACCCACGCTGGCCGTTCCGCCCTTTCCGCTTGGACAAGACAACGCCGATCCCCTGCCAGGTCAACCGAGCCGCCCTTTAGGCTGGACTCCTTTTACGTACCCGTTCAATCTGACCGGCCATCCCGCGATCAGCGTGCCCTGCGGTTTTACCGCTGCTGGCCTGCCTGTAGGGCTGCAGATCGTGGGAGCCCGGTTTGACGACCTCGGTGTCTTGCGCGCGGCGCGCGCCTTAGAACAGATTCAGCCTTGGGCCGCGGTCTGGCCCGAGGGATTTTCGGCCGGTTGAGCGTTGCGCGCGACACCCGCCGCGCAGAGCATCGCGGCGCGCCTCAACCATTGAGGTCGAACGCCTCTTCCCAATGTTCGTAGAGAATCGCCAAGGCCTGTTTTTGTGCGCGAAGTTCCCGCTGGGTCGTCTTGACTCGCTCACCGTCGCGGGCGACTTCGGGACTCGCCAGCGAATACTGAAGTTCGATGATCCGCGCTTCGGCGGCCACAATGTCGGCTTCCAGGGCGTCCGTTTTACGGAAGGGAAACCGACGTTTACGGGTGTGCCCCTCCGGTTGCGAATCACCCAGGCGCGGTTGCACGCCGGCTTCACTCGGCGATGTCGCCGGAGTCTCAGCGCGTGACGCGTTGAGGGTCTCGAAGGTATCGTAGTTGCCGTGGACAACATGGAAGTTGCCGTCTCTCGAGACCAGTAGATGATCGGCGACCTGNTTCAGAAAATAGCGGTCGTGGCTCACAAACAGTGCGGTAGCTTCGGCTTCGACCAGGCTTCGTTCCAGTGAGTCACGAGCCCACAGGTCGAGATGATTGGTNGGTTCATCGAGCGCCAGCACGTTACCCTCGCTGGCGGCGAGCATGGCAAGCGCTACACGGTTGCGCTCGCCGCCACTGAGACGGTGCACCTTCTGGAAAGCCATGTCACCGACGATTCCGAAACGGGCGAGTAGGTTCCGCCGTTGCGGTTCGTGAAGTTCGCGGTGGGAGGGTCGAATCGCATCGACGGCGGAAGTCTGGTCGTCGAGACAGGTCAGCAATTGGTCAAAATAGGCGATCTCGATTCCCGTTCCATGGTTCACGTTTCCTGTGTCGGGGGACTGATGACCCAGCAAGCACCGCAATAATGTGGTCTTTCCCGACCCGTTGGGACCGAGAATGCCCCACTTTTCACCGCGCAGAATATCGAAAGTGAGATCATCGAAAAGCGATTCGGTGAAGGCCATCGACAGATGTTCGACGCGCACCACAATCTCCCCACTGCGTTGCTTCGCGCGAAAGCCCATTGTCGGAGCGGTGATTTCACGTGGCGGCGGCACCGGTGTAATACGCTGCAGCTTCTTGCGCCGGTCCTCGGCCTGGGCATGTTTCTGACCGTGGTGATGCCGGCGAATGAAATCCGCCATCCGCGCCATTTCCTGTTGCTGTTTTTGGTAGGTGCGACGCTGCACCGCAACGCGTTCAGTCTTCTGCCGGGCATAAGCCGAGTAGTTTCCGCGGTAATCGTCAACCGTACCACGGAACAGTTCCAGCGTGCGATTGGCGACACGATCGAGAAAGAAGCGATCGTGGCTGACCACAATCAATGCCTGGGGCGCCTCCGCCAGAAAGACTTCCAGCCAGTGAGTGGTGTCGATGTCGAGGTGGTTGGAGGGTTCGTCCAGCAACATGACGTCGGGCTCGTGGAGCAGCAGGCAGGCCAGCCGAAGGCGGTTTTGTTCGCCCCCACTCAGTTGCTCGACGGGTTGCTGGTAGGTCTCGGAAGGGAACCCCAGCCCCTGTAAGACCCGTTCGATCCGGTGATCGAGATAATAGCCGTCTCGTTCGGAGAGGCGATCCTGGAGCTGATCGTAACGTTGTTCCAATCGTTGTCGTTGTATGGGATCGAGTTCGGTTCCGAGCGCGTCGGCCGCCTGTTCCGCTTCGGCGACCAGTGCAAACAGGTCTCTGAGCGCGTCACGGGCTTGGTCCCAAACCGTGAGCCCGGGTGAAAAGTGCCCCTGCTGCTTGAGAAATCCGATCCGCACCGATTGGTCGCGGTTGAGTTGGCCGCGATCGGGTTCGAGTTGTCCGCTGAGAATGTTCAGGAGCGTGGTTTTTCCGCACCCGTTGGGACCGACGAGCGCGATGTGATCACCTGCGCGGACGTCAAAGGTGACGTCTGACAAGACCGGCAGATCGGAGAAGTACTTGCCGACCCCTTCAACCGAGATCAAAACCATCAAATCACGCGACGCTTACGATACGATCTTGTTTCACGTGGCTCTTCACGTTGCACCAGGAATAGCATCGACGACCTGCGCACTGACACAACTCTGTGGCTGTGTGTCATACCCGATCGAAGTGGTTAGGCGTACGGAAAGAGCGGACCTCCGTAGACGGCGTCATCGCCGAGTTCTTCCTCGATTCGTAGTAGCTGGTTGTATTTTGCCATGCGGTCGCTGCGAGATGCCGAGCCGGTCTTGATCTGCCCGGTTGCCAACGCCACGGCCAGATCCGCGATCGTGGCGTCTTCGGTCTCGCCACTGCGGTGGCTGGCGATGCTGCTGTAACCGTGTCGGTGCGCGAGCGTGATAGCGTCGATCGTCTCGGTCAACGTCCCGATCTGATTGACCTTGATGAGAATGCTGTTGGCGATGGACTCGTCGATCCCTCGCTGTAACCGCTGCGTGTTGGTGACGAACAGGTCGTCGCCGACCAACTGGACCTTGGCTCCGATGCGTTGAGTGAGTTGTTGCCAGCCATCCCAGTCGTCTTCACTGCAACCATCTTCGATCGAACAGATCGGGTATTTGTCCGCCCAGTCCGTCAGGAAGTCGACCATTCCGGCCGAATCCAACGGTTGGCCATCGATCCGGTAGACTTCCTTTTCGACGTCGTACAACTCGGTAGCGGCCACATCAAGCGCGATGCGAACCTGGGTCCCAGCCTGGTACCCGGCCTTGTCGATGGCCTCCATGATCAGGTCGAGTGCTTCGACGTTGCTTCCCAAGTTCGGTGCGAAACCGCCCTCGTCACCCACCGCGGTGTTCAGTTGTTTTTCCTTCAGAACACCTTTGAGGTGATGGAAGATCTCGGTCCCACAGCGCAGCGCGTCGCCGAACGACTCGAACCCGAGCGGCATGACCATAAATTCCTGGACATCGACCGAATTGTCCGCGTGTTCGCCGCCGTTGAGAATATTCATCATCGGCGCGGGGAGTACGCGGGCGACTGCCCCGCCGAGGTAACGGTACAACGGCTGTTGGGTGAATTGCGCCGCGGCTTTGGAGACTGCCAGCGACACGCCCAGGATTGCATTGGCGCCGAGGTTCGATTTGTTGTCGGTTCCATCGAGCTCTCGCAGCCGGCGGTCGATGGCCAGTTGGTCCAGCGCATCGCTTCCGTTGAGTTCACCGGCGATCTTGGAGTTGACGTTTTCGACTGCCAGTAGGACACCTTTTCCCTGGAAGAGGCTCGGGTCACCGTCGCGCAACTCCCAGGCTTCGTGGGCGCCCGTGCTGGCTCCACTCGGCACGGCGGCGCGGCCCCAGGATCCGTCCGCCAGCGTGACCTCGACTTCCACGGTGGGATTGCCGCGGCTATCGAGGATCTGGCGTCCATGGATGGAAGTAATCAGGCTCATCGGTCTACCTTGGGAAACGGGGGTTGTTGCACAGCGGAAGCTGGGGTGTTTCCCGGCTGCCCACTTGCTCGTTGATTGTGCCGCATCGCCGGGCGATTGACTAGGCGGTCGGGGCCGAGCCGGCCCTCGGCAGACCGCTTGCGGCGGATCGCGATCCGCCCTGGACTGCGAAGTCTGGTAGGGGTGCGACAGAGCTGAGCGGGCTTTGTACGCTTGTCGCTTCTTGAGCAGCACTCTACATTGCCGAAGGCGGCTCGTTCCATCTCGGGGATGTTGCGATCTCAGGGATGTTGCGATTTGAAAACGAGTGGTGGGGTGGGTGGCAATATGTTCAGCGGAATCGTCGAAGTCCTCGGGCGTGTTCAACAGGTCCAACCGCAATCCCCCGGCATTCGTTTGGTGATTGCAGTTGGCCCGATGGCCGCAGAGGTGAATGTCGGCGAGAGTGTGGCGATCAATGGATGTTGTCTGACCGTTGTCGATTCGGGAGAGGAATGGCTCGCGTTTGAAGCGGGAGAGGAGACGCGTTCGCGCACCAACCTGGGGACGTTGCGCGAGAACGGGACGGTCAACATCGAGCGATCGATGCGATTAGGGGATCGATTGAGCGGGCATTTCGTAACCGGACACGTCGATGGCGTGGGAACGCTGGTCGAACGTCTCGATGACGGGGACTGGTCGACCTGTTGGTTTCAAGTGCCGGCGGCCTTGACCCGACAATTGGCGAGCAAGGGCTCGGTCGCTGTCGACGGAGTCAGCCTCACATTGGTCGAGGTCACTCCCAAACGCTTCAGCGTGGCCTTAATTCCCCACACGCTTCAGGTAACCACGTTGGGTCGACTACAGACGGGTGATGCGGTGAACTTGGAGACCGATATCCTGGCCAAATATGTTCAGACACAGTTGGACTACCGGTGCCAGGCACCTCAGCCTTGATAAAGTGGTAAACGATGGGGGCAGCGCGCCAGACGATCTCGTTTCTGAATCGACGTTTCCGAGAAGTCGGATTACACCCCGATTCCCGCCGCGGGCAGAATTTTCTGATCGATCTCAACCTGGTGCAACTCTTGGCAGACTCGGCTGAATTGGCCGCGGGTGACGTCGTCCTCGAGATCGGTACTGGGATCGGATCGTTGACCGCGATCATGGCTGCGGTAGCTGATACCGTGGTGACGGTGGAAATCGACCGCAACCTCTACCAGTTGGCGTCTGAGGAACTCATTGAGTACGACAATGTGCGAATGCTCTGCCAGGACGCATTGAAGAACAAGAACAACATGAACGCGCAGTTGATCGAAACCGTGATCGCGGCGCTCGGTCCCAGATGTTCCGCGGGTGCCGCGGGACGATCGATCATTCCTGGATTCAAGTTGGCGGCCAACCTACCCTACAATATCGCGACTCCGATCCTCTCCAATATGCTGTTGACCCCGGTCGTTCCGGAGTCGATGACCGTAACGATCCAACGTGAGCTCGCGGAACGGATCACAGCCCGTCCGCGGTGTAAGGACTACAGCGCGCTGAGCGTCTGGATGCAGGTCCAATGCGATACTCGGATTGTCCGCGTGATGTCTCCTAGCGTGTTCTGGCCGCGTCCCAAAGTCGAATCGGCCGTTATTCGCGTGGTCCCGCGCCCCGATCTCCGTGGGCGTATTCCCGATCTCGATTTCTTCCACGGATTTGTGCGATCGGTATTCCGGCATCGCCGCAAGTTCCTTCGTAGCGTCCTGATAAGTGCCTACAAGCGGCAGCTGGATAAAACCGCCGTCGATGACATTCTGGGAGGTCAATCGATCGCCCCAAGCTGTCGTGCGGAAGAACTCGATATCGATCAGATGTTGTCTCTGTGCGAGGCCATTCGGGAGCGGTTGGACAAGGATACGTAAGAACGACGCTTCGCCCGCAGGCCGTTGAGGCCGAGTTCGGGCGTGTTACGGCGTCAGCCGGTTTTCTCCGCGATCCCTCCCGAGTAAGTTGTATAGGGAGTGAATGGCGTCGTAACGCGGTAGGATTCCGAGACTGACGTGAGGAGTCTCTCTATGGTCGAGTGGGTCGTTTGTGTGGCGGCGGTGGTCGTTTCCTTTGAGGACCGCCCAGCGGACGTGGTACAGGCGGCAAAGGATCGACGCGTTGTCGAGACTCTGTTGCGACTCAAAGGGGTCAAGCTGAATACCAAGCCGCAATGGAAGGCCGCGGTCCGGAGACACCTCCACCGCATTGTCGGGCAGCCCAAGTATTTTGATTTGATCGAGCGGTTTGCGCTACGTGAGGAGACTCCCCAACTGTTGGATCTCGCGGTCGCGTTTCCCGCCCGCAGTTCGGCGGTCAGCGCGCTGCGATTGCTGTTGAAATTTGAGCGACAAGCTGAGATTCGCCGAGCCCTCAAGGACCATCCCGGGAAGGCCGCCGGGCTGATCGCCGCGCTCGGTTTGGCGGGGGGGCGGTCGGCATTGGAGATACTCCAACCACTGGTCGTCGATCGCGAACAGTCGCTCGCGGTGCGTAGCGCAGCAGCCCGTGCGGTGGGCCGCAATCTTCAGGGTCAGCAATCCCTGTTGACCTTGGTTCGAGAGCAGAAGTTACCGCGCGATTTGCATTTCACGGTTGCCGATGTGCTCTTCGGATCACCGATCGCGGCGGTTCGTAGTGAAGTGGCGCGTTACTTGAAAATGCCGGCAGCGGCCAAGGGTAAAGCGTTGCCACCGGTTGCGCAATTGGCGAAACGACGCGGAAACGCGGCGCGAGGAGAGCGGGTTTTTAACATGCAAGGCACGTGCGCCAAGTGCCACAAGGTGCGAGACGCGGGCAAAGAAGTGGGGCCAGACCTATCCGAGATTGGCAGCAAGCTATCCACCGAGGCGTTGTACGTGTCGATACTCGACCCGAGCGCAGGAATTAGTCACAACTACGAATCGTACATCGTGGTCACGGTCGAGGGCACCGTGCTGACGGGGGTCAAGGTTAGCGATTCGGCAACTCAGATCACGATCAAGACAGCCGAGGCAGTAGAACGCCCCTTCTCGAAACTGGACTTGGAAGATGTGATCAAGCAACCGACGTCCTTGATGCCCGAGGACTTGCAGAAGAACCTGTCGCTGGACGAGTTGGTCGATCTGGTCGAGTACCTTGAGACACTGAAGAAACCGCCGACCGGGATAAAGTCCGCCAAACCTTGAGGTTACCGAGATGCCATCTTTGAACCGTCGTTCGTTTATCGAGTCCGGCGCCGTGCTGGCCGGCGGGGCCGCAGTTGTGCCCCCCGGGCCTGCCCTGAGGCAGGCTGTCGCAGACCAGCCTGACAGCGCCATCGGCAAGACTCCGCACACGCGATTTGCTGTGAATATCGAAATGTGGTGGCGCCAATTGCCATTCCTGGAACGTATCCGACGCGCAGCCGGGTTGGGATTTCCGGCGGTGGAATTTTGGCCTTTCCAGGGCAAAGATTTGGCGGCGGTAGCGAAACTGACGAGCGACCTGGAAATCGAAATTGCCCAATTCACGGCTTGGGGTTTTACGCCGGGCATGAACCATCCCAAGAACGAGGCTCGTTTCTTGAAGACGATCGAAGAGGCGTGTCAAGTGGCACACCAACTTCGATGTCGCAAGATGACCGTGGTGGCCGGCAATCTACAAGAAGGCATGACGCACAAGCAGATGCTGGACCAGGTCGTCAAGGCGCTGCGTGGGGCGGCGGCGATCGCCGAAAAACACCAGGTGATGCTGATTCTGGAGCCGATGAACGGTCGCGTCGATCATCCCGGGCACTGTTTGTACGGCAGCCCTGACGCGGTGAGCATTTGCCGGCAGGTCAATTCGCCTTTCGTGAAGATTAACTGGGACTTGTACCACATGCAGATCGAAGAGGGCGACTTGTGTGGTCGTCTGCGTGACGGCTTTGATCAGGTGGGTTATCTGCAATTGGCCGACCACCCTGGTCGCCATGAACCGGGCACCGGTGAGATCCATTACAACCGCGTTTTACGAGCCGCCTGGGAACTCGGATACCGAGATTGCGTCGGATTGGAATGTCGTCCGCGCGCCACCGAAATTGCCGCCGCCCGCGCTGTCGCCGCCGCGGATATCTGGTGAGCCGTGTGCTGTTTCCTCGCTGTGGTGTGAGGTTGATCCTCGCCGAGGAGCGTCCTCAAGCGTCTGCATTGCTATGTCTTTTGATATCCGTTCGTTGTTGTTAACGCGTGAACAGTCCCGCGCGGTCGACCGCCAGGCGGTGGCGCAATACGGGATGACAGGCCTAGTGTTGATGGAAAATGCGGGCCGCGGCTGCGCCGACTGGTTGCGTCACTGGGGTGTCGCCGGGACAGTGGTGGTCTGTTGTGGTAAAGGGAACAACGCCGGGGATGGATTTGTCATCGCGCGTCACTTGGACTTGCACGAAGTGGCAGTCCGTGTTTTGCTTTGGTGCTCGCCCGATTCTCTGGAAGGCGACGCGTTGGCGAACTATCGCATTCTTCAGCGGTCCGGCATTTCGGTAGAGTATGTCGCCACCGCGCATCGCGATGCGTTGGCCGACTGGTTCTCGGACGCCGACTGGATCGTCGATGCCTTGCTCGGCACGGGTGCGCGGGGTGAGCCACGGTCCCCGTTTGATGAGGCTATCTCGATCATGAATCAGGCCCGGGGTCGCAAGCTCGCCATCGATGTTCCCAGCGGCCTGGATTGTGACACCGGAGAACCTGCCGGAACGACCTTTGTGGCGGATTACACTTGCACCTTGGTGGCGGCCAAACCAGGCTTGGTGAGCCAACGCGCTCGCCCGTTCGTCGGACAATTGCAAGTTGTGGGAATCGGACTGCCGCGTCAGATGATGGAAGAACTTGCAACGCTCCAGGATGCCAAGCAGTGATGATCAGACGGCGGGCAGGCGGTGCGGAGCGTGAAGTATGGAGTCGGCATTGAGTATCACGGCGCTGCTGGTCAACCAGCAAGTACCGACCACTTTGAATTATCCGGGGCCGGACGGGTTCTTGGGCTGGCGAGGGTCTTTCATGATGGATGTGGTGGCGATGGCGCTGGTGCTGGGTGTGATGACGTACAGTATTCTGCGCGTCCGGCGGGGGCGCAACTTCCAGTTGCACAAACGGTTGCAGTTGACCCTGGGTATCACCTTACTGCTGGCGATCACGGCTTTCGAAATCGATGTCCAGTTTTTTTCGACCTGGGAGGAACGGGCTGCCGCCTCTCCGTTTTTTGACGCGGAGCAGATATGGAGTAGCCCGGCTGGGGTCGGATTGCTGGTCCACCTTTGTTTTGCCGTTCCCACGGTCGTGTTGTGGATCGTTGTGATTGTCCAGGCGCTGCGTCACTTTCCTTCACCGGCGGCGCCTCTGGCGCGCACAGTCGTCGCCACAAATTCTGGTCCTGGATTGGTGCCGTTCAGATACTGGGCACGACCGTAACCGGGTGGACGTTCTACTGGTTAGCGTTCGTGGCATCTTGAGGCTGCGGTTTGGTAGCCGTGGACCTCAAAGCGAACCGTAACACCGCAAACAGAGTGATCGGGTAGTGAATAGGGTCTCGGTTTCATAGCTGAGTGAGGGTTCTGATGTCGGGGCAGTTTGAGTTTCCAGAACATCCACTTTCCAACCGGGAGGATCCGTTTGTCGATGAGACGGGGAAGAACCCCTTCGCCGATGGGGAAAATCATGAACAGCCGTGTCACGATCCGTATCGCAGTCGAGTGGATGATTTTAGGCCGTACCAACCCCGTGATTTTGTGACCTCGGTCCGATCGCGCGGATCGACTATTTTGATGTTAGGTTTGTGCGGGTTCTCAACCGCCTGTTGCGCCACGCTCAGTTCTACCTTTCGATCAGAAGTCTGGATGACGCCAGTGGCTTTCTGGTCGGTGATTGTCAGCCTGGCATTCGGTCCCGCCGCCTGGGTGATGGGGGTACAGGACTTACACGCCATCCGCGCCGGTGCGATGGATGCTCATCGCCGGCATTGGACAACGATCGGTTGTGGACTCGGAATGCTGTCTACGGTTGCCAGCGTGCTTTGTGTGGTGTACCTCGTCGCCAGTCTGGTGTTATGGTGGGACGTCTGACACGGATACCGGGAGTCCCGGTCGTCTACGCCCGTTGCTCGGATCTGTTTGCCAGATCACCGTGGCACACGGGTGAAAAGCTGTGATGCGATGATTCCGGCGTGAAGCGCCGATCACCGGTGTTTCTCTGCGCAAGAACGGTCGACTATGGTTGCTCATCAGCCGATCGTATAATAGAGATGCTTGCCGTAACTCGATGTGCATTCCCGGAGCCAGCGCATGTCTGCAGCGGTGATCCCGGACGGGATTCTCGAATTTGATCCGTATCGATCGGTTGCCAACGAAGAGCTGGCGACGCGCATCGATGCGGTCCGCGCGCAACTCGGCTCCCGCCTGCTGATTTTGGGGCACCATTACCAGCAGGATGCTGTCATCGCCCACAGCGATCTGCGTGGTGATAGTTATCAGCTCAGCCAAAGCGCGGCGGGCAGTGACGAGTGCCGTTGGATTGTCTTTTGCGGCGTTCATTTCATGGCCGAAACCGCCGACATCCTGGCGAATCGTCCCGAAAAAATTGCTGCCCGTGACGGGCAACGTGTGGACGTGATCCTGCCCGACATGGCGGCCGGTTGTTCGATGGCCGATATGGCGGCCATCGAACAGGTGGAAGCGGCGTGGGAAGATCTCGCGGAAGTGGTAGATGTTGACCAGATTACGCCGGTGACCTATGTAAACTCAGCGGCCAGCTTGAAGGCGTTTTGTGGCCAACGCGGTGGAGTCGTCTGTACGTCGAGCAACGCCCGGGCGGCTCTCGAGTGGGCTTTTCAACAGACACCGCGTGTGCTGTTCTTCCCCGATCAGCATCTCGGTCGCAACACCTCACTGGGGATGGGCATCGATGCGGACGAGATGCCGGTCTGGAACCCGCACGATGACCAGTTAGGCGGAACCACCCCCGAAGCGTTGCAGCAGAGCCGAGTCATCCTTTGGCAGGGGCATTGCAGCGTTCATCAAATGTTTCGCGCCGAGCATGTACGACAGTTTCGAGAGCGTTATCCGGCGATCCAGATTCTGGTGCATCCCGAGTGCATGCAGGAAGTGAACGATCTGGCGGACATTTCGGGGTCTACCGGGAAGATCATCGAAACCGTACGTGGCGCAGCGGCCGGAACCGAGTGGGCGATCGGTACGGAATTGCACTTGGTGAATCGTCTCAAGAGTGAGCATCCAGAGCAGGAAATTCACTTTCTCTCCCCGATCGTCTGCATGTGCGCTACGATGCATCGCATCGACCTGGCGCATCTCTGTTGGAGTCTTGAGAATTTGCTCGCAGGACATCCAGTCAACACGATTTCCGTCGAACCGGAGACCGCCCGGTGGGCGCGGGTGGCGCTCGAACGGATGCTGAAAATCAAGTAGCGCCGTGCCGGCAGGTAGATGAGTGGTTTCCCGGGCCGCGAGAGACCGACTCGAAATCCGGTTTGCCGTCGATTTACTGCAGCGAGTACAATGACATCCGTCGAGCCGTCCTGAGACGCGCGGCAGAAACGCGATTCACGCGTCTGCCCAGCGCTGAGGGGGTTCACTTGAAGGCGACCGGCGGTAGCGTCTCCGGGCGCCGCGGTTCCCTATGAGAGGTCGATATCATGCTGGGTTACACACCCTCGATGCAGCTCGCCGGCTGGCTGCGGGCGGTCGGCTTGTGCGCCGTTCTCCTGCCGGTTGCTGGAGTCGCCACCGAGCGACCGGTGCTGCGTCGCCCGATCGCATTGGAGCTCTCGGAAGATGAGGAGACGTTATACGTTGCCAATCGGCGCAGCGGCAGCCTCTCGATCATCGACCTGGCCACCTCCAGCGTGGTGGACGAAATCAAAGTGGGTCGAAAACTGAGCGACCTGGCACGAGTTGCGAAGCAACCGTGGTTACTGGCCACCGACGAAACGGCGGGAGAGCTATTACTGCTCGAGACTACGGGACGACAGGTCGCAGTGCGCCAGAGACTGGCGGTCAGTCCCTACCCGGTGAGTATCGTCATCAGTCCCGATCAGCGCCGGTGTTACGTAGCATCCATCTGGTCACGGCGGCTGTCGGTTATCGGTTTGCCCGATGGCGGCAGTCACGAGGCGAGCGTCATTGGTGTCATCGACTTGCCGGTGGCGCCGCGCTGCCTGCTGCTGGTGCGCGAGGGCACACGACTGATTGTGGGAGATGCGTTTGGAGGTCGACTCGCGGTGATCGATACCGACCGGATGGAGTTGCTCGCGATCCGAGAGTTTCCCGGCCATAACGTGCGGGGATTGGGGGTCAGTAGCGATGGCCGCATGCTGTTGATCGCCCATCAGATGCTCAACGAATTGGCGCATACGGTGCGCAACGATGTTCACTGGGGTCTGCTCATGTCGAACGACCTCCGTTGGTTGCGATTGGACGCGGTGCTCGATCCAGAGGCGGACCTGTACGCCGGCGCGCACATGCACCCGTTGGGCGAAGCGGGCAGTGCGACCGGGGATCCGGCCGGGTTGATGGTGGCCGGAGACGGGACCGCCGTCGTGACCCTCGGAGGAGTTGGCGAGGTCGCGGTTGGTAGGGAAAAAGATTTCAGTCTCTACCGGATTCGTGTTGGCCGGCGCCCCACGGACGTTGTGATCAGCCGTGATGGAACGCGAGCTTATGTCGCCAATACATTTGGTGAATCGGTATCGATCCTCGACATCGGCGAACGGGAGCCTAAGGGCAAGATCCGCTTGGGAACGCAGATCGAACTCGCAGAGCTTTCCAAAGTCGATCGAGGAGAACTTCTCTTTTACGACGCGGGTCTGTCGCATGACGGCTGGATGAGTTGTCATAGCTGCCACACCGACGGTCATACCAACGGTCTCTTGAACGACAATTTCAGTGACGCCTCGTTCGGCGCGCCCAAACGTGTGCTCTCGCTACTCGGGCGGAGGGATACCCAGCCTTTCGCCTGGAACGCAGAGGCCAAAGACCTGGCAACTCAGATCCGCAAAAGTATCACCAATACGCTGCAGACCGATCGCGAACCGACAGAGGAACAGATCTCAGCATTGGCTGCGTATCTTGAGACACTGGATGGACCGCCGTCGATCGATCGATTGAGAGGAACCGAGGACCCACCAGCGATCGACCGCGGTGGAAAACTGTTTCGCTCGCTGGCGTGCGTCCGCTGTCATCGGCCGCCCACGTACACAACCCCCAAGACGTACGCTGTCGGACTGGCGGATAAGCTCGGAAACGATCGCTTCAATCCACCGACACTGAGGGGGGTCGGTCAGCGCGGGCCTTATTTTCACGACAACCGGGCGACCGCCTTGGAAGACGTCTTTCGTACCCACCGCCACCAGTTGAAGCGGTCGCTCACCGACCAGGAATTGTCTGATCTGCTCGCGTTCTTGCGGAGCCTTTAGCGGTGGCGACGGGTTACACGTCTGGGCGAATTGCCGGGTCGGGTCGCGAAGCGGGCAGATCTCCCGTAGCGGCGGTATCCATGATCGCCTCGCCGGCCAGCCGGCCACTGGTCATCGCCCAGGCGATGTGCAGCCCGTGGCCAAACAGGACCATTCCCGACAGCCCGTTTTGTCCCACCGCGTACAAGCCGGGAATGGGCGCACCGCGCTCGTCCAGAACCTGCAACCGCTGATCGACGCGCGCGCCTCCCTCGGTCGTCGTAAAATACGCTTTCGCCGGCCCCAACAAACACCACGGGCCGTCGTCGAGGGAGGGCGTGGGTTTCGATCGCCCGCACGGATCGGCACCGTCTCCGCGAGCAAATCGATTGTATTCTGCCAGCGTGTCTCGTACGGCCGCAAGAGGGAGCTGCCGCGACTGTACGACATCGTCGAGTGCATTTCCGATCGCCGTGATGTCGGGTCTCAATCGCCGGTAGTCCTGAACGTACGCGTACGCGATGTCCGGCGCCGTCGAAATGAAATGAGGCCAGCTGGAGAATTGTGCCATCCGTCTGCCGTCGAGCAAGATATAAGCGATCTTTCCCGGTTGCAGCGCAGTCCCGATTTCACGATCCGGCCACGCCGTTTCATCGACAAACCGCCGACCGTGTTGATTGAGGAGAATCGCACCTTCCTCAAATAATGCGGTTTCCGGATGTTGCCAAGTGACCAACAGTCTTTTGATCAACCGCCGCATGATCCAATCGGGCAGGCGCCGGGCAACTTGTCCCATCAGTTGGGCAGTCATGCCGCCGACGGGCAACCACTGTTGGAAGGGGCGATTCCCCGCAGGGACAAATCGCAATTCGGGGCCATACGTAATCTCCATATTGACCAATTCAGCACCCGCTTGTTCGGCCAGTCGCTGTCCGTCTCCCGTGGCAAACGGATTGATGCCCTCGATTTCACGGAATTGTTCCCCTTTGTACCGCGCGATCATCTCAGGATCGTTGGCGTAGTCACCACCCGCCAGGACCACACCTCGGCGGGCGCGGTATTCGCGGCTGTGGCCATCGACGACCGCGCGCACTCCACAGATGCCGGTGCGACAACGGAGCAGCTCCTCAACCGTCGCGTTGCAGATTATCGTGGCGTCTGCGGTTTGTAACGCCAGCTGCAAGGCTGCGATATAGGCTTTGGCCCCGGGTACCACATTGTGCATCCGCGGGACGCGATTGGGCGGTTCCGGGTTGGGACCGACGAACGTCAGGCCCAGTTTGCAGAGCCAGTCAAAGGTCCGCGGAGCTTCACGTAGAAAATACGCGCGCAGGGCGTCATTGTTGCACCGTTCGATTTCGGGATCTGCAAACTTTCCCGCATCGACGGCGTGGTCGGCGACGCGGTCGACGATGCCACGTGATCGCTGTAGCCGGGTCTCCGCCGCCGTGAACGAACCGACTGCGATACCCGTTGTGCCGCCCGGTTGGGGACGTTTCTCCAGGATCAACACCTGGCCGCCACGCTCTGCGGCTGCCAGTCCAGCGGCGAGTCCACTACCCCCGGCGCCCACCACAATGACATCGCAGGTCTTCACGTTGTTGCCGATTCTGCCGCGGACGTTGCGGTGGCTGCTTCCAGCCGATTCACCTCAGCGACCTACCTGTTTTCCGCGGCGTCAAACAGGCGGTCGAAGCGGTGGCGATTTTCACGGGTGTAGTAATGAAATTGCCGCTTGAGTTCGGTCGGGTCGTCGATCCCGAGCAGGTAGGCTAGGCAGTAGAGTTCGAAGTCTTGGTCGGGCAGATCATGCCGGGCGCTGGTTTCCATCAACCGCAACCCGGATTCGACGCGGCGCAGAAATCGATACGATTCATCGAAGTACGCGGCATCGCTTGCGGTGATCAATCCAGCGTCACGGAGCGCTGCTAGAGCGTCTAGAGTTCCCGTGGTCAGGATTTGTGGGAACTCGCGGGCAAAGCGAAGTTGCAGCATCTGTACCACAAATTCGATGTCCATGGTGCCCCCCGGGCCTCGTTTGAGATTCTGCCGATTCGCAGAAGCTTCGAGATGCTCTCGGGATTGTCGAATTCCGGCTGCCTCGGCCGAGGTCCAGGTCGAATTCAAAATGGCCTGCGAAACGGCGTCCGCTGCGGCGCTTCTAGCTTGCGATGATCCATAGATCGGGCGCGCTTTACAGATCGCCTGGCGCTCAGCGAACGTCGCTTTGCCGGTGGCAAAGTAGTCGCCAAATTCCGCGAAGGAGACGGCCAGCCCTCCGTGTGGGCCGGTCGGACGCAGCCGAGTGTTTAGTTCGTACAGCCGGCCGTGGGCTCCCCGTTGCGTGATGTTCTTGAGGATCCGCTGTCCCAACAGGCTGAAGAAATGTTGGTTGGTCGTTTTGTCTCGTCGGGCTCTGCCGCGGTGGACGCTGTGGCCATCCGCCTCGTACAGGAAGACGAGGTCGAGGTCGCTGTGGAAGTTGGGTTCACGCCCCCCCAGTTTACCCATTGCCAAGACGACCAATTCACAGATGCGCTCACCGTTCGCGCCGTCGGGAATGGTCGGTTCACCGTGGCGCTCGGTGAGCCGGTAGTACTGGCGTTCGGTGACCTGCCCAAGGCAGACTTCGGCGATATCGGACAGAGCGCGGTGAGTGTCTTTCACCGACTCCTTTCCCAGCAGGTCCCGGACTCCGACGCGGAGGTGGTAGACATCCTTGAAACTGTGCAACATCGGTTCGATGTCGGTGGGGCCGTGACACAATTCGGCCAGCGTGTCCTCTAGCGATTCCATCGAGGGAAGTCGGTCGACCAACAGCGAATCGAGCAACTCGTCAATCATACCTGGTTGACTGGTGAGGATTCGGGAAAGGTACCGACTCGATGCGCACAACCGTACGTACAACTTCAAAGAAGGGGGATGGAAATTGAATAGTTCCCACAGCACTCCCTTGCCGCCGAGTGAGTCGCTGACGTTACAGAGATTGTCGAGTGTCTGATCGGGATCGGGAGTCGCCGCGATAGCCGACAGCAGCGGTGGCGCGATGGTGGCCAGGAAATGCCGGCAGCGACGGGTCGACAGAAAGGGAATCCGTTCGGTCGACAGGTCGATCAGTCGGTCATAGGCGTTCTGCACGTCTTGAAAACCGTAGGGACTCAGCACCGAGGAAATCGAGTTGGCATCCGGCTGGGGATCCAGCACCAGATCGAATTCAGTCGCGGAATCGACGTCCTCCTCGAACGCCTCATCGAGGAGGTGCGTCAGGGTCCTTCGATTTTCCTCCATTCTTAGTTGTAGTTCGTTTTCCAGTTGGTCGGTGGCGGCAAGCCCGGCGCGGTCGGCGGGCGCGAGCAGCGCCGCTAATTGTTGCCGCTCGGAATTCTGCTTGGGCAGCGAGTAGGATTCGACGTCAAAAAAGATCTGCAGACGATGTTCGACGGTGCGCAGATACACGTAGTTGTCGCGGAGACGCGATCCCTCTTCGGGCGTTAGACACTGCGTCGCCTTCAATTGCTCGATCGCGTTGAGCGTGTTTCGGGTTCGCAGCGGCGAAAAGGTTCCCCCGTTGAGGAGTTGTAGGAATTGCACGATCGACTCTAAGTCGTGACTGCCGCCGGGACTGGTCTGCAAGTTCAGCACGGCCTCACTCGATCGCAGCAAACGCTGCGCGAGACGCCGTTTCAGGGCTCGGATCCCGGTGATGTCGGCGCGGTTGAGATAGCGTCGGAAAACCCATGGTTGTAGTTCGTCGAGCACCTCGGCGCCGAGTGAACGATCTCCCGCGACGAGCCGCGCCTTGACATAGGCTTGCCGTTCCCAGGTCCTGCCAGCCACGTCGTAGTGGTGTAGCGCAGATTCGAGTGTGTTGACCAGGCGGTGGTCGTGGCCCGGTGGGTGCAGATGCAGATGCATCTGTAGAATCGGTGCGGACGCGGTCGATTGCGCGGTGAGCAGAGAGAGGAAAGCGCGCGCCAGCCGCTCGAACCACTCGGAAGTCTCCAGGGGTCTTGGACCATCAGATTTACCGTCACCATCACACAGAAAGAGGATCTCGAGTGGTTCCGAATAACCGAGTTCCTCACCGCCTAGTTTTCCGAAACCTAACACTGCAAATCGCGCGGGAGCTCCGGTTGCACGAAGCGGCCGGCCACGGCGTTTCTCAAGCTCTTGCCAGGTGTAACGCAACGCGGCTTCGCAGAGCGCGTCGGCCAGATGTGTGTTTTGGCGTGTCACGGTCGACAGCGCAAGATCGTGGACCAATTCGCCGTACGCGATCCTCAATGTCTCGCGATCCCGGAATCGTTCAAGGCGCGCCGCAGCCAAGCTGTCGTCGTTGTGGACAGCCTTCAATTCGGCAGTGATCTCATCGACCAGGGTCGCCCGATCAACCGCCTGGCCGTCGGTTAATCTCAACAGGTCGAAGCTCTCCGGGTCACGGATGATCCGGTTGGTCAGAAAAGGACCGGTCGAGAGAATGCGCAGGAGTACGGGTAACGCACCCCGATCCCTTTCCAGCAAGGATCCCAGCGCCAGCGGATTTCGCGAGGCCGCGGTGAATCGCGCGAGATGTTGCATCACGCGGTCGCTTCGATACGTGTGGGGCAGATGCTCGGCGAGCTGGTCGCCGATGGCGGCTAACAGGTCGAGTGTCAGTCCGTTTTCCGATAGGGATACCAGGTTGGAATGGGCGCGCCGGCAGTCGCCTACGCCGAGCGATCGCAGCCAATCTTCCGCCGCGTGGGGATCTTCTAGGTAGCGTACGAGTTGCGCTTGATCCATGGAGCGAGGAACCACTCGAAGCGGGAAAGAGACACGATCTGCGACACTGTTACCTGCAACGAACTATGGTACTCTAGTGGTTGTCAGACGGACATATCGCCTCCGTTGTGGGGCCAGGATCGGACGCCGCCGTTGTTCGACAGGCGGGCAGCCGTCGCAATCCCCACAATCTGGCGGCGAGGGGAGACGCTGATGCGATCGGATTCACAGAGTTACGACCGCCGGACGGTGCTGACGACCCTCTCTGGCATCGGAGTCGGATCGATCGTGTTTCGACGGGCGCTGGCGGCCGACGTCGAGTCGAAACAATCGGTGTCCGCGGAGATGATCCAACAAGCGGAGTGGGTGGCCGGCATTTCTTTGTCGGAAGAGGACCGCGCCGCGACGGCCGGTGCGGTCGAGCGGCAGCGGCGCGGCATTGAGGCGATGCGAGCCGTCGCCGTTCCGTATGAAGTGGCGCCGGCGATTGCGTTTCGGCCCGCTCCCGGTGACCCGGGAACCGCGGTACGCGGCACCGCCCGTCCAATCGAATCCGCAGCGGGTCAGCGTCCCCAGGACCAGCAGGACCTGGCGTTCTTGCCGGTGAGCGAACTGGCGGCGCTGGTGCGTACTCGTCAGGTGTCCTCGCTGGAACTGACCCGGATGTACCTGGACCGCTTGCACGAACACAATCAACAACTGCATTGCGTGGTGAGTTTTACCGAGGAATTGGCACTACGGCAGGCCCGTCAGGCCGACCGAGAGATCGCAGCCGGACGGTATCGCGGTCCGCTGCACGGCATTCCCTGGGGTGCGAAGGACTTGATCGCCTACCCGGGTTATCACACCACGTGGGGCGCCCCGCCGTTTCGCGAACAGGAGTTGAAAACCAAGGCGACCGTCGCTCGCCGATTGGAGGTAGCTGGTGCGGTGTTGGCGGCCAAGCTCTCATTAGGAGCGTTGGCGATGGGCGACCGGTGGTTTGGCGGGAAGACGAGAAACCCCTGGGACCTAACCCAGGGGTCGAGTGGATCCTCGGCGGGTTCGGCCGCGGCGACCGCAGCGGGCTTGATCGGTTTCACGCTGGGGAGCGAGACGCTCGGGAGCATTGTGTCGCCCTGTCGTCGTTGCGGCACCAGTGGCTTGCGCCCGACATTCGGTCGAGTGAGTCGTTACGGCTGCATGCCGCTGGCGTGGAGTATGGACAAAATCGGTCCGATCTGCCGTTCGATCGAAGATTGTGCGCTTGTTTTCGATGCGATCTACGGCAGCGACGGATTGGATGAAACGGTAGTCGACCGACCCTTTCACTGGCCCCCTTCGCGGGATTTGCGCACGCTTCGTGTCGGATATGTCGAAAACGGGACACCGAACGCCGACCGGCGCGACTTGACGGTTTTGAGAGAGCTGGGTGTCGAACTGGTGCCGATTGAATTGCCGCGACGTTTCCCCGTCAGTGCGATGACGGTCATCCTGGATGCCGAAGCAGCGACCGTGTTCGATGAACTGACGCGACAGGGAGTGACCGAGGGCCTCAATCGATGGCCGAGCATCTGGCGCGCCGCGCGATATGTTCCGGCGGTTGAGTACCTGCGTGCCAACCGATTGAGGTCGATGTTATTGAAGGAGATGAACCAGGTTCTTGAGCAAGTCGATGTTTACGTGGGTGGCGATGATTTGGTGATCACCAACCTGACCGGACATCCTTCCGCGGTCCTCCCTGACGGTTTTACTGTGCGCGATGGAGTCCGGCGTCCCTACTCCATTACGTTCACGGGCAAACTGTATGGAGAAGTCGATCTGTTGGCCGTGGCTCACGCGTACCAGCAGGCGACCGGACACCATCTGGAACGCCCGAAGTTATCCGCATTGCGAGAGGAACCGAACCCAGAGAAATCGGAGTAGGAACGTGTTCTTTGCAGGGACCGTACCCTTGCCGTGGTGGACGTCGCGCTGTCGTGCGGTGGCAGTCACGTTTCGGTCGCAGTCGGGCGCCCGTTGCGATGGCAGGTGCGTTGGCAGACCGCGCCACTTTCAGAGGATCGTACGATGGTGATGGGAACGCAGCAGCCGACACAGGTTCCGCAGCATGTACTTCGTTGTTCCCGCAGAGAGATGATCGCCTCCCTGGGAGGCGGTTTGGGCGGGCTCGGTTTGGCTGGCATGTTGTCCGATCAGGTGCGGGCTGCGGGCAGCCATCATTTTCAGCCCCGAGCACACCGCGTGATTCAGCTGTTCATGAACGGTGGCCCCTATCAGGGAGATTTTTTTGATCCCAAGCCGGCCTTGCATCGATTTGCTGGGCAGCGCCCGCAAGCCGTTCAGTTGAGGACCGAGCGAGCGACCGCCGGTCTGCTCCCGTCGCCCTTTCGATTTTATCGCCGGGGGGAGAACGGCATTCAGGTTAGCGAATTGGTACCACACCTGGCGCGCCAGATCGACGATGTCTGTGTGTTGCGGGCGGTCTATACGGACAACCCGAACCACGGCCCGGCCCTGCTGTTGATGAATAATGGCACGATTGTTCCCCGCCGTCCCAGCATGGGGGCTTGGATGCTCTACGGGTTGGGGACCGAGAATCAGAACCTGCCTGGCTATGTCGTACTTTGCCCGGGACGCCCCGTTCGGTTCTCCATTCTCTGGAACAGCGCTTTTCTGCCGGGAGAATTCCAGGGCACTTATATCAATCACTCGACACTCGAACCGAGACAAATGGTTCCGTTCTTGCGTCATCCAACGCTGTCGCGGCGCCAGCAACGGCGACAACTCGATCTGATGCGGAAATTGAATGTAGACCATCTACAGCAGCGTGGACCGGATCGCGCGTTGAATGCCCGGCTGCAGGCGATGGAGACCGCATTTCGCATGCAGTTTGAAGCCAGTGATGCTTTTGATCTAGCGCGAGAACCGCAACACGTGCGAAGGGCTTACGGCGAAGGACATTTTGCCAACGGCTGTCTCTTGGCGCGCAGACTGGTAGAGCGGGGAGTTCGATTCGTTCAGGTTTACTACGGCAACGGCCAGCCTTGGGATACGCATCATTCGCATAATCAGACTACGCGGAAGCTCTCTCGCGACACAGATCGACCCACCGCGGCGCTGCTAGAGGATCTGAAGCGTCGCGGTTTGTTGGAAGATACGCTAGTCATTTGGGGTGGAGAATTCGGACGGACNCCGACCACCGACCTTTCGGAAGGGACGGGAACCGACGGCCGCGACCATAATCACTACGGTTTTACCATGTGGCTTGCTGGGGGCGGAGTTCGCGGTGGAATGGTGTTTGGGCANACCGATGATTTTGGGTTTCGCGCTGTCCAGGACCGTGTACATATACACGACCTACACGCGACCCTACTGCACTTGTTGGGCTTGGATCACGAACGTCTGACCTATCGGTACGCCGGACGCGATTTTCGTTTGACCGATGTGGCTGGCCGCGTAGTGCGGGAGATTGTGGCTTGAAGCTCCCGCGAGCGGATTGCGGTCATCGGTCGCTTCCAGGTGCCAACCGAGATCCTCGGGCCCGACGGGCAAGACGTTAGAAATTCCCTTCGCGCTGGTCGTTGTAGTCATCGAACGCCTCGAGGCGGTCCGGTGCTTTGTCACCGAAACGTGTAAATTGCTTTTCCCACACCAGCGGGATCTCGCCAACCGGGCCATTTCGCTGCTTGGCGATAATGATCTCCGCCTGGCCGGCGTACTGCGCCTGCTCNTCGCCTCGGTGGTAGTACTCCTCTCGATGAACAAACATGACGACATCGGCATCCTGTTCGATGGCGCCGGATTCGCGCAGATGGCTGAGGCGGGGCTTGTGNTCGCGGCTGTCTTCGGCCTGGCGGTTGAGTTGCGCGAGGCAGAGCAGCGGGACCTCCAATTCGCGGGCCAGACCTTTCAGTCGACGAGCGATCTTGGCAACCTGTTCCTGACGCGGATCCCTCGGATTGTCGGGTTCAACCAACTGCAGGTAATCGATCACGATCAATCCGAGTCGTTCTTCACGCCGACGAATTCGGCGCGCAGCCGCTGCGACTTCGGTGACGGTTCGGCTCGGGGAATCATCGATGTAGAGCGGTGCCTGACTGATCTGTCCGGCATTTTCAACCAACCTGCGTTGGTCGGCGCTCGATATCGTGCCATTGCGCAATCGATGTCCGTTCACTCGTGAAATCGAACAGAGGAGGCGGTCCGCCAGTTCGATCGACGACATCTCGAGGCTCACAAACAGGACCGGAAACTGACCTTGTAACGCGACGTGTTCGGCGATGTTCAGCGCGAGCGCAGTCTTGCCCATGCTGGGGCGCGCCGCGAGGATGATAAGTTCTGAATTATGAAGGCCCCCGGTCAATTCATCGAGATCGGCAAAGTGAGTGTCGACACCGCCTAGAGTCTGGTTCCCTTGCATCCGAGCGTCGAGACGATCCATCGCAGTGTGCATCACATCGCGGATGGAAGACACCGAAGACGATCCGCGGCTGTCGAGAATCGAGAAGATCTTCTGTTCTGCCTGGCTCAATAACTCCCGTGCATCCTGAGACGGTTCGTAGGCGTTGCGGAGGATTTCGGTGCTGGCATTGATCAGGGACCGGTACGTTGCCTTTTCACGTACAATGTTGGCGTAGTACACCGCATGCGCCGCATTGGGAACCGACCGCACGAGCGTTGTCAAGAACACCATCCCGCCGACGAATTCGAGATCGCCCGCTGACTTCAAACGGTCGACGAGCAGGGTGCTGTCGATTCGCTTGCCGCTGTCGTGCATCTCCAACAGNTGAGAGAACAGGCGCGCGTGAGCCTCGTCGTAAAAGTCGTCGGCGCGTAAGATCAACGCCAAGTCATCACAACAATCAGGTTTCAAAATGATGCTGCCCAGGACACCGACTTCGGCGTCCAGGTCGACCGGCGGTTGTCGATCNAGAATTTCTGACGAGACGTTGCGAGGGGACTGAGCAACCGTGGCCATAGCGAGCTCCTCCGTGACGGCCGATTCCGAGTCGATGCCCGAGCAACAGCGGCCCGAGCAACAGCGGGTTGGCTGACAGGCAGTTATGNTATCGACTGGCAAACGGCAGACAACCTCTCCCNGCGCGGAGTTGGGTCGCGACCTTGCAGTCGCGGTCGTCAGATTCCGATTGCATCGGTACAGGAGGGGGTCTGCGGCCCCCGGGTAGGGGGTTTAGGGGGACTCAGGGCCGCCTCAGATGTCGACCGCGGCCTCGCAGCGCGGGTTTGGAGAGACTTTTCGGAGCCGATTATGCTGCCCGCGCAGCGCGGGCAGGGACGGGNTTCCAGCAGCGTCGCCCCCCGCTGCGGCAATCACAGGTGACGCTGCGCTTCGTCGGGGGGCAAGCGGTACGTCAACCGGCTTCATCGTCCGATTGGGGAACCACCCAGACTTTGAGTTCGGTGTCGATTTCCTGGTACACGTGCACTTTGACGGTGTACAGCCCGAGGTCGCGGAGGGGGCCGTCCAGGCGAATCTGATCGGCGTTCAGGTTAATGTCGTTTTGTTTCAGAGCGGCGATGATCTCGGTGGCACCTACGCTACCGTAAAGGGTACCTTCATCGTTGGCGCTCGCCTCGATGGTGATGCTCTGCAGCGAAATCGCGGTGGCCATGTCCTTGAGTTTGCCCAGTTTTTCTTGCTGTAGTTCAGCCAACCGGTTGCGGTGTTTTTCAATCATCCTGGAATGGTGATCGGTGGCGATGGTGGCCAGGCCCTGGGGCAGCAGGTAGTTCATTGCGAATCCGCGTTTGACCTCGACGACATCTCCTTGATTGCCGAGCTGGTCCACCGACTGGATCAACATCAGCTGGATCCCGCCGTTGGGCCCCTTGGGCAGTCGTTTAAAGCGGCCTCCTGTCTTCGTTCTAGCCATGTTGTCGAGTCCTGACGATCGGTTTTTGCGGTGAAAGAGTTCGTGGCAACCAGGTGTTTTGCGGTGCTGCGGGTTCTGGCTGGCGCCGGCCGTAAAGGCATCGTATTGGAAGGACGCGTCGTATTGGAAGGACGCGTCGTATTGGAAGGACGCGTCGTATTGGAAGGATATTGCGCACGGCAGTCTGCATTCTAATGGGTCGGTCACTTTGGCAGAAGGACCGGATCGTCAGAACCGAGCCGCAGCGGCCGTATGGGGTGTTTGTGTCGATTCGCAGCCGCCCGCGTCGCTGGTCGCATTTGTGTGGTCAGAACGGGATGTCATCGTCGATCGGCCCAGAAGCCGCGGGCGCTTCGGAACTCGCCGGCTGGTTGTATTGCGTCGATTGCGATTCGCGCGGCGGACGCGACGAACCTTGGTTACCACCCCCACGGCCTCCCAGCATCTGCATCCGTTCACCGACGACGCATAGCTTGGAGCGTTTCTGTCCGTCCGTCTCCCAGCTATCGAGTTTAAGACGTCCCTCAATTAACAGTGGTGACCCTTTGCTGAGGTATTCACTCGCGACCTCGGCGGTTCTGGCCCACAGCGTGACGTCGACAAAGGTCGTCTCGTCGACCCACTCGCCGGACTGATTCTTGCGGCGATCGTTGACTGCCATGCCGAGTTCGGTGACAGCCGTGCCCCCCGGGGTATAACGCAACTCGATGTCGCGTGTGAGATTTTCTACCAGAATGACTCGATTAAAACTCGCCATGACA
>PADE01000022.1 GCA_002702965.1 Planctomycetaceae bacterium
GTAACGACATCTCTAGTAACGACATCTCTAGTAACGACATCTCTAGTAACGACATCTCTAGTAACGACATCTCTGGTAACAATGTGATCGCAGGAGACATGGCCTGACCCATGGCGAGACGCAACCTCGATAGCGCTCGTATCATTGTTACCGGTGCGTCCAGCGGAATCGGACTCGCTTTGACAAAGCAACTGGCCGCCCAAGGAGCCCGCCTGCTTATCACCGCGCGACGCGAGGAGCGGCTGCGTCATTTGGCACACTCGATTTCCACGGAAAACCATACATGCGTGCCGCTTACGGTAGCCGGTGACATCACCAATCCCGGAATCCAGCAAGACATCATCCAGATGGCTGGCCGTGAATTGGGAGGGTTAGACATCCTCATTAACAACGCCGGAATGGGTGTGTTAGGCCGATTTGCCGATGCCACAGCGGAACGACTCCGGCGTGTTGTGGAAGTCAACTTTTTCGCACCCGCCGAGTTGATCCGACGTTCGATCCCAATGTTGCGCGAAGGCCATCAACCGTTGATCGTCAATATCGGATCGGTCCTGGGACACCGCGCCGTTCCCGGAAAGAGCGAATACTGCGCGAGCAAGTTCGCGCTTCACGGATTTAGTGATGCCCTTCGCTGCGAACTCACGCACGACGGAATCGGCGTGCTCTTGATTAGCCCCAGCACAACGTCCAGCGAATTCTTTGCCCACGTCATCGGAGCATCCTCGACCGACGAGCAAACGCGCCCAAACGCAATGTCGCCGGAGCGAGTCGCGCGGCACACAGTCCGGGCAATCCAGCGAGGTCGCCAGGAACTAATCCTGTCAACTGGAGGAAAGCTGCTGGTCTGGCTGGACCGCCTATGCCCACCGCTGGCAAACCGGATCGTCGCGCGTTTTGGTTGAGGACGTCCCTTGAGACGGCCAAAAAAAGCGGCCGCGAGCGTTGATACTCACGGCCGCATCTCACATGACCGGTGGAAAAAATAAACTTAGATTTCCCATCCCTGACGGTATTCTTTGTTCACCACATGCATCACTTCGGGAGCATTTGTAGCCACCAACTTGCGTGCATCCCACTCAATTTGTTTACCCTTGCCGGGTTCTTTGGCCGCCCAGACGGCCAGATTCCCCAACAGGATCGTCTCTGTGAGTGGGCCAGCATATTCAGCAAAGTTGGACTTCGCCTGCTCACCCCCCTTGATCGCGGCAACCCACTCCTCGACGTGCCCGATGGACTTCTTGAAGTCCACTTTCGGTGGATCCACGCCCAACCAATGCAGACCCGCTTCGGCGTAATCTCCCAAGGCGTATAGAGAGCCTTTATCGCCGACAATGAGAGCGCCACTTCCAACCATCTTTTTGCCTTGCAGCAACTCCTGCGGCGGGAGCTTTTTCCCGTCGTACCAGCGGAACTTCAGACCCGGACGCGTAGCCTTCGCCGGGAAAACGAAATCGATGATTGACCAAGCTGGATAGGTTTCTGCGTTATGGCCGGAAGTCTCCGCGACCACCGAGGTCGGATTCGCTAGGTCCAACGCGGCAAACGGCATGTTCACGGTGTGGCACGCCATATCCCCCAGCGCACCGGTCCCGAACTCCCACCATCCCCGCCATTTGAAGGGATGGTAAGCCTGGTGGTAATCGCGATCCTGCGCGGGCCCCAACCACTCGTTCCAATGCACGGTTGACGGAATCGGCGGCTTGTTTTTGGGCTTCGCCAAGCCTTGCGGCCAGACAGGTCGGTTTGTCCAGATGTGAACTTCCTTGACGGTGCCAAGTGGACTCCCGGTCTTGAAAGCCGCTTCACAATACCGGAGATTCGGATGGGCCGTGAACTGGTTGCCCATTTGCGTCGCCAACTTGTTTTCGCGAGCAATTTGGCCCATCAAGCGGGCCTCTTGGATCGAGTGGGTCATCGGTTTCTGCGTGAAACAGTGGATTCCCATGCGCATCGCGCGAACCGATGCAGGTGCATGATTGTGATCAGGAATACTCACCGTGACGGCATCGATGCTCTTACTCATCTCGTCCAGCATCTTGCGATAATCAAAATACTTCTTGGCTTTGCTGAATCGCGCTGCCGCCTTGCCGAGATTTCCCTCGTCGATGTCACAGATAGCAACCATGTTGCCCTGTCGTCCGACAGCCCGCGAGTCACTCGCTCCCTTCCCACCGACACCGATGCTGGCAAAGCTGATTTCGTCGACCGCGGCGCGACTGGGTCTGGGGGCAATTCCTCCGGCAACCCAGAATCCCGTACTGGCCGCCGCCGTTGTCGTCATAAACTTACGACGTGTGGTTCTCTTGTTCATCCGGAACTCCTTCATTGCCTAGCTATGTGAATGAAAATCACCAACATCTGAGCACGAACCGACCGCTGATCATGTTACCAAATTATCTAACATCGACGACAAATTCAATTCAAACACCTTGAACTCCAACAAGATCGCCAATCCTCAGCATTTCACCCAGCCATCCCACCCGTCAAACCAGCCGTCCAACCCGGGCGTTCCTCGCAATCTCAGCTCATCTCTTTTTCATAGCATCCGACAATTCGTTCAAGGTTATTTTTCCATCATCGTCCGCATCCGCGGCAGTATACGTAAAACCGTCTTTGGACCACTCTTCTTTCGCCAAGACGCCGTCCTTGTCGGTGTCGAACTTTTGCAACCAGTTCGCAGCATGCTCGCGATAGCGTTCCTCGTCACTTAGCTTAGGTCGGGGGCGTGGGGTGGTTGACTTCTTTGTAGTGCGACGACTTGCAGCGGGACGAGTCCGGCCACTGCGCTGGGCAATCTGGACGTCAACCGATACTTCCTTGTTCACCTTGTCAACCGAGTAATCCATTCCAAATTTTGTACGGTCCACCGTAAACCGCGTGTTCAACGCCAGTCCTCGATTCGCAAGATCGATGCTGACCGGAAAGCGAATCGCTTGTTTTACGCCTCGCATCGTCAACTCTCCCGCGACGATGAACTCATCCTCTTCCTCAACGATCTCTGTGGACCGAAACACAATCGTGGGATGCGCTTGAACCGCAAGAAACGACTCACCTTGCAGTTGTTCGAGTAGAGAGTCGTCTTCACTCCATAGCGAATCGGTCTCTAGCGTCAGTGTGATCAAGGTGAGTTGTTTCCCCGCGACACGAATTTCTCCCGACAATCCGCGGAACCCGGCTTCGTAACTTTCACCCGTCGGCTGCGTTCCAATAAATCTCAATTCGGTGTTGCCCGGTGACAACCGAACGCGACCGTTTACGATCCGTACCCGGGCGGGTCGACTCTTAGTCGCGCCGCCCATTCCACCCATCATTCCACCCATCATTCCACCCATCATGCCGCCACCACCACCTCCCATCATGCCGCCACCGCCGCCACGACCGCCGCCGCCGCCACGACCGCCGCCGCCACGACCGCCGCCGCCGCCGCCCATCATGCCGCCACCACTTGATGAGGGCGCACTACCGCTGGGAATGCCTGGTCCATCACTACCGCGCCTCATTTGGCCCATGTCACCTGCAGTAGGTGGCGTCCGTTCGGCAATTTGTTCCTCGCACCCAATCGCGAAAACGCATAACAAAACCAGCGGCAAGAACATTGCGGTCCGCATCCCTCGTCCCCTTACTCGCAATCACACGCGGCTATCAATTCTTCGATCCACTCACGTCGTCAAATCACACACCAAAGCAGGCCACGGAGCAGACTGCAGGATGCCGATCCATGTCGACAGTCTATTCCACCGGGCGGACTCAAGCCAGTGACAACCCTTACGGCACATCCGGATCTACTCAAAATACGTTGTTTTTGGCGGCTGCTTTGTGGTTTCGCCCTACTTCAACGCCATCACTCACATCGTTTCAAAAGCGCAGCGAATTTTCCGGCAATCGGGTCGGTCGACAAATCTGCCGTCGCTTGGGCAATCCGGATGATGCGAGCCGCGCGTTGCTTGTCCCCCAACTTAAAGTGGGCTAAGGCCAAGGCGTAGGTAGCCCGCAGACGTCTCTTCGACCCAGGCCGACTTCTTTGTTTCACCATGCGCCATTGTCTCACCGACTGTTGCCACGAATCTGCGTTTTTGCCGTCCAGCAATAACTGCGCGTAGTCCTCCAGCAATGCGCCGTCGCGCGGATGTTCTTTCACTAACCTCTGGAACGCAGTGACAGCAGCCGCATGCTGTCCGGAAATTGACAACGCTCGAGCTTGAAATCGAAAAGCCCGCGACCGGTCTTGATCGCTCATTTCATTCCGCAACTCATCAGAGCGGGCTAATGCAGCGAGTTGCAATACGGCCACGCCGCGTTGGAACTGACCGTCAACGGAACGCGAAATGCGGTCAAGGTGCTCGATCATCTCTAACCAATCCGCTATCGCAAGATCTCCAATCTCCCGTAACATCTCGCGAGCCAGCGTATGCTGGCCGGGCTGAGCCGCCGCGACCACCACGTCCAGCATGCTCGCTGTCTTCTGCCATCCGAGCGGGGCGGGGGGGAGACCAGCCGAGGCAGCCGCAAGCCGCTCGTGTAACCTGAACTCGTCGCCATGCAAATGCAGAAGGCGGAAACGCACCCCCTCCACGACGGCCTGGCGCGCCGCTGAAGACCATTCTCCCGGCAGACGTCGCTGCTCTTCGAGCACCAAGTGCTCGAAATAGGAGCAGGCCGAATCGACAAGCACAAGATACTCGTCCGTCCCGTCATTCTGTGTGGACATGCGGTTCTTCCAACATCTCGCCGCGGCGATCATCGCATCCGGAGTTTTGACCGGAAAGGATCGGTACACAACGAGTGCTTCGCTCCAAGCCCGCCGCGCCTCGCAGAGCTTTCCTTTCAACCAACGAACCGAGTCGGTTACCGACGATTGCGGCCAGACGCTCAGATGTTCATCGACAAGTTGTTCCACAGAACTGCGCAGGGACGGATCCCGGCGAGCTGCATCGTATGCAAAAACAACGGCCCGATAATGGGCTGTACTCGACTGCGGATGAGTCGTCTTCGCCATCGCTAGTTTGCGGTACCGCAGGATGGCTTCCTGAAATCGCTCGCGCTTCTCTTCGATCAGCGCAGCACTAAACGAGAGGCGAAAGGCGTTTTCGGACGACCCCGTTTCGGACGCCAATCGCGCGGCCTTATCGTAGGCTTCGATGGCCTCGCCGTGGCGCCCGCTTCGCCAGAGGTTGCGTGCCGCAAGTTCGAGGACGCCAACGCTAGATTCGTCGTCGGACCGATTCGCATTATTGACGAGCAACAGACTTGCTCGGTGCGACCAATAGGGTCCGTGAAGTCGCTCAATCTCACCTGCCAACGCAATCGCGCGATCTCGCCATTTCTGAGTCTCTTGGTCGTTCTTGGCTGCACTCCCAGATCGCCACAGTGCCAGACTGACTTCCACCTTCGCTTGATCCAAGTCTGGATCGCGCGGCTCTTCGTCTGAGGAAGCCCGTTCGAGCCAATCCCACGCTGCGGCGGCGCGTCCCGCGCTCAAGCTCAGTCGGGCCGCCTCCACACGTAATTTCCGCCGGGTGTCACCAGCAGGTTGCAGGCGATCGATCTGTTGGATCAACTCCCCGGCGGATTTGAGGCTTCCGCGTAACCGGTAACACGAGACCTGCTCCAGCCGAATCGTCCAATACAGAGAATCACTCCGCGACAACACGGTCAAAGGTCCCTTCAGACGCTCGATCGCTTCGGTAAGTGCGGTATCGCGATCTGGACTACTCACCGGATAGCACAGCGCTCGTTCTCGTAAGGCCCGCGCCAATCGGTATCGAACATGATTCTGGAGAGACAACAATTCTCCGCTTCCAAGGCTTTCTTGGGACGATGTCGCTGCCGACCGACGGGGAATTTCGCGCTGCAAGTCTTGATCCAACTTGTCCAAACCATTGACGACCACTCGAATCAACGTCCGAACATCATTCAAAGCAACTCGACCAGCCGCACCGACCTCGGTTTCCTGGCGTGTCAATCTGGCGCGGTCCAATGCCATGAGCAAGGCCTGCATCCGTACCAGGAACACACGGGGGTGCTTGGGATGCTCTTCCGTGTAGCGCGTTGCCACACGCGACCCTTTCTCCCACATCGGCGCGCGCTGATCGGCAGGTGCATTGAGAGCTTGCAACGTATAGCCGTGAATCAGATGTTCCACCAAGCGTCCATGTCGCACCGGCGTCACATCTGAACTCGCGATTTGTTGTAGACAATAGTACTCGGCCAGCCTAAACAAACGGCGCTGCTGTAGGCCTGTCACGAATTGATCATCGCGTGATTCCGTGTGAACCGCGGTAACACCAAGGAGGACAAAGAACAGCGTCATCAGCCGTATTGTCCGTAATTGGTCCATCCCGCTCACCGTTGGTCTCGTATTGGTCTCATTCATAACACGACGACAGGTTGATAACACAATTCAAGGTCGCCGCAGGCACCATCAACCGACTGCCGGTTCCGTCACTAGCCTTTCAGGAACTGTAAACGATTTCAGCGGCATTCTCTCGATTCTACGATGTGCGTCACTTCTTCCGTGGTAGTCGTCAATCGACCGGCTCCGAGACTCGAACACACCTCTCGCGCCAAGCACACCGATTTCAGATGCGCTCCGAAGCCGCGAATTGCACCTGTTCGAAGCCCGCCAGCCGAGCCTGATCATAGACATCGATGACATCTCCGACAGGAACTTCCTGATCCGGGTGCAAGATCACTGTTGCCGCCTGCCGGATCGCGGCGATCTGATCTAAGCGAGTCCGTACTGCCTGCAGGTCCGCCACGCGCACATTGTTAATCTGCCACCGCAGCGTATCGCCCTCCCAGATGAGCCGGATGATAATCTCGTCGAAATCGACTTCGGGAGACGGCTCGGTGGAATCCAAAGGCTGATTTCCGGAAACGGCTAACAAGTGGCTGGGTAACATGTTCTCGACAACTTGAAAACTAGCCGTCCATACGAAAAATACCAGCAACAAGAACACGACGTCGATCATCGGAGTCATCGAAATCTCGAGGTCGCCGCGCGTCCGTTGGTGTAGTTCGGGCCTTCGCATCAGTGAACATCCTCCGGTCGGAACACGGCAAACGTCACGTTCCAGATCCCCGCCCGGACACAAGACAACATGATCGGCTCGACATGCTGAAACGAGACGCGCCGATCTGTGCGAATCACGACTTCGACGTTGCGCCCTTCGGCTTGAATCGCTTGCTGAAACATCGGTACAAGCTGGTCTCTGAGCACCATTCGACCGGCCAGCAAGAACTCACCGTCGGACAGTACATTCACCGTGACTCGAGGCCCCTCCTGTGCCGGTCGACGTTCACCGCTGACCGCAGCAGGCAAGGGCAATTCCAGTTGCGCTTCTCTTTTAGCCAAATGGCTGGACACCAGGAAAAAAATAATCAACAAGAACACAATGTCGATCATGGGCGTCATATTGAAGCCCACTTCTCGCCGTCGATGTTGATGTGGCAACCGCATTACCGGCCTCACGGTGCAGGGGGGGCCGGGGGTGATTTATCCGGCCGTCTCGACTGACCGGAACGACGTTTGAGCGGCACAAACACGTGTTGTGCCAGATATGCGACCTCGGCAACGAACTGGTCTACACGATTACGAAATATAGCGAAGGCTCCAAGCGATGGGATCGCCACGATCAACCCACCCACCGTAGTGACCAAGGCTTGGTAGATGCCCTCGGCCAAATCCGCGGCACCCGCGGAGCCCTGTGTAACCGCGACACGTTGGAAAGCCATGATCATCCCTGTCACGGTCCCCAATAATCCAACCATGGGCGCGATATTGCCGATGACCGAGAGATACTCCGTTTTCCGGAGCAAACGAGCCGCCTGCTCTGCCAACGCGTCTTCTAGAGCTTTTTCCGTGGCGGTCCATCCACCTTCCACTTCCGACAAACCGTGCACCACAACAAAAGACAAAAAACTCGGACGCGCCCGGCAAGCTTCGTCGGCCTCCCGCACCCGTCCACCGGCAAGCAACTGCTGGATTTGGTCCGCGAGTCCATCCGGCATCAGCGTCGCGCGACGTATGGTGATCAATTGATCGATTACCAGATAGACCGAGGTAACCGACAGACCCAATAACAGGAACATGATGACCCAACCGACCGGCCCTCCCGAGAGCACAATCTCAAAAAAACCCTGTGATTCATTCAGCGGTGGAGATTGCGGCGTGGCATTGAGCGGCGTCTCTTGCGCTGAGACCTGGCGCCACGGGTCAACGGCCAGTGCGCTGAGCGCCGCGGCGAGCAACGCTCTCGCGTTACGGCTGTGAACCCGGCCGAACCTCCACCCCGTCGCCACTTCACGACGAACAACCGCGACGCGTGTAGTCCGCTCTGCGTGCATATCACCGCTCTCTATCGTTACTAATCTGTTGCAAACGTTCTCGGGCAGCGCTCACGGTCGGCAACTCATCGCCAAACGCTAGAACCTCTCGGTACACCAACGCTGCGTCTTGCTGTTGTCCGCCAGCTTCCAGACACTGTCCCGCTCGCCACAAGGCATCCGGAACCAGCACCTGGCGATTGGGATGGAGAATCGGAATCCGCAGGAATGCCAACGCCGCACCGAGGGGGTCGTTGTGCCGTGCCAAGCCTTGTCCTAATAGGAAGTAGGGGCCGGCGCGCAACGAATCTGGCATCATGTGAATGCGCCGCTCCCAGCCCGACACCTCTTCGCGCGATGCGGTGACGAGCTTGATTCGCCACAACTGNGCTTCCGCCAAAAAGGCGATTCGCAAATCTTCACTGGCAGCCAACGACTCGAGGTTATCGATCGCGCTCGCCCGCTCAGCCATCGCCAACATCCAACTAGAACCGATCAACCGTGACACCGCGGTTGCCTCACGCAACCACTGGCGACCACTGTTTTCTTCGAGGGCATTCAAGTTCCCCGGCGATCCCCAGATCAACGGAATCACGTCGAAACAACGAGCTGTAGGATCGCTCTCGAGAATCAGGAGAAATCGCTGGGCTGCGGCTACCATTTCGCCTTGGTTTTGGAAGCACTCTACCTGCCTCGCCAAAATCTCTCGACGAATCCAACTTCGCTTTTCCTCGCGTGCCGCCTGACGGTAACGTTGCAAGGCGGGCGCGTATTTTCCCTGTCGAAACAGGCCCTCGGCCAACTGCTGCGTCTCGCTCCGATTCGTGACGAGGCGTACTACGTTCTTCGACTTGATCCGAAGCTCGCGGCCCGCCGGCAGTTTTAGCGTCAACCACGCACCGGTGTATTCGAGCACCTCTCCCTTGCGCGTGGCCCCCGGCAGACCATCTCTCCCTTGAACGATCACAACATCCTGTCCGTAACCTGGTGACCATCCCATTCCCAACAGCCAGCACGCCAATCCCGCGCAACCGATCATCGGTCCGCGCCAGGCATACCGGCTCTTTGATGCGGGAGACCCATCCGTCATGACATTTCTTGCTGGCTTGCCAACATGGCCACTGTCGACATCCTCAGAGACGCAATGAACACGAAACAAACGGGGCATCACGGCAACCCAATGCCGCACCATCACAGCACCCCACCGAGTGAGTGCAATTCGGCCGCACATGGCACAGACGTTTCCTAATGAACCGTTTCCTAATGAACCGTTTCCTAATGAACAAAGCGCAGCGGACACCTGAACACCCGCTCATGAACCGCCGGCCGCGACATCCCACAGACACCTTGTCAGAAATGAGAACCGCGGTGTTACCCGTTTCGAAGGACATTCTAGGAATGGCCATTTCAGCGGTCAATCGCGACTCTGTTCCGCGAGAACCAAACCGCTTCCTCAACACACCCCGTCCGAACCGCGAAGTGGTGCCGCTGACCGGTGCGACTGTTCCGTCCACAAAAGATGATCCCACCAAACGGGAATTTTCACAGCTGTGCGACTGGACACGACTACCGGCGCTGAAAAAATCTCTCCCGGCGGGTACGATTTGCAAACAGACCACACGCCAGCGCCACCGTTACACCGTACTCGAGATGATCTGGTAACAAGCCCAGAACCTCAGCCAATCTGCACAGTACGATGCCCTCACTTCGTCCTGAAATACAACCTAATCCGGCAGTGCCAAGCGTAAAACGACAACGGATCGCTTTCAGATGACAAGCATACCAGACTCGGAGGCTCGCTCGGCGGTCGCCAATGTCGACCCCAATCCCACCAATCGAAAGAGCGCGTTTCGTGTCGCCAATGTGATTAAGTTTGCGACCCCTTTGGCCGTATTAATCGCGCTGGGTGCGTGGCTGTGGACCTCGTACGGTGACGAGCAGGTATTTACCAAGCTGTTCCAGCCGCCTTTGATCGAAGCACACGGCATTGTACTGATCAACGGTGAGCCGCTGGACAACGCCGAAGTCATCACTGCCCCGCTGCGAAAAGGCCTGAGCGGTGCCTTTGGCATGACTGACAAGAAGGGCCGCTTCACGCTGCAAACTCTCTCTCACACCACGGCGCTTTCGGGTGCCTACGCTGGAATCCACAAAGTAGGGGTCGTCGCCTATCAACCCACACAGCAGGCATTTGGGAGCCCAGCCACGCGAACACCTATGCAATTTCGCGATCCCAACCGGAGCGCGGTCACGATTACGGTTTCCAGAAACCCTGCACAAAATCAGGATATCCGCATCGAATTGGAAGGAGAGCTGATTCCCATCTCGCCGACGCCTGAGATGCTTCGCGTAACGGCCGTCCTCAAGCAATTTGACGTCAATAAGAGTGGCCAATTGGAAGCAAACGAGATTCCACACGAAGGTCAAGCCGCTTTCCTAGCCTCCGCGGACTCTGACGGAAATGGCATCCTCGACCAAGCTGAGTTACTCGATAGTATCCGCCGCCATTCGTCGCAGGGTTCCCGCAATGGCCCAAACGGAATGACGCAGATCGGTGCAGGCTTTATTGTTGGACATATCTTTGAATCGCATGACAANAACGACGACGGAGTCCTAGACAAGACCGAAATCTCAGAAATGTCGGCCGAGAATCTCCGCCACTCGCGAGCCAATACAGCCGACACCAACGCCGACGGTGTGGTCGACCGCAAGGAGCTGACGGCCGCGATTCAGACGAAGTAATCATTTCCCATGACTTGGGTCGACGAGACGCACCAAGTTCCGCTCACCGGTTGTGGGCGAACTTGTAAATCCCGTTACCGCTCACTGTCTCGACCAGATAGAAAACTTCGCCGCTCTCATCTTCGCCAAAGGCAATCGCCGGGGTCCCCTGTTTCAACACGACCATGTTTCGGATCGGCTTCTCAGCCTCGAGGTCGTAGTGCAACGCCCAAATCCTCCCGGTAATGTAATCCCCGAACAGGTAATGGCCAGCCAGTTCGGGAAACGCGGTTCCGCGATACACGACTCCACCGGTAATCGACTTCCCAACCTGGTGATCGTACTCCCATCGCGGCGAAACTGTCTGCCCGGAATTCACCTCAGCGCGGTTGCCAAAGCCGTAACTACCTTCACGAATGCTCCATCCGTAGTTCCCACCACGGCGAAGGATGTTCACTTCCTCCCAGAGATCCTGCCCCACATCACCACACCAAATCATCCCCGTCTTTCGATCAACCGAGAGACGCCAGACGTTACGAAAACCGTAAGCGTAAATTTCAGGCCTAGCTTGTGCGCGATTCACAAAAGGGTTGTCTGTCGGAATGGCGTAATTCAGGCCGTTCTGTTTCCGATCGACATCGATCCTCAAAACCGATCCCATCCATGTTTTCAAGTTCTGAGCGTGGTGCATGGGATCGTTGCGACCCCCTCCATCTCCCAACGCGATGTAGAGAAATCCGTCGTGCCCAAAAACCAGACTGCCTCCGTTGTGATTTGAGAATGGTTGAGGGATCTTCATCAAGATTTCTTCACTCTTGGCATCCGGTTGCCCTTGGCCCGGTGGCGATACGCGAAACCGCGAAACGATCGAGGTCCGAGGTTCCTCTCGCGAACTGTAATAGACAAACAACTCCCCGGTCGTTTGAAACCGAGGATGGAACGCCAAACCGAGCAGTCCTTCCTCGTCGTCCTCGGTCCAAGGTTGAACCCGAGGCTGAATATCGAGAAAGACGGTCGTTTTTCGGTCCTGTGGATCGAACGAGTGGATTACCCCGCGCTGAGTTGCGACAAAAACCCGCCCGCTGCCATCTGCGGCATGCGTCAAGACCATGGGGCGGAGCTTGCGCACCTTGCCGTCCTCGTCGACCGGGTCCCAGTTACTTAGCTTCAAGGCTGGAAAAGCGGGAACCGACTGCAGCGCCAACACCCCATCATTGGCATCGGGAACGATCCCCGTATCCGGCAAGCGCCTGAGCTTGACGTTGCGGAACGAAACCGGATTGCCATGATCTTGCAGACAAATAAACCCACTGGTCGCTTTCCCAAATTTCGGCATGCGGGCAAACTTACTCCGCGCCACTCGTCGTTTCCATTCGTCGTCTCCCTTCTTGAAGTAATAGTAACTCACGCCATTGATCGCCACTTCGCATTGCAGCGGGGAAACGCGCAGGTACACATGATTCCATTCGCCAGCCGGACGCGTCGCGTCATCAACCTCCGGACTCTTGTATCCAACCTGCGCTTCAAACCGTTTGGCCCAATCGGGCTTTACCGGGCTGTAAAGCTGATACAACCAACCAGCTTTCTGAGGATCACGACCGTCGACATTGTCTTGAATTTGCACCTCCGGACCGGTTCTCCACGGCTGCTGTTCTTCTTCAGTGACGTGAAACATGATGCCACTGTTGCCACCCTTGGAGATCTTGTATTCGATGGAAAGCTCGAACCACTTGTACTGTTCACGTGTGATGATATCGCCGGCTCCCCGCTTGCTAAGCGCGAGTTCGCCGTTCTTCACAGTCCACCCTTCGCCAATAGATTGGCGTCGGTAATTCCGCCAGTTCTCAGTTGTTTTGCCATCGAACAACAGCCGCCAACCACCCCGTTTTTCCGCATCGGTCAGTTGATTCAAGGGTGCGCCTGAAACCTCGACAGAGAGCGAAACTACCAGCAGACACAAAAGAGACTGCGCGGCGCGCGGCAACAATCGCATGAGATAAACTCCTCAACACTAGTACGGCGGTGGCCTCAGGGAATTACAGACGATCGACGCGATTCTTGACGGTGTTCGCCAGTCGTCACTGGACCGTGGCTCGCGAATCGCTTTGGATTACCAAGCTAGTCTGGACGTGAAACCGGGTCAACCAAGGAGCAGCCAGGCCACCTGAGGTAGACGCATCCAGGAGAGTACCGATTTGCAACGACCTGCGGCTTCTTAGCAGCGGCGCCAGAAGAGCTGCAGCAGGACGACGCCACAAGGACAGGACGTAAAGGTGGCGTATTGCGACGCGGGTGCGAGCCGCCTAATTCAGGTCGTGTGCACTCTTTTCAAAGCAAATATAACGCCTCTCGATCCCGCTGAGTGGGTACCCATCTCAACGGCGAGTCACCTCGCCTTCCGCATGCTCGAGTGGTATTCTGCAAACCGTCGTTGATTGTACGCTCATTGCTTATTTGTTCGCGCACTCCATCGCCCGTCTTTGGGCTCTCCAGCAGGTGTCCATGAACTCCACGAATTTCCTGCAACAACTCTTCGGATTAGACGGTCAAACGGCCATCGTGATTGGTGGAACGGGTGTTCTCGGAGGCGCGCTCTCAGAAGGTCTAGCCCAAGCGGGCGCGCGCGTCATCGTCGCCGGACGCAGTGAATCGCGGGGGCAGTCGCGGGTCGATCAGATCACACAACTCCACGGAGAAGCGATGTTCCAGTCCGTCGATGTAACATCTCGTGACTCGCTGCAACGCTTGTGCGATCGCGCCCGTCAAGAATGGAATGGTACCGATATTCTCGTCAACTGCTTCGGGGTGAACTCCGCGACTCGGTATGAGGAAGTCGACGAGAGTGATTGGCACCGCGTGATCGACGGCAACCTGACGGCAACCCATCTAGCCTGCCAGATTTTCGCTCCCGCGATGGCAGACGCCGGGGGCGGGGCGATTCTGAATATCGGGAGCGTGACCAGCCACCTGCCACTTTCACGTGTCTTCGCGTATTCCGCGTCGAAAGCTGCGGTGGTTAATTTGACACAAAATCTCGCCCGTGAGTATGCAAGCCGCCAAGTGCGCATCAACGTGTTGTGCCCCGGCTTCTTTCCCGCCGAGCAAAATCGACGCATCCTGGATGACCAGCGTGTGGCCCAGATAATGGAGCAAACTCCGATGGGTCGATTCGGGGAACCGCAAGAGCTCGTCGGAGCCGCCCTGCTGCTTGTTTCTCAACGAGCCGGCAGCTTTGTCACCGGTGAGGACCTCTACGTCGACGGTGGTTTCACCGCAATGCGTTTCTGACACGTTTGCTGCGGATTTTCTTTCCGCGAGACACCGAACCACGACCCCGAATGGCGGCGAGAAGTTTCCTCAGTACGGCCGTCGGATTCCGACAGATGAGTCGTCAAGAGAAACACTCGGAAAATCAAGAAGTGGCCCGCTTGTCGGCAAGAACGAATGACGCCACAGCGGCATACAACGAACCGATTTGACCTGGAACCGCTTCAGTACTCGCGGCACTGACCATGGAAAACACGATTGTCATTTTCGGTGCGTCCGGGGACCTTACGAAGCGCAAGCTCATTCCCGCGTTGTTTCAACTGTTCCAAAAACGGCGACTCCCCGCAGAATGTCGTATCGTGGGAGTTTCACGATCTGCGATGAACCACGAGTCCTGGCGTCAACAACAAGCAGTCACAACTGCTGAATTCACAGGTGCCAGATTCGATCAGTCGATTTGGGAGCGGTTTGCCCGTCGGCTTTATTATCATGCCTGCGACATCGGACAAACGAAAGACTTTCATAAGCTCAACGACTTCCTCAACGAACTCGAGCCGGGCACCAGCAGCAATCGCCTGTACTACCTGGCGACACTGCCGCAACTCTACAGCCAAGCTGTGACGCAATTGGGCGCCAACAACATGGCGTCCGAGGAAACCGGACCACGACGGATCGTCGTCGAAAAACCGTTTGGAACCGACCTCGCCTCAGCGCATCAATTGAATGAGGAACTGCATCGCGTGTTCGACGAGCGGCAGATCTTTCGGATCGATCATTATCTGGGGAAGGAGACGGTCCAGAACCTACTCGTATTGCGCTTTGCCAACAGCATCTTTGAACCGATCTGGAATCGAAACTACATTGACCATGTGCAAATTACGGTTGCCGAGGAACTCGCCGTGGGCGATCGCGGTCGCTATTACGACACCGCGGGGGTGATCCGAGATTTCTTTCAGAACCATCTCCTGCAACTTCTCACCATCACGGCGATGGAAGCTCCACCACGTTTTGAAGCAGATCTCGTCCGCGACGAGAAAGTCAAGGTGCTGCGCGCCATTCGCCCTTTCCGCGAAGAAGAGTTTGCACGCTACACCTTTCGTGGTCAATACGACGGGTATCGAAATGAACCCAACGTACCCAAAGACAGCCTGACCGCCACGTACGCAGCGATGCAAGTACAGATCGACAACTGGCGTTGGAACGGCGTGCCGTTCTATTTGCGCAGCGGCAAAGCGATGTCCTGCCGAACCACTCAAATCGTGGTCCAATTTCGCAAACCACCACACTTGTTGTTTGGCGACGGCGTTGCCTCCGTCGACGCAAACCGACTAGTCATCCAAGTGCAACCCGCGGAGGGGATCCAATTACACTTCCAGAGTAAGGTACCCGACGCCGGCATGCGACTGCGATTGGCAAATCTAGACTTCCGATTTCAACACGAGTTTTCCGAGCAGCTTCCCGATGCCTACCAACGGCTGTTGTTGGATGCGCTTAACGGAGACACGAGCCTGTTTGCCCGCAGCGATGAAGTCGAATTGGCATGGAGCATTGTCGATCCAATCCTGAATGCCTGGGCGAGCGCTGACACACCACGGCTGAATTTCTACGCGCCCGGAGAATGGGGCCCTGACGGCAGCAANGCATGGATCCGGCAATTCGATCGCGAGTGGTTTGATGTCTGTCCCGTCCTCCATTGAGCCNGCCCACCGAGGGTCACTTACACACGACAAACCCGGTTNTTAGCCCCCGACCNCCCGTACCGCACACCAACCATTGAACCCCGGTAACAGAGGCCTCCGGTACAGAGAACGCCGNTACAGAGAACGCCGGTACAGAGAACGCCGGGCCGCTCGGGCAGACCCCTAGACTCCAACGCCAGTTGCGGTGTGTCTGGCTACAAGCTTACGCGTAAGGGAATGCCGCTTACCGGTCTGGANCTCGTCGGGAATCAACACCGATCTCGCTCTAAACCGGACCACAGGCTACGTGGCTCAGAGTGGAAAATCTTCTTCTGCAGCCTGTTTTCGATAGATCGGCATATGCCGATAGTAGACTTCGAGGATCATCGTCGCCATCGCCGTACAGTAGAGGCGTCCACCTTGTCCACTGTGCCCACCACCAATAAACCAACTGCCGTTTTCATGCCCCCGCTGGGTCTGAGAATCCACCAGCCAATCCCGCATCTCGGTGTTCCACTTGGTCCATTCGGGACCCTCCCAGTGCCGGAGCACCTGGGTGGCGTAGTAGTTGTAATACATGTTGCTCTTTAGGGGACCGGTCTTACTGAGATATTCGACGCCCCGTTGTAGTCCGGGTTGATCTTTTCCCCAACCTAAATACATCCGGCAAAGCAATCCTACGGCGGTCGTGGCTGCACCTCGACCGGGCGAGGTATATCCATAAAACGCACCTGACTGCATCGAGACCGCATCCAAGAACATCGAGGCTTTGGCAACCGTTTGCGGTGGAACCATCAAGTAGCCCATATGGCCACTCTTGAGTGCCATCAACTGCCAACCTACGGCAGACGTGTCACCCGGCTGTTTAGCCGAATACCGCCAACCGCCACCCACCGGATCCTGCGCATACACAATGTGGTTCAACGCGTATTGCGCCGGCTGCAGCAGGCTCTGATCGTTCGTCATCGCGTACGCCTCGCAGAGCGCAATCGACGCCAGACCGTGCGAGTACATACGACCGCCGGCATCGGAAAGCTCTCCCCGCGGGCCGGGGCGGACCTTCATATTGGTCGAGAGAAAATAAAGACCCTTTTCAACGACGCGGCGATATTTACCTTCTTGATGCGTCTGGCCGGCGCCCAAGAACGGCAACAGCCCCATCGCGGTGGCCCCGTTGAACGAGGTACCAAGGCTACCTTGATTGCGGCACTTTCCACGGCAGGCCGGAGAGGGGCGATGATCAAAACTCCAAGCGCCGTTGGGAAGCTGGTGGAGAGCCAGCCATTTCAACGCTCGGGCAACCGCTGCCTCACTGCCCTTGGTGGCTCCCATCTTGGTAGCCAGTTGCTTGCGCATCGCGTCCGAGCGACCAGACAGCCCCGTTCCGGTTGCGGCCCCAATCGTCGCCATTAAATCCGACTTGGGAGCCACACGACTGCTGACATCAACCAGTTCCACCTGCATGGCGGCGGGGGGATCGAGATCATCGACCGCCGGCATGTTCGGTTCGCTGGTCGTTTCGTTCGGGACCGCGACAACCGCTTCGGTCACCAACTCCTGAACTTCCAACGGTTCGAATTCTTCCAACTCAAACTCTTCGACCTGCTGGTTCGCGTCACCCGGGCTGACCATCGTCAATCTGGTCTCTTGCTCGAGGGGTAGCATGATCAATGCCAACACCAGCAACCCGACGCTGTGAACCACCAAACTGACAAGCCAGCTAGGGACCGCATTGAGCAGCAGGAATTTGTTGCCGCGCGAGTCATCCGGCTGACTCTCCGGCTCGCCCCCAACCTCGTCCTCGGTACCCGCCTCACCAGCAGGAGCGACCTGATCCACAACCGTCGATGGGGAACCGCTTGGAATTCCGTGCGGATCCGACAGTTCTTGGGCCGCGGACGACGCACTCTCCGGTAAAGCAGGTGGCTGTGGCCCAGAAGACANCTCACTCCCCGGCAACGGGGGACGCTTCGAAACCTGGGTTGATTCACCCATTTCGCTACCAGAGAGTTCGGTCGACATTCCAGGGCCTGCTGCGCGAAAAGATACTTGCCCTCAAGAACCGCTCCGCTCAAAAACAGAGGGGTCCCTCTATTAAAGGTACCCAATCTGTCTGTAAACGCAAGCGCTGCAATCGTTTACCACGTTGATCCCGCGCGGAAACCAGCAACGCAATCGGTTGTCCACGACGCTCCTAACTGGTAGCGCGACAGACGTTTACAGAATGTTCACGCAAACATCACTCGGGGGCTCACAGCCGCACCGGCGCCTTCTATTCGAGATCACGCGGTTCCAGTGTCGGTTACGTATGGCACCTAGTTTCGTTAAGATGACGCACCAGGATATCTTCGGCCCGACAAAATAAGAGAGGAAACCGTTCGATGGCAAAAAGGGGGAAAAAAGCGGAAGTCATCTTCCTCGTTTGTGAAGAAACGGGCGACTACAACTATACGTTACGTCGCAAGCCGGGTGGAGAGAAACTGCGGCTGCAGAAATTTAGTCCGCGGTTGCGCAAACATACGGTTCACGTAGAAAAGAAAAAATAGCAGGTCGTCTCTGACGGTTGCTGGCGAGCGGTGGAGGTCATGTCGCCGTGGCCTCCAGATCGCCGTAGCCTCCAGATCACTGTTTCCGAGCACCCAGCGCGGGTTGCGCGACGGAACTTNATCCCGGATTCATCAGGACGCCGAATTCCTCGGGACGCAATGGATAAGCGTTGGCGAATTCCCACGCACGACACGGGACGGATCGAAGAGCTCGCGCGGCAAGCTAGAATTCCTGCGATCGTCGCACAATTGCTGGTGGCGCGCGGTCTCTATCAACCCGAAGAAGTTGCGACTTTCTTGGACACCCGTCTCTCTGGCTTACGGGACCCCGTCGAACTGCCCGGTGCCGCAGACGCTGCGGAGCGGCTGCTGGCCGCNATCAAAGCCGGAAGACGAATTGTTATTCATGGCGACTACGACGCCGATGGCATGACAGGCACCGCCATTCTCTATCTCTGCCTGAGATTGGCTGGCGCGGACGTGGGCTACCACATCCCGAATCGACTGGAAGAGGGTTACGGCCTGAAAGATGCCACTTTGCGAGTGCTCGCCGAACGAGGCGCATCGCTGGTGATTTCTGTTGATTGTGGCATCGCCAGTCTGAGTGAAGCGGAGACAGCTCGCGAACTCGGACTGGAATTGATCATCACTGATCACCATGAAATGGCAAGTCAATTGCCAAACGCAGCGGCGATCGTCCACCCACGACTGCCCGGCTCTAATTATCCCTTCGGCTATTTATGCGGTGCCGGAGTTGCCTTCAAAGTCGCTTGGGCGGTTTGCCAACAAGCGTGTCAAGCCAAGAAGGTAAGTACACCGATGCGGAATTTTCTGCTTTCCGCCATGGGAATCGCCGCCATTGGAACCGTCGCCGATCTGGTTCCGCTNTTGGACGAAAACCGCATCCTGGTTCGCCATGGCCTGGCCAGTCTGCGCGATCGTGCACAGCCNGGTTTGCAAGCGCTGATGCAACTAACNCAACTCGACAAGAAGTCATCGCTGTCCAGCGACGATATTGCGTTTACGCTCGCGCCACGCCTCAACGCGGCGGGCCGCCTCGGCCAGGCCCAACTCGGAGTCGAATTGCTGACCACCGATTCCCCGCAGCGGGCCACTGCGCTGGCCGCTTACATCCACGAACTCAACCAAAGCCGCGTTAGCCTAGAAAGGAGTGTCTACCTGGCAGCGATCAAGCAGGTCAAGGAGACCGCGGATCCTGAACAGAATGCCGCGTTGGTACTCGCCGGCCGCGGATGGCACGCTGGGATCATCGGCATCGTCGCCGGACGTTTGGCTGAAAAATACCATCGCCCCGTAATTATGATCTCCATCGATTCTTTGGGCAGCAAGCCCGGGATCGGCTCCGGCCGCAGCTCCTGCGGGCTCAACCTCCACACCGCGTTGGAACACTGTAGCGAGCACTTGCTGTCGCACGGCGGACACGCGGCAGCGGCGGGACTGCAGATCCCGGAAAGCAACATCGAGCGTTTCCGAGACGACTTCCTGAAGTACGCAGCGAGCGAAATTAGCGACCAATCGCGTGTTGCAGAAGTCCACGTAGACGCCGAGGCCCCCTTGTCCCAACTGACCCTGAACACGGTCGAGCAGATCGAGCAATTAGCACCATTCGGCCAAAACAACCCGCGACCGATTCTCTGCGCCAGTGGTGTTGCACTAGCCGACCAACCCAAGAGGATGGGGGGCGGTGAGCGTCACTTGTCCGTTCGCCTGTCGCAGCATCAGACAGCGCTGAGAGCTGTCGCGTTTGGACAAGGCGACTGGGCTGAAGAACTCGCCCAGCTCAAAACGCCAATCGATATCGCCTACCGGCCGGTGATCAATCAATTCGCCGGGCGCCGCACGGTCGAACTACACCTTGTCGACTGGCATCCATCCGAGGTCGCCGCTGCGACGAACGCGACCTGATCGTGTGTAGCCCGAGATCGGGCCGTTCGCCGAGTCGTAAAGCAACCTCGCTGGTCGTACGGCGACAACCGATTACGCAGCCCAGCGATCCCGGTGGTTGTCCGGGAATGGAGACGCCTCGTGCGGGGTGGTTGGACCGCTGCCAACGAGCGTAGCGCGAAGTTCCGATAGCTCGTGGACAGCAAACTGTAGAATCCCCGCGATCGCCTCAGTTTGACGCGCGTGTGCGTGGAGTACCAGGACAAAACCAAACGACAGAATGAGCAAAGACACCAAGGTCGCGGTCGCTCCAAACGCCCACAGCGCATCGTTCTGAAAAACGAACCACGCCGTCCACAGTCCACTTGGCGCCGTACTCCCCATTCCCCAGATTGTCAGAAACCAGCCGAAACGACGTTGGCGCATCCCGCGATGGCGTCGCCCGTTAGGTGAGGTTGCTTGCCAACCATGCGAATTCGTCTCGGTGTGGGTGTCACCAGAGGGGCGCGGGTCGACCTCGCGCAGGGCCCGCAACTCCTGCAGGACACATTCCGCGTGCTGGAGTTCGTCATCCCAGTCAAAGCACTCCCACTCCACACTTGGCGGCGCATCGGGACTGGCGGAACAGGAAGCGACTTTTTCTGGAATACACCTCTCAGGGCTGCTCGATGACAAATGATCTCGTTCGACAAGATCGATACTCGATCGCTCACGCGTCTCTAAAGTCAGCCCCGCCCCACAGCGCGCACAACCAACGGCCATCACCCCATTAGGAGATGCAATCCCGGGGACATCCTGCTGGCAACTGCTACACCACATTTCGTCACGCGTCGAAGCTGCGTTGTACGTCGGCGTGATTGCAGTCCAATCANNCGAACGGCAGGAAGGGGTGTACGGCTCCCGACTGCACCGAGCAGCTAGAGAGTCACCGCGCGTGCCAAGTCATACCCGCGCTCGCATATGATTCATCGGCTGATAAGTTGGACAAACTGCATTGAATCTGAGTCACACCGGGTCCCGCGATGCGGCAAGCTTACGGCCTTCCGTGACTTACTACCACTTGGACCGTGGTCGACATGCCGGCTTCATACAACGAGTACCGCGACAGGGGGTTAGTCCGATGCGCCGGCCAACGTAAAACGCGTTTTACGGTACCGGAAAGCAATTTCAACGCTCACCAGAACGAGCAGGTCAGATCTCCGAAAACACTTCGCGGGCCGCTGCAACCGTCTGGGCAAGATCCTCATCGCGATGGCCGATCGAAAGAAACAACGCCTCAAACTGGCTGCACGGGAGGTAGATCCCCCGATCGAGCATACCCCAAAAAAAACGAGCAAATCGGTCCTTGTCGCATTGAGCCGCGAGTTCCCAATTTGTGACCGGCCGCGGGTGAAAAAATAACGTCAACATACTACCTGTGCGAGCCACATGAGCCGGTTTGTCACCAATCGCATCCTCGAGTCCTGCGGCAAGGCTGGCAGCCTTTCGCTCCAGTTCGGCGTAAGGTGACTCATCCCGTAACACCTTCAATGTCGCAATGCCCGCAGCCGTCGCAATCGGGTTCCCACTCAACGTCCCCGCCTGGAAAACTTTGCCAATCGGCAACATCTGGTCCATGATCTCGGCCTTGCCGCCGTATGCACCAATCGGCATTCCTCCACCTACGATTTTTCCCAGTGTCGTGAGATCGGGCGTCACCCCGGTAAGTTGTTGTGCGCCGCCGTAATCCACCCGAAACCCTGACATGACTTCATCAAAGATCAACAGCGCTCCATATTGAAGTGTCAATTCTCGCAGCGCTAAAAGAAACTCTGGGGCGCCTAGAACACATCCCATATTTCCGACGACCGGCTCCAGGATCACACCGGCAATCCGATCACCGTGCTGCTGAAAAGCGTCCCGAGCTGAGGCGACGTCGTTGTATTTGAGAACCATCGTGTCTTGGCTCGTGCCCGCGGTCACACCGGGTGAATCCGGCACCGCAAGTGTCGCGGCTGAACTTCCCGCAGCCACCAGCAGGCTGTCTACGTGGCCGTGGTAATTCCCCGCAAACTTGACGATTACATCGCGCTGCGTGTAGCCACGAGCAAGCCGAATCGCACTCATCGTAGCCTCGGTCCCAGAATTCACGAGCCGGACCTTCTCTACCGAAGGAACGGCTTCAATGATCAACTCCGCCAGTTCGTTCTCGGCTTGAGTTGGGGCACCGAAACTGGTGCCTTTTTGCACTGCGGCATTGATGGCGCTAGTCACCGCCGGATGCCCGTGGCCGAGGATCATCGGACCCCACGACAGCACATAATCCGTGTAACGATTTCCGTCGACATCAAAAAGATATGGGCCACTCCCGTGGGTGAACACAACCGGTTCGCCGCCAACCGCACCAAAAGCGCGCGCCGGGCTATTGACGCCCCCGGGCATCAACTGCCGGGCGCGCGAAAAAATCTCCTGGCTGTGCGTACGTTGCATCATCGTCACCGTGTCTCCGGATGAAACGGAAAATCGCCGGATTGGCAACTTTCGGCGAACCAATTCTTCGGTCGAGAAGCTTCCAGCACCTGAGTATCAAACGTCTGCTCAGAGACCACAACCCCGGCCCGGAGATCTGTAACAACAGGAGGGAAGATGTTGCGCTTGATGTTTGATACAATCCGACCTGCCTGTTTTCTCACACCATCAAGTTAGATCGCCAATGCCATTCGATCCCCAGGAACAACGTCGCATCATGGGCAAGTTCGCCACCGGTGTAACCGTCGCCAGTACCCGAACTGGCGACGACACCTGGGGCATGACCGCGAATGCTGTGACGTCGCTCTCGCTCGATCCACCGCTGGTACTTCTGTGCGTCGCACGTGAAGCCCAATCACACGCCAAATTTACGGAAGCAGGGTTTTTCGCACTCAATATACTCTCTGCCGACCAGCAGACGATTTCCGACCGATTTGCATTCAAGGGGCCAAAGGATTTTTCGGACCTGGAGACAACCGTCGCCGAAACCGGCGCTCCCGTGCTGACCGACGCACTGGGATGGGTTGATTGCAGAATTGTCGACACCGTCACCGCGGGTGACCACGACATGTTCATCGGTGAAATCGTGGCGGGTGCTGCAAAAGACGGGCAACCGCTGCTCTATTTCGCAGGTGGCTACAGTCACCTCGCGGCTGACTGATTCCTCCTGAGGTGTCATTTTCGCTGTTTGTATTCGCGTCCTTTCGCGCCTTTCCCAAGCGTTCCAACAGGGTGCCCTACGAAGAAGAGGAGATACTCGATGGCAGACCAAATTGACTACGGAATGTTCATCATGCCATTCCACCCTCCCGAGAAAGCCTGGGCGCAGTGTCTCGACGAAGATCTGGAGCTAATTTGCGTCGCCGAGCAACTCGGTTTCAAAGAGTTCTGGATCGGTGAACATCACACAATGAAGTACGAGAACATCGTGATGCCAGAGATGTTCATCTCGCGAGCGCTGGGCGAAACAAAATCGATTCGTATGGGTCCCGCTCCCGTCTGTCTGCAACAACATCACCCCGCACATGTGGCAAGTCGGCTGGCGTTTCTGGACCACTTGTCCAAAGGGCGCCTCAACCTCTGTTTCGGAGCGGGGAGCGTCACCGCAGACCAGGAATTGTACGGCCTGGACCCGAAAAACGGTTCCGCGATGGTTCAAGAGGCGATCGAAATCATTCTCTACCTCTGGTCCAACGATCCCCCGTACCACTACGACGGCCAATTCTGGCAAATCAATCTCGACGAGAGTGTCGACCAGGAAACGGGAATCGGATTTATCCACCGTCCGCTTCAGCAACCCCATGCGCCGATCGCCATTCCCGCGATGAGTCGTAATTCCTCGAGTATGAAGATGGCGGGTGCTCGCGGTTACCAACCGTTCGCTCATTGCCTTGTGACCGGTAACGTTGTGGCCGATTTCTTCAGTACATACGAAGCTGCGGCTCAAGAAGCGGGGATCACTCCAGACCGGTCACAATACAAAGTCGCTCGTTCGATCTTCCTAGCGGACACGACGAAAGAAGCTCAACATCTAGCGCGCACAAATTCTCTGGGAAACAACTTCGAGTATATCGGGCGACTCTTCGACAAGGGACTGGGACGCAAGATCTACAAACGCGACGTTGAGATGCCCGACGCTGAATGCAACCTTGATTTCCTCATGACCGAGCAGATCATTGCGGGAGATGTCGATGAGGTGCTTCAACGCTTACTGGCCTTGATCGACGAAACCGGTCCCTTCGGCACACTGACATTGATGAGTTACGATTGGGGCGACAAGGCCAGCTGGATCCACAGCATGGAGCTTTTCGCCAAGGAATTAATGCCCGCCCTCAACAAAGCAGTCGGCGTTTCGGTGTGAAATGAGGGAACCCTATGCCAACCCTGACGTTCACAGCAGATCTCACCGGTTGACTGCTCTCTCTTTTTTGTCCGGATCATGATTGGGAGTAAAACCATGCCTACTCGCCAGCTTTGGCTTGCCGTTGCTTTATCACTGGTGTCATTGCCCCTCGCGCAAGCAGAACAACCCGCCCGTTTTATCGACCTGTCATTGCTCGTTGCAGAGAACTACCCCTGCACATGGCCCGACGGGTTCCCACGTTTTCGCTTGAACCGCCTGAAGAGGATCGGNCGTGAAAGTGCTTACAACATCGACACTCTGAACATCGATGGAAACACCGGTACCCAGATGGATGTTCCACCGCACTCGGTTGCGAGGCCTGAACTGAAGCTCCCTCATTCCGGACCATACGGCAACGAGTTCATCGAGAAAACGCCCGCCTGGAAATTTGTTGGCGAAGCGTGTGTGATCGACCTGCGCGAGTTGCTGGACAAGGGGGACCCAGGAGTGAGTCCATTAGTAACCAAGGAACACGCACAGTCGTGGGAAGCAAAGCACCGTCCCTTCCAGTTCGGTGACGTCGTACTCTTCCGCAGTGATTATTCAGACAAGTACTACCTGCCTCTACCAGCAGGGCGTCGTTTTGTGGCCGATGTAATCGAAAAGAAGTACTCCGGCTATCCCGATCCCGATCCGGTAACGATGGACTACATCGCGTCGAGAAACGTCTTCCACATCGGCACCGACAGTCCCAGCATGGGTACGCTTCCACCCGAACTCGCTGATCCAGCTCACCTCGCCGCACTCAAGTANGGAGCGATCTTCACGGAAGGTGCAACCGGTCTGGGTCAACTTCCGACGACTGGAGCCTTCTACTGCATGATGGGCCCAAAACACACCGGCGGACCGTACGGTGAAGGGCGGGCATTTGCGATTGTGGGAGACTTAGCGAAGACGTTGATCNCATCGGCCAGAAATAAACGCGTCCGCGATCTATCGGTGACAATGTCTGTCGAGCATCCGCTGACCTGGCCGGGGCAGGGAGTTGGCAATCACCGACAACGTTATATGAAATGCGATTTCATGTGGGCAGAGAATTTACAGCTGTTCCATCATGGCCACATCATGGACAGTCAGGCCGGTACGCACCTGGTGCCGCCCGCGTACTCGCTACCGCCTAAGCCGATCGAGAAGAACTCCTACTCACCGGAGAATCGTATCGCTCTGGATGAGTATGAGCGCGACTTTGGCCCACGCGGTGTGTCTGCGGTAACCACAGAACAAGTTCCTCTCTCACAGACTTGTGGATGGGCGCGAGTGATCGACGTAAGCCAGCTCGTTGGATCAACCACCAGGGCCGTCTGGCCAGCCTCTCCGGAGATCACCGTCAAACTCGTCAAGCAATACGAAACAGAGCACGGAAAATTGAAGCCTGGGGACGTCGTGATCTTTCGCAGCGGACATACCGACCGGCATTTCAAGAAGATCCCCGAGGGAATTTCCTGCCTCGCCGATCCGATCAATGGCGTGAGCGAAGGCTGGCCTGCCTTGACACCAGCAACCGCCATGTATCTCGCAGATCAAGGGATCCGGTGCGTCGGCACCGACGGTCCAACGCTCGGCGGCGTCGATCCCAAGAACGCGCTGAAGACCTATTGGGCTCTCGGCTCGCGCGGAGTTGTTGGCGTCGAATTCCTGTCGAACTTAGGCGACTTGCCAGAAAACACCTATTTCCTATTCGCCCCGGTCAAGATTCGCGGTTGCCACGGCGGCCCTGGTCGGGCCATCGTTCTCTACTGATCGATCGCGACCGGTCGCGATCGAATGACTTGTAACATCGTTTCTTGTCTGCCACTTTCCGAGAGGACTCGCATGTGATCTGCAACATCCACAAATTTCGCGAAAAGCTCGCCGCTGGAGAACTATGTCTCGGCCCGGGGGTCACTTTTTTCGATCCGAGCGTNACCGAAGGCATCGCACCCAGCTCGGATTTTGTCTGGATCGATCTGGAACACAATCCGACCAGTCTNGAATCCTTGTTATCGCACTTGATCGCCGCTCGCGCGGGCGGTGTGGCGGCCCTGGTGCGCGTTCCCAGCTTGGACATCGCCTGGACTAAGCGTGTCCTAGACACGGGCGCCGAAGGNGTGATTCTCCCGCGTAGCACGAGTGTAGAAGAAGTACAGCAGTTTGTTGATGCATGCCGCTATCCCAATCTCGGCACGCGCGGATTTGGGCCGCGCAGGCCGACGCACTACGCTCGATTTGGTGGCAACGAATATCTACAACATGCCAACGAACAGATCTTTGTTGTCGCGCAAATCGAAACCGTGGAAGCGCTGGAACAGCTTGATCAGATCGTCGCCATTCCAGGCCTTGATTCGCTGGTCGTCGGTCCTAACGATTTGTCCGGTTCGATGGGCATGCTCGGCCAGATTCAGCATCCGCGTGTTCTGGATGCAATCAGGCAGATCGCGGAGACGGCGCACGCCGCAGGACTGCACGTCGGGCTCGGNATGGGAGCCACACTAGATTACGCGCTCGAAGTGCGCAATCTGGGCATCGATTGGATTCAGTGTGGCAATGACTTCGAATATATGATTCGCTTCGCTGACCAGTTGTACGGCAGTATCCGCGAGCAACTCGACTCAAATTAGCATCTTCGTGGTCCGCACCGGGCAAACGGAAAGTACGGCGATTGAATACGTTTTGAACCAATTGCGGAACTCGACGTCTACCACCATTTGGCTGTGTCCACGAAGTGGCAGCTCCGCTTACTCGCTCGGTACTTTTCCGGCATCCGTGATCCACGCCAACGAGACTTTACAAGGATGTTGCGAATGAAGGCGCTGAACCTACCGACCATTTCTCGCAACGGAATGGAACGGCTAAGGAAGACCCTTCCACCGCGGTGATCCAGCCTCACAGCCACTCCTGGGCGGAGGTGCTTTCCGAGATCGTGTATTTGTCTTTTTCCTTCCGTCAGGTGGCTCATATGTTGCACGCAGTGATCATGGCCGGTGGTGCCGGAACCCGATTCTGGCCAGCCAGTCGCTCGGAGTTACCCAAGCAGCTCCTCCATTTCGGTGGCGAGCGGACCATGCTCCAATCGACAGTGGATCGCCTAGACGGACTGATCGCAAACGAGAACGTATTGGTCGTGACAAATCAGGCGCTCGTGCCCCAAGTCGCAAAGCAGTTACCCCAACTTGCCCCGCATGCGCTGCTCGGTGAACCCTGTAAGCGGGATACCGCGGCCTGCATCGGGTTGGCCGCAGCAATCCTCTTGCGCCGCGACCCCGACGCAACACTCGCCGTGATGCCCGCGGATCATCGAATCGAAACCGATGAGCTGTTCCAACAGAGCATCCGGCACGCGGTACACCTGGTCGAAGAAGAACCCGGACGATTGGTGACATTTGGGATTCGGCCGACGTACCCGGCGGAGAGTTTCGGCTATATCGAACGCGGAGAAAGGATTGCTCCAGTCGATGCCAAAGCGGAAGCGTGGTCCGCTTACCGAGTACGTAAATTCCGTGAAAAGCCGAACATTGCTTTGGCCCGCGAGTTTCTCTCGGACCGGCGTTTCCTCTGGAATGCGGGTATCTTCGTCTGGAAGGCCCACACGATCGACGCCGCGCTCGCTCGATTCGAGCCGCAAATGCACCAACATCTGGCCACCATCGCGAAATCTGCCGGCACACCTGATTTCGAGGAGCATCTTCATCGAGAATTCGCCAAGATCGATGGCCGATCGATCGACTACGCCGTGATGGAACACCATGACAATGTGGTAGTTATCGAAGCCCCCTTTCAATGGGACGATGTGGGCAGTTGGCAGGCCGTCGCGCGAACACGCGGCTTTGACGCCAGTGGGAACACCACATCGGGTCGACACCTGGGCATCGAGACGACGGGTTGTATCGTTCATAACGAATCTGATCATTTGGTAGTCACGCTCGGTCTACAAGACTGTCTTGTTGTGCGCACGCCCGATGCGACACTGGTCGCCAACAAGCATGATGAAGAGTCGATCCGCGACGTTGTGGAGCAACTGCGGCAGCGAGGCTGGACGGACTACCTGTGAGATGCGCAGCGGAACAAAACACTAATTCTCAGCGAGACAACCGACACCATAAACGGATCGGTCTCACCCGGTTTCCCGCCGCGAGCGGAATTATCCAACTAACGATCGCATCGTTGACGACCTCTAGTCGCCAACCGGGATGCAAACATAATAGAAGAAGCTTTCGGCGCTGCGAGTGAGAGAGTTGTTTGGGCTCGATGTACGGCGAGGTTCCTTGACCACCGTGTCGAAACACGGCTGACACGCGCGGGCATGCTGTACTAGGTACACCACCACTCGGTTGGCATTCTAATCCTTGTTCCGGGAAACTGGCACTGTGACCAAACTTTCACTCAGCATCGTAACGGCGCTGCTCGTCAGCCTCGCCGCCGGCGACATGGCTGCACAGGACAGCACACCCGGCGGAATCCGTCTCGTTGGTGAAGTGACCAGCCAATGGCAGGTGGGCGTCACGATTTCTGCGGTTGGCAACTGCCGCGGCTTGGTTGCCACAATTCCGGTCTTTACGGATTGGCCTGAACAACAAGTCCGCGTCATCGAGGAGACTTTTTCCGGACATGTCAAGGCGGTTCAATTCCGGATCCTGGGGAACGGCGTGAAACAAATGGTCGTTTCTATTCCCTACATTGGACCGGGTGAAACCGCACAGGCATTGGTCACTTACGAAGTCACGCGCCAGGCAATCAAAGCCCCGGAAAAGACCGACCAGCTAGAAACCCCTAAACGAATACCACGTCCGCTCAAACGGTACTTGGGAAAGAGTCCCTATATCGAAACGAACAACTCTCGAATTCGCGCCGCCGCACGGAAAGTGGGCCAGGACGCCGCGACTTCGTGGAGCAAGGTCGAGGCCATTTACGACTGGGTGCGCGACAACGTCCAATACGAGTTTTCGACGACGTTAAAAGGCGCTGCCGCCGCGCTAAAAGACGGCACAGGAGATTGCGAAGAACTGACATCTCTGTTCGTTGCCATGTGTCGCTTGAATAAGGTTCCGGCACGCTGTATCTGGGTTCCAGGCCACTGTTACCCAGAGTTTTACTTGGAAGGCTCCGATGGCCAGGGGCACTGGTTCCCCTGCCAGGTCGCGGGACAACGAGATTTTGGGAGCATGCCCGACTTGCGGCCCATCATCCAAAAGGGCGATAGCTTCAAAGTCCCGGGAAAGAAAAAGCCGCAACGTTACGTCTCGGAGTTGCTCAAAGGTCAGAGCTTCGTCGGCGGTAAGCCAAAAGTCCGATGGGTGCGAAAAATGCTTTAGCCTAAGCAGATCTTGGTATTTGGGAGAGAACCTCGCCATGACGGCCGAACTACACGGAGGATCAGGGGACGAACAACGGTCGGCCCCCCAACCCGGTAACCGAAGCAGTGGAATCGATGGCGGTATCGACCTCCCACGTATCGAGCGAGCGGTCCGGGAGATTCTGGCAGCCGTCGGTGAAGATCCTGACCGGGAGGGGCTGGTCGAAACTCCCGCGCGCGTGGCCCGCATGTACGCGGAAATGTTCCGTGGTCTGCACAGCAAACCACGTCAACATCTGCAGAAGTTCTTTACCGAAAAATACGACGAGGTCGTACTGGTTCGTGACATCAGTTTCTGCAGTATGTGTGAACATCATTTGCTCCCGTTCATGGGTAAGGCCCATATCGGGTATCTCCCGAACGGCAAAGTCGTTGGCTTGAGCAAATTGGCACGCGTTGTCGACGGAGTCGCGCATCGTCCTCAAGTACAGGAACGCATGACCGAAGAAATCGCCGATATGCTTCTCGAAGAATTGAATGCCAAGGGAGTGGCTGTGGTCATCGAAGCGAGTCACAGCTGTATGACCATTCGCGGAATTCGCAAGCCGGGCAGCCTCTGTACGACTTCCGCGATGAAAGGCATCTTCCGCAAGAGCCTCTCAACCCGCGCAGAGGTCATGCAATTGATCTACGGTGACCGGCGGGTGTGACTTGCTTGAACCTCAGCGCACAACCTAAGAAACCAGCCGCTGCTCACTGCTGACAGCGTTTCCCAGAGTCAGGCTGAATCTCACTGGCGTGCGTCTCGTCGTCCCACCTGTGCGGCGCAGTGGGTATGCATGTGGATGACCGACAGCTAGCATAAGCGGTCAGNTCGACCTCCTCCACGGCACTCAAAGAACATCACGTGTCCAGCCTCTCCCTGATCCTCGTTCCATTCGCTTTTCGGCTTACTTTTGGTGTCGCACTCGCGATGCGGATCACTCCTGCACAACTCGTGAGTAGTGGTTTTTTTCGAGTCCATCTGTGGGTACTGCTGGGAGTCAATACCTTCACTGGGCTGATCCTGTTTAACGGCATGGGCAATGCCAGATATGATTTCCATTATGGGCCAACTACGCTGGCCCTGACTCTGTTGCTAGTCGTCACGTGTTATTTGGGATCGGTATGCTGGCTCTACCAGTGGCACCGACTCGGTGGGTTGGCGTTGTCGTTCATCGTATTGTCAGGGCTCGCAGCAGCGATTCTGACGATGCCCTGGAACGCTCGGACCACGGTCATCAGCATCACCCTCGGGTTACTTGACGTTGTCTCCAGTGGTTTGCTACTGGGCTCGATCCTCTCCGCGATGCTACTGGGACATTGGTATTTAAACGCTCCATCGATGACACTGACTCCGCTGAATCGCCTGGTGCTATTGCTGATCGCAGCCGCGCTGTTTCGGACGCTGATTTGTGGCATCGGATCGACCCTGGTAATGCTCGACTCGTCGGTGTCACCTCTGCTCGGAACCTGGCTCGCGTTTCGCTGGATCGCCGGACTGCTAGGCACCTTGGTGATCGCCTGGTTCACACGATTGACACTTGCCGTTCCCAATACGCAGAGCGCTACCGGACTGTTGTACGCGGGAGTTGTTCTAGCGTTCATGGGTGAGTTGATCGCCGCCATGGTGTCGGCCGAATACCAGTATCCCGTATGATGGCGTNCGGGATTACGAACAGGGATAGCGGACCTGAGCATGAATGTCACTTTTGCTTGCCCACATTGCGATCTACCCACGCGTCAGACATTGACAGTAGAAATCCACGAAGTCGTCTGCGGACACTGCCATTCCAAGACAACTCTGAGACAAACAATGGCTGTCGACAGTCCGCCTAGCGAGTGCGCGCTATGCCACCGCGGCGAACTATTCACCCGTAAGGATTTTTCACGTCGGCTTGGATTGACCATCATTGTCACNGGTTTTGTTGTTGCCACGGTTACCTGGGCATGGCACATGCCGCTGGTCACGTATGGAATCCTGGGGACTTCCGCAGCGATTGACTTCGCGCTCTTTTTTGTGGTCGGCAATCTCTTGGAGTGTTACAACTGNCACGCGGAATACCGCGGNATGGTCGATTTCGATGAACCTCGCGTCTTCAATCACGAGACCCAAGAACGCTACCGTCAACAATCGGCTCGGCTACGCGACGCGACCGACATCTCGAACGGACATTGAGGTTCGGATGCGGTACAACTTGACAGCCTACGAATCAAAACGAAACGATTCTTGACCTTCATTTCCAAACGGTCATGGACCAAGAACGGCAACGAATTCAAGATGATTTGCGCGGCCGGCTGGACGGCGATGTGCGCTGTGACGACTTGATGGTGCAGGCGTACTCCAGCGATGCCAGTATCTATGAAATTCGGCCTCTGGGCGTCGTACGTCCTCGAGGTGTCAGCGACGTGGTCGCCTGTGTCAAGTACGCTGCGGAAAACGAAATCCCGATTCACGCTCGCGGAGCCGGAACGGGATTGGCAGGNGAGTCACTAGGCCCCGGGCTAGTCGTCGACTTTTCCCACGCCATGCGACGGGTTCTGCNGATCGATGAGTCGACTGCGCAGATTCAGCCCGGCGTCGTGCATGCCATCCTAAATCAGCAATTGGCTGAACAGGGGAGGTTGTTCGGCCCGGATCCCGCCACCGGCAGTGTGTCTACGATGGGCAGCGTGTTGGCTTTGGATGCGGCCGGTAGCCACTGGATGCGTTACGGTTCTGCGCGGCAACACATTCAACGACTAGAAGTTGTGCTCGCCGACGGCGAAGTTGTACAACTACGCCGCCGCTCGGTGTCAAGAAAACCGGCCGATAACAGCCCCCGCGAAGAGGAGTTAGTACACCGCGTGTCCAGACTCTTGGAACGTGAACAGACACTCGTCGAAGAATATCGCCCCAAGACCTGTGTCAATCGGTCGGGATACCAATTGCACGGCGTGCTTGACCAGGGAGACATTGATCTTGGCAAGCTCTTCGCGGGATCAGAGGGTACCCTCGGCCTGATAACGCAAGCCGTCGTCACCACGGACCCACTCCCGAATTGTCGAGGTGTCGTGCTAGCGTTTTTTGATCGACTCGAGAACGCTGCGATCGGCGCGCAAATGACCGCCGCGATGGGGGCGTCAGCCTGCGACCTGATGGACCGTCGATTATTGAGCATGGCCCGTGAGTCGGACCCCCGTTACGACGTAGTCATCCCAGCCCAAGCGGAAGCAATGTTGCTCGTGGAGTGCGAAGATGAAGACATACCCCAACTCCGCGATCGGTTGCGCGCCATCGTCAACAAGCTGCACCGGCGGCGGCGGCTTGCATTCGATACGCGACTGGCGCTCGAAGCAGACGAAGTGGAGTTTTACTGGCGTCTTGTGCGACGCGTGGTTCCGTCCTTGTACCGCCTGAAGGGACAAACCCGTGCGCTGCCATTTGTCGAAGATATCGCCGTCCCGCCGAAACAATTACCCGACTTTCTGGTCCGGGTACAAAACGTGTTCAAGGCACACCAGATCACGGCGTCGGTATTCGCACATGCGGGTCATGGCCAACTGCATATCCGACCTTTTCTCGATCTGTCCAATTCCGATCATGTCCACAAACTGCAATCACTGGCGAACGATCTTTATTCGGCGGTTCTGGAAATCGATGGAACGATCAGTGGGGAACACGCCGATGGGCTCAGTCGAACCTGGTTCGTCCGTCAGCAATTCGGTCCGCTCTACCCCGTGTTCGAAGAGCTCAAGGCCATCTTTGACCCCAACCGAGTATTGAATCCGGACAAAGTTATATCCGACGCGTCGTCGCCTACCGATCATCTCCGCCCGGTGACAACTAATGCACTTTCGACCGCCGAAAGGAAAACCACCGAAACACCGCAACCGACGGAACCACAACACGCGGACCATCCTCAACGTGGCGTTCGGGAAACCGTGTCGTTACAGCTGGCCTGGAGTCCCGACGAAGTGGCGTACGAGGCCCGCAGCTGCAATGGTTGTGGCCGCTGCCGGACCCAATCATCGGCCGAACGAATGTGCCCGATCTTTCGATTCGCCCCGCGGGAGGAGGCCACTCCACGCGCCAAGGCAAATCTGCTGCGTGGGCTCCTGACTGGACGGCTTTCCAGCGACCACTTGTCGAGCGAGGGGCTAAAAGCGGTTTCCGATCTCTGTTTCAACTGTCACCAGTGCCGCCTAGAGTGCCCTGCCGGTGTTGACATTCCCAAACTCGTGACCGAGGCACGGGGACAATACGTGGCGACCAACGGCCTCGGTCTAACCGATTGGTTCCTTTCGCGTCTGGACTTCTTTTCTCAATTGGGGAGCCGGTTTGGGACATTANCGAATTGGGCGTTTGGCAACCGCCCGATGCGCTGGCTCATGCAGTACTCCCTCGGAATCCCCGCCGGGCGCAAACTGCCACGACTTGCACGGCAGAGTTTNCTGCGTTGGGCACATCGTCGTCGATTGACGCAACCGCCTCGCGGCAGCGGAAAGAAGGTCCTTTATTTTGTCGATACATATGCCAATTGGTACGACGTTGACCTCGCGATTGCCGTCGTGGATATTCTCGAACACAACGGCATCTCCGTTTACGTCCCGTACAAACAACTCGGATCGGGAATGGCGAAGATCAGCATGGGAGCGATCGAAGACGCTCGCCGGGTTGCGACGCACAATTTGTCACTGATGGCAAACAAGATTCGACAAGGATACCACGCCGTAACGACGGAACCTTCAGCCGCATTGGCGCTGACTCATGAGTACCCAAACTTGATCGACGATGAAGACGCACAACTCGTCGCCGAGCACACCAGCGAGATCGGTGCCTATTTGTGGAAACATCACCAAAGCGGGAAACTGGAACTGGATCTAAAGCCGATCAACGCAACGGTGGCGTACCACCAACCGTGTCACACACGGGCGCTGAAAACCGGTTCACCTAGCGAGTTCCTCCTNCGTTTGATCCCAGGATTAACCGTCCATACCCTGGACGCCGGCTGCTCGGGCATGGCAGGGATGTTTGGAATGAAGCAAGAAAACTATCGCAGTAGCCTGCGCGCCGGACGCGGCCTGCTCTCGTCATTGCGCGAGCCCGTTCTCCAAGTCGGCACTACCGAATGCAGTGCGTGCAAGATCCAGATGGAACAAGGTACCACGAAACCGACGATTCATCCGTTGAAACTGCTGGCCTATTCCTACGGCCTAAAACCGGAATTCGCCTCGCTGCTAACGGCGCGAGGCCAGGAGTTGATCGTCACGTGAACGTTACCGTGCGATTATTCGCAATCGCCAAAGACTTGGCGGGGACCGACTTCGTCGAACTGAAACTCGACGCAGATGCCACGATTCGCGATTTGCGTAGTGCACTGATCAGCGCACTGCCTTCACTTTCTGACATCGCCGATCACATGCTGTTTTCAATGAACTCGCAGTACGCGCCTGATCACACACCCGTAATTCCCGATGCCGACATCGGCTGTATTCCCCCCGTCAGCGGAGGCTGATCACAGCACCGATCTGTCTGCGCAACTCGGGGGAATGGTGCAGTCTGATCGAAATGGTAAGACCGCTCGCCACTGAGTCACCTTCGAGTTTGGTCAAAACAGACCGTGGTTCGGCACAGGCCAACGGCCATGCCGGGCACGGCGATGGCATCAACAGCACGCTCAATCTCCCGAGCACTCTCGCTTGACCCGGGCGAGATCGGCATCAACCATCATTCGCACCAGTTCCGGAAACGCAACCTGAGGTTCCCAGGCGAGCTCGCGCCGCGCCTTGGAAGCGTCTCCGCAGAGTGTGTGGACGTCCGTTGGTCGCGACAGCGCAGAGTCGATTTTGACAAAGTCACGAAAGTTCATGTCCACGTGCCGGAATGCGATTTCGACAAACTGCTNGAGCGAGTGCTTGATTCCCGTAGCAATCACAAAATCGTCAGGGGTGGAGTGATTTAACATCCGCCACATAGCCTGTACATAGTCGCCTGCAAAACCCCAATCCCTTTGGGCATCCAGATTCCCCAACCGTAATGTCTGTTGTCGACCGGCCTTGATGCGCGCCACCGCGTCACTGATCTTACGTGTAACAAATTCCTTGCCACGACACGGCGATTCGTGATTGAAGAGGATCCCACTGCAGGCAAACATCCCGTAACTCTCCCGGTAGTTCACCGTAATCCAATGGCCGTAGACTTTCGCCACACCGTACGGACTACGTGGCCAGAAAGGCGTCTGCTCGTTTTGCGGTTCCTGCTGCGTGCGACCGAACATCTCGCTGCTACTCGCCTGACAAAAACGAATGCTCTTATCAAACTGTCGAATCGCCTCCAGCAGCCGCAACACGCCCAACCCGGTCGATTCACTGGTCAACAACGGCTGCTCAAAACTGGCTGGGACAAAGCTCTGTGCCGCCAAATTGTAGACTTCGTCCGGCGTTGTTGTTTCCAGCAACCGCAGCAGTGACCAGGAGTCCAGCAAGTCACCGGTATGCAGTTGAATACGTTCGCGCAGATGCGCTATACGGTCNAGATTCCCCGCGCTCGAACGCCGAACGAGGCCGTGAACTCGGTAACCCTTATCCAATAGAAACGAGGCCAGGTAAGCCCCATCCTGGCCTGTAATGCCAGTTATCAATGCGGTGCGATCCATCACATACCCGCTAACAACACGAGAGAACAAACTGACCGCCGTAGAATCCACAGCCAGTGAATTGTATTTCGATAAATTGCACTACAATGTCGTCAAGCGGGCATGAACATGTCAACCAGCCCGGNGCAATGTTGTCACAAACCGGAACTTACTTGGGGAATGTTGTTGTGGTCCCAACCACTGATCATTCCGCCACCCACTGGCGCCCTGCCGTCCGACACCTGCGGGCCCAAGATCCGATCATGCGGCGCGTGATCGACCGAGTGGGTCCGTGCCGGCTGAAACCGAGGCGCAATCGTTTTCGCACGCTGCTGGGATCGATCATTGGCCAACAGATTTCCACNTCGGCAGCGCAGACCATCCGTCAACGTGTCGAACAACTCGTCCGTCCGGGAGTGCCAACCCCCAGCAAGGTAGCGCAGCTTTCGGCTTCTCAATTGCGGTCAGCCGGCCTTTCACGGCAAAAAGCCAGTTACGTCCGCGACCTGGTCGACAAATCGCTGGCAGGCCAAATCCTCTATCGTAGGTTCTCGAACATGACTGACGAAGAGGTCACTGAGAACCTCGTTCAAGTCAAAGGAATCGGTCAGTGGACGGCCCAGATGTTCCTGATCTTCTCGCTCGGGCGCCAGGACGTCTTTCCCTACGATGATCTGGGGATTCGCAATGCAATCCGTAGACTCTACGGACTTCACCAAATGCCGAAGAAAACGACCAGCTCGCGGATTGCCGCTCCCTGGCATCCCTACGCGAGCGTCGCAAGTTGGTACTGTTGGCAAAGCCTCACTCTGGAAGACATCAGCCAAGCGCGCAAAGGACCTTGAGCGCGGCCGACCAGACCGTCTCCAGCACAACCATTGCGCGACAAACGATAAAGACATTTGCGTGTACGATGGTCCATCGGCTGTTGTGATCCCATCCGGATAAGTTCTGTCACAACTCGTTTCACGCGACTGATAACCTGACTCCGTTGATTAGATCCGCACCTCAAGCATCACTCCCAGAGTTTCACCGAAGATGGCTAAGTGTTTGATTGCACTCGGTTCAAACCTGGGAGACCGCAGGTACTATTTGGACGAAGCGGTTCGTCGGTTGCTCTCGAACGATGACTCGCGATTCGTCGCCCGTAGTCGACCTGTAGAAACGCATCCGATCGGCGGCCCAAAAGAGCAGGGGAGATTCCTCAACGAAGTATTGATGATTGAAACGCAGCGGACTCCGGAGTCGTTGCTGGCGCAGGTCCAGGATGTCGAATACGCGTTGGGCCGTGTCCGTCAGCAATGGTGGGGAGCCAGAACGATCGACATCGACATACTCACGGTCGACCAAGTGACTCTGCAAACTGCTGCGTTGCAGATTCCACACCCTCGAATGGTCTACCGTCGATTTGTCCTAGAGCCCGCCAATGAAATCGCACCGGACTTCGTACATCCACTTACAGGCTGGACCTTGGCCCAACTCCTAGACAACTTGAATGCGCCCTTGAACTACCTCGCCATTACAGGACCGCGCGCTCAACACGCCCGCGATCTGGCCACCGCACTGACCGACCGGCTGAAATTGAGATTACTATCGGATCCGCGATCGGCTCACCTGCATCCGGGTGGCCAGGCACGAACAACATGGATAGAATTCTTCGACCATCGACAGAAGTTACTGACCCAGCTACCCAGGTTACAACACGGTCCGTTCACCGTCGGCGACTTTTGGATGAACGAGGTCCTTGCCTGGTCGAGAACTGGCCTCTCGAACTCAGAATTGGAGTCGTTTGAGCGTCGCTGGAACGAACTCGCCTCGACGGTTGTGCAGCCTAAACTACTGTTTTACATCGTTCCTTCAAAACCGCTGCGGAGAGATTCGGCGCCANTCGATGGGGCCAGTGCCGCTGGTGAAAATCGCCAACTCGCTCGTTTCGCAGTAGAACTCGACAAAATGGTGGGCAATCCCGCCCCCTGTCCAATCGTACGCCTGGTGGCCGATGCACCGCGTAATCTCGAAGAATCAATCGCCGCCATCCGGTCGATGGCCGGCGAACATTAACCACTGGTCAAACCCTGCTGTTTCATCACGCGCCAAACGACGTCACAAAAAAAGTCGCCATAAGCCGACGCCGATCCGAATTTCGTCTCACAGAACAGGATCACAAAGCGTCCCTCGTCCACCTCCGTTAACGCACTAATCATGTCTGTTGTCAACGAGATCCAAGAGTTACGGGAGAAACTGGATGCCAAGCGAGCTCCCGGCAAACTCGTCGGTCTTGTCCCTACGATGGGAGCATTGCACGAGGGGCACCTAAGTCTCGTGCGAACCGCCAAGCAAGAGTGTGATTACGTGGTCGCCACGATCTTCGTAAACCCGAAACAGTTCGACGCGTCCGAGGATTTGGAAAGGTACCCCCGCGACCAAGTTGCCGACTGCAATACCTTGCAAGCGCTCGGCGTCGACCTGATTTTCATACCNTCCGCCGACGAAGTCTTTCCGGCCGGGTTTTCAACGATGATTGAACCGCCTTCGATCGCCAAACGACTCGAAGGAGAATGCCGGCCGGGCCATTTTCGAGGTGTCGCCACCGTCGTGCTCAAGTTGTTCCAGATCGCTCCCTGCGATGTCGCATTTTTCGGCCGCAAAGACTATCAACAGGCGTTGGTCATTCAACGGATGGCCTGCGACTTGAATCTACCGATCGAAATTCGTTTCTGCCCAACCGTTCGCGACCCCGATGGGCTCGCACTCAGTTCCCGCAATTACCTCCTGAACGCAGAGCAGCGAGCACAAGCTCAGGGACTGGTGCAGAGCCTTGACTGTGCGCAACAGCTCGTTTCGCAAGGGGAGAGAGACTCCGTCAAAATCAAGGAAGAAATGCAGCGGATCTTGGCGGCTCGCGGTATCTCCAAAATTGACTACATCTCAATTGCGCATGCTGAGACACTCGAAGAGGTAAACCACGTTCGCGAACCGGTCGTCGTACTGATCGCCGCCTACGTGGGTCAGACACGATTAATCGACAACCAACAACTGATACTGTCCTGAGACCGTTCGATGCTGACGGGAGTCGGGACGTTAGGCCCTGCTCCATTTTTCGACGTGCGGCATTGTGAAATGGATGGGCGTTCACCTGTCTCACCGACGCGGAGAACTGGTCGCCTGCTGAGAACGGTCTGACTGCCAGGGAGGCAACATGCGACAGACCCTGTTTTATATCAATTGGGAGCTGTTTGGCTGGCCGATGTTCGGGATCGGCTGGCTGTTGATCGTGTGGTGCGTATTGACCGTCGCTTTGCTTGGCTGGCTCGTACGGCGGCAGGGTTGGAACGCCGACACTCGATCCTGGCTACCGATCGTGACCATTGTCGGCCTGGCAATTTACGGAACCCAGTTCCTCCTCCCGGCTGAGACCGGACTCCCAGTCCGCGGCTATGGGATGATGTTGATGTTGGCCATTCTGGCTTCGAGCGGCACAGCTCGCTGGCGCGCCCGTCAGCTCGGGATCGATCCTGAGCTGATTGTGTCGCTGACGCTTTGGATGGTGATTAGCGGAATTGTAGGAGCCCGACTTTTTTACGTCATTCAGTATCGGGAGCAATANTGGAGCCACCCGTGGACGATCTTCCAGTTTTACGAAGGCGGTCTGGTCGTCTACGGGGCACTGGTCGGGGCTTGTCTGGGCAGCTACCTATTCCTGCGCAAACGCAAGTTATCGGTCCTAGCGATGGCTGATCTGGTCGCGCCAGGCTTGATACTGGGACTGGCCATCGGCCGCATTGGATGCTTTATGAACGGATGTTGCTGGGGTGGTCTCTGCACCACGGATCAGTGGGGCGTACAGTTTCCCGTGGGCAGCCCACCCTATGTCGATCAACTCGCGAGCGGAAACCTCCTCGGCTTTTCCAGCTATCTATCTCGGGATGAGAACGGCCCCTATTTTGTCGTTGCGGAGGTCCACCCTCAGACGCCGGCGAGCGGAAAGCTCCAGACCGGCCAGAAACTCGAACCGATGCACCTTGGCCGCACGCCACGTCCTATTCGAGTCGACCTGCAGACANCGGGACCCGATCANTCNGCGGATCCGCCGATCGCTAGCGCCGTCATTAAGGGAACCGGCCGGGTGGCTTGGACGGAGTCTGAAGTTGGTTCGCGTAGTCTGCCTGTCGNGCCCAGTCAGCTCTACAGTTCGGTGAACGCGTTTGCCCTCTTCCTGGTCATCTGGTTCGCCTTCCCCTTTCGCAAGCGCGACGGCCAGATCTTCGCACTTCTTTTGACACTCTACCCCATCACACGTTTTGTACTGGAAATCATACGCTCTGACGAAGGTTCCCAATTCGGGACATCGCTGACCATTTCTCAGATCGTGAGCCTGGCGATCCTTTGCGGCGCGGGACTCCTGTGGTGGTACGTGATGCGTCTCCCTCGGCAAACGTCTTTCCCGACATTTGCAACGCCGGGTCCGTACCACGACTCAGCCCATCCCGATCCAGCGAACCCCCGCAAATCGTGACGTCGTTTCTCTCCGGTCATCTGCGAACCACCCGAATACTCTCCGGCGATGATGCGAGTTCCCTAACACGACGCGCAGTCGTGCCAGTCGACGGCTTCCACCACGGCAACCCTTGAATCCCCCGTCAGCCGGTGACGGGTTGTCGGGGTTTTCCGCCGGGCAAAAAAGAACAACAACCCTCGCTGTAACAAGCCGCGCCGACGACTTCACCCGTAACCGGCGGTTGTAGTCTGCTCGACCGATGTGCCGTATGATGAACTCCAAACCAATCATCATTTCGCTCGTTAGCCACCCTTCGGACGTGAACAAATCCGCCAGCAAACTGACGTGACAATACCATGAACCCGCCACCGTCCAGCACGCGACGTGAACGCGTCGAGGCATTCGTTAAGCACGGGAGTATTCGAGCGGCCGTGGAGGCTGGCGCGATCCCTCGGTTCGCCGACCTGAGCCTGAACGAAGCACTGGTTCTCGGCCTGACGGAACAGGGCGTCCGAAAATATGTTGGTATTTTCGGCCACGGTTCAACCGACCTGGGAGAGATCCTCCGCGCCTATCAACCCGCTGGAATCAAGACCTACCCGGTTCATCACGAGACATTGGCGGCCCATGCCGCGACAACCTTGTATTGGCAGTACGGAGAAACGGCTGCCGTGTTTACCTCCATTGGACCGGGTGGCATGCATGCGATCGCCGGATCGCTGACTGCGTTATCGAATGGCGCCGGTGTCTACTACCTGCTGGGAGATGAGACGACGCACGATGAAGGCCCCAACATGCAGCAGATTCCTCGTCGAGAACAGGCGCTCTACCTGAAACTGACGAGCGTCCTGGGACCCAGTTATTCGATTCACACACCCGAGGCGATCAACACGGCGCTGCGCCGCGGGCTCAACGCCGTCGGTAGTTCCGTGTGGCCGTCACCCTTTTACCTGCTCCTGCCGATGAACACTCAGCCGCAGGTCATCGAGGACTGCAATCTCTTGGCGTTTCCCCAAAAATGCGAGGTGCCGGGCCCGCTCTCTGCGGACACCGCGACTTTTGACTCTGTCATCGGGGCAATCGAGCAACACCACCGAATCGTGATCAAGATTGGCGGTGGTGCGCGGGGCATCACACGCGAGCTCGTCGAGTTGTCCGACCTGATCGACGCCGTCGTTGTCAGTGGCCCACAAGTACCAGGGGTCTTTCCCCACACCCACCGCCGCCACATGGGCGTAGGAGGCTCCAAAGGTTCGATCTGCGGCAATTACGCAATGACGGAAGCTGACTTGGCAATCGTGATTGGTGCCCGCGCGGTATGTCAGTGGGATTCTTCTGGAGTCGCCTGGAAAAACGTCAAGCAGTTCGTGAATTTCAACACGAATCCTGAAGACGCGATGCACTACAATCGGACCATCCCCGTCATTGGCAATGCTCAGAGCAATCTCCGCATCCTCGTAGAAAAGCTGAGAGCCACCGGCGAACACAAGTCGAGTGAATCGCTCTCTCCTTGGTTGACCGATTGCATCACAAAACGCTCAGAGTGGCATGAATTCTGCCAGCAGCGTTTCGATGCCGACCGGCTATACGACGAGACGTTTCAAACCGAAGTCCTTACACAACCCGCCGCGATTCGAATCATCAGCGAATTCGCCAACCGAATCGGAGCTGTCAAGTACTTTGATGCCGGAGATGTGCAGGCAAACGGTTTTCAAGTCGTCGAGGATGAAGCACCCGACAGAACGTTTACCGACACCGGGGCGTCGTATATGGGATTTGCGGTTTCCTCGCTGTTGGCCAACGGAATGGCAGATGACCCGGACTACGCCATCGCCATCTGCGGTGAGGGCAGTTTCCTGATGAACCCTCAGATACTGATCGATGCGGTCGAGCATCAGGTCCGTGGCATGATCGTCATTCTCGACAACCGCCGGATGGGGGCCATCAGTGGCCTCCAGTTCGCGCAATACGGGCACGAATTCGCAACCAACGATTCGGTGACCGTCGATTACGTCACCCTCTGCAACTCCGTTACGGGGGTCCAGGCGTTGACCGGAGGAACGCGTCGTGAAACACTGATCGCGGCCCTTGAGGAGGCGCACCGACACACAGGCCTAGCCGTCGTGCACTTACCCGTCTACTTCGGACCACACGAACTCGGAAACCTGGGAGCCTGGGGGCAATGGAATGTCGGCAACTGGTGTCAGGAAGTGCAGAAAGAACACCAGCGACTGGGTCTGTAAGCGCAACGCGCATCGGTCGCAGGCCGTTTGAGCGGGCGTCTGTTTCGAAAGGAGATCAATATGTTTGCAATGAGACACTCGGTGGTCGATCTCGGTATCGTCTGCAGCGATTTTGACGAATCGGTTCGCTTTTATCGTGATCTACTCGGTATGGAAGTGGCGTTGGATATTCAGATTCCGGAAAGTACCGCGACGGGCGCCCGACTAGCTCCTCGAGGATTTCGCCAAGTTCGGCTAAAAGCGGGCGACACACTGATCAAGTTGATGGAGATCGAGAATCCACCGGCCGCCCGTTCCTTTGATTTTCAAGCGGGGATCCGCTGGCTGACGTTCATTCTCGACGATGTGCCAACCGTCGTAGCAGAACTAAAGAGCAAGGGTGTTGAGTTCATGGCCGAACCCGTCTCGGCACCCGATGCAAAGCATGTCGTTTGCGCCAAAGGGCCCGACGGCATGCTGATCGAACTGGTTCAATTGCCGGATGACTAGTCCATGACGGCAGACGATGCGGCGCTTCCAGTCAAGGACAATCGATCGTGAATCCACAACGTCTACTCGACGGTTTTGATTCCCAGAACAAGCCGGGGGCCACGTCGGCATCGACGTCTCCCCCAGAACCCGGTTCGCTCGACCAGCAAACGGTTGTGGTCATCGATGCGTTGGGACTGATCTATCAGGTCTACCACGCCCTGCCCGAGATGACGGGCCCCAACGGCCAACCGGTAAATGCCATTCACGGATTTACCCGTGACATTCTCGACCTGCTGGAGAGGCCGAAAGGGGAACTTCTGTTTTGTGCTTTCGACCATTCCGCACGTACTTTCCGCCACGATCTGTACCCCGACTACAAGGGCAATCGCTCGCCGATGCCAGACGATCTACGGTGCCAGATCCCGGACATTCAACGGATGCTCGGGGCGCTCGGAATTCCCGTTTTGACACTGGCGAACTATGAAGCCGATGACATTATGGCAACCGTCGCGTGCGAAACCGAGACGCGTGGTGGACGTTGCGTGCTCGTCACCAGCGACAAGGACTGTCGCCAACTGATCAACGAGCAGATTGAGATCTACAACATTCGCAAAGACACCTCAATTGGTGTTCGCGAAGTCGTCGACGACTGGGGAATCCGCCCGGACCAGGTGGTCGATTTTCAGGCGCTCTGGGGTGACGCGGTAGACAACGTTCCCGGTGTGGAAGGCATTGGCAAGAAAACGGCGGCTGACTTGCTGCACGAGTACGAAACACTCGACGGTATTCTGGACAACGCGGAGGCGATTAAGGCCAAGAAACGCCGCGAGAACCTAATTCGAGACCGCGAGCAGGCCCTGCTGAGCCGTGAATTAGTCCGTCTCGATCCCCGCGTACCAATTCCGCTCGACTGGTCCGCGGCGCGGATTGGCGGAATCGACAGCCAACAAGTCGCGAAACTCTGTGCGGAATTCGGATTTCGGCGACTTGGCGAACGTCTAGCGAACTTGACGGTTCAATCTGCGCCGACCGACTGGACGACTCACTACGAATTAATCCAAACACCCAACGACCTGGAGGCACTCGTTGCACGACTTTCCGCGCTCCCAAGATTCTCATTGGATACGGAAACCACCTCCAAGAATCCACGCCACGCCGATCTGGTGGGACTCTCATTCGCCTGGGGTGCTGGAAAAGCATGTTACATCCCTGTCCGCGCGCCGGAAGGAGACCCGCAGTTAGACCTCAAGACAACATTAGAGGCTTTGCGTCCGATTCTCGAAAACGACGCGATCGAGAAGATCGGTCAGAACTTGAAGTACGAGATGATCGTGCTCCGCGGAAACGGGATCGATCTTCAAGGCCCTCTGTTCGACACCATGGTAGCGGATTACCTGCTGGTTCCCGGTGAACGTAATCACAGCCTAGACGAACTCGCAAAACGTTATCTCAACCATCAGACAATTTCGATCAAGCAGCTGATTGGGACCGGCAAGAAACAGATCCGCATGGACCAGGTGCCGGTCGATCAAGTCCTCACTTACGCCGCCGAAGATGCGGACGTTCCCTGGCGTCTGGTCGAACTGCTGGGTCAAAAACTCCGCGATCAGGGTCTTTACGAACTGTTCCGCGACGTGGAAATGCCGCTGGTTTCGATCCTGGCCGACATGGAGTTCGCCGGTATCCAGATCGATGTCGAGCGTCTCGACGATTTGCATCACCGCTATGCAGACAAACTAATCGTACTGAAATCAGAGATCCACGATCTGGCGGGCGACCCGTTCAACATCGATTCCCCCAAGCAGTTGGCGGCCGTGTTGTTTGACAAACTGGGTCTTCCCGTCATCAAACGTACCAAGACCGGTCCGAGTACCGACGCCGAGGTGCTTGCGCAGCTGTCCAGCGACCACTCGCTGCCGGCCAAAGTCGTTGAATACCGCCAAATCGCGAAGCTCAAGAGTACCTACGTCGATGCGCTCCCTCTGTTGGTCCACGAGCAGACACACCGAGTACACACTTCGTTTCGTCAGGACGTTGCGGCGACTGGCCGCTTGAGTTCGACCGAACCCAACCTCCAGAACATACCTATTCGAACCGCTGAGGGGAGAGAAATTCGCGCCGCTTTTGTTCCTGGGCACTCGGGCTGGCACTTGATCACGGCAGACTATTCACAGGTCGAATTGCGCGTTCTGGCCAACCTATCGGCGGACGAGACGCTCCTGCAGGCATTTCAAGACGACCAGGACATCCACGCGCGCGTGGCCAGCGAGGTTTTTCGCGTCGAACTTGCGGACGTCACCTCAGAGATGCGACGCAGCGCCAAAGCGGTAAACTTTGGCATCATTTACGGCCAAAGTCCTTTCGGTTTGGCCAAATCGCTCGACATCGATGTCGAAGAAGCGGCGGTTTTCATCGACTCCTACTTCGAGAAGATTCCCCGCGTACAACAGTTTGTCGACAGAGTACTGGAAGAGTGTCGCGACAAGGGTTATGTTACAACCATCTTCGGACGTCGTAGAGAAATCCAGGGTGTTCGAAGCTCCTCCAAGCGTGGCGATTCCCGCCAGAGAAGCCTCCCCGAACGGATTGCAATCAACACCGTGATTCAGGGTTCGGCAGCGGACCTAATCAAGCATGCGATGATTCGTGTCGACCAGCGGTTGCGACGCGAACAGCTGGCAGCTCAGATGTTATTGCAGATCCATGATGAACTTGTCTTTGAAGCTCCGGTTGATCAAGTCCCCCACCTTGCGGAAATAGTCACCGAAGAGATGGTCTCTTGCCATCAGCTGTCGGTCCCTTTAAGCGTAGACGTCAAGTCCGGCCCAAATTGGGCGGAATGCGAGTAATCCAGTTCAGCGCCATGCTTGTGATTGGAATCGTTGGCGGGATCGCCAGCGGCAAGACCCTTGTTGCCGAGACGCTCCAGAACCTAGGAGTGGTGGTAATGAACGCCGATCTCATTGGCCATGAGGTGTTGCAACATCCCGATGTCTCAAACGCGCTACGGGCGCGATGGGGTGAAACGGTCTGCGACGAGGATGGGCGGATNCGCCGATCAGAGATTGCGAAACGAGTGTTCGGACCACCGCCACAAGGCCCCACCGAACTCGCTTTCTTAGAGAACCTCACGCACCCCAGAATCGGAGATCAACTCCGCCAGAAACTGGATTCCTTACAAAACTCCGGCGACACACCGGCCGTTGCACTTGATGCCGCAGTCATGTTCAAGGCCGGCTGGAACCGCTGGTGTNCCCATATCCTGTTTGTCGACGCACCGCGTGAACAGCGGTTCGAACGCGCTCGCCAACGCGGTTGGATCGATGCAGACATGACAGCCCGTGAATCTTCGCAGACACCGCTGGCGACCAAGCGAAAAATGGCCGACCACGTTATCGACAATTCGGGTAGTCCCGCGGAAACGCGACAACAGATCAAACAATACTGGAAGCAGTTGAAGCTCCCCTAAACCGGTTTCATTTCCCACCTCGGAGTCGTTATGCGGCCGGCTATTCTCGTCGCACCGCCAACGAATCCCGTTAGCTTCCCACCGCCGGGCAACGTTTGACTGCCGGGCAAACCAACACTTCAGGAGTGTCTCCTATCATGTCTGAATTCGATACTCGGCCACGGTCGGACCGCACTCGACGCCGGCCGCCAACTGCTTCGCCGGAAGACAGTGATGGTGCACTCGACGAACCGCTGTCGTTGGCAGAAGAAATTGCCAATGAACTGAACGGGGACGTCGAGAGGCTCGATCGTTATGAAAAAGTCAAACAGGGCGAAGTCCACATTGCCGAGCTACAAAAAATGAATATGAGCGAGCTCATCGAGGAAGCTCGCGCCGAACAAGTCTCCGAGGTAGCGGGACTGAAGAAACAGGACTTGATCTTCAAGATCCTACAAGAGCGTGTTCGCATGAACGGGCTGATGTATGGTGAAGGCACTCTAGAGATACTGCCGGACGGATTCGGGTTTCTACGGTGCCCTGACTACCACTACCTGTCCTGTCCAGACGACATCTATGTCTCCCCCAGCCAGATTCGCCGATTTGGCCTGCAGACCGGTTCAACCGTTTCGGGGCAGATCCGTCCCCCGAAGGAAAACGAGCGTTATTTTGCGCTGCTACGGGTCGAAGCAATCAACTTCCAGGATCCCAACCTGCTCCATGACAAAGTCGCCTTTGACAATCTCACGCCGTTACATCCCAACCAGCGCATCATCATGGAACATGACGCCGCTGACATTTCAACGCGTGTCGTAGACATGGTTACGCCGATTGGGTTTGGGCAACGAGGCTTGATTGTCAGCCCGCCCCGCGCTGGAAAGACTATCTTGTTACAGAAGATGGCGCGCGCCGTACTCGCGAACTTCGGTGAGGCCTACGTCTTTATGCTGCTGATCGACGAGCGCCCGGAAGAAGTCACGGATATGGAACGCGAGGTCAAAGGACCCCAGTGCGAAGTGATCAGCTCGACCTTCGATGAACCGGCATCGCGACACGTACAAGTGTCTGAAATGGTGATCGAGAAAGCGAAACGCATGGTGGAATACGGACACGATGTCGTGATCTTTCTCGATTCCATCACAAGGCTTGCCCGCGCGTGGAATAGCGAATGCCCCCAGTCCGGAAAGATCCTGTCAGGAGGCCTCGATGCGAATGCGCTGGCCAAACCCAAACAGGTGTTTGGGTCAGCTCGCAAGGTGGAGGAGGGTGGATCGTTGACGATCATCGCCACGGCACTGGTAGACACCGGCAGTAAGATGGACGACGTCATTTTTGAAGAGTTCAAGGGAACAGGCAACATGGAGGTCGTACTGGATCGAAAACTGGTCGATCGTCGGATCTGGCCCTCGATCGACATCAACGCCAGCGGCACCCGTCGCGAAGAGAAGCTCATGGACCCCGACGAGCACCGCCGCGTCTGCGTATTGCGCCGAGTGTTGCACGAAATGAATCCCCCCGACGCGATGGAGCTGCTCGTTTCGCAACTGGAAAAGGCGAAAACCAACGCCGAGTTCTTGATGAGTATGAATATGTCCTGAGGACCAGCCGGGGTGACTTCGAGGGCCAACCGAGCGGCTGCGAATACCGGTCGCCCCCCCCAAAGGTGGTGCGACATCGCCAGCGCCNGGCCCACCGCAGGGCGGTTGGCCGAGCTTGGCACCGCGCGACCACGCATCACGATCACCCGGTGAACGGACAGCCATATCTTGCGTCTTCAGGTTTGGCGGGCCGCCGCGAGCAACGACCGTCCGCAGTTTTCGTGCCACGGTGAAGACGCGTTTCGGTTACAATTACGGCTGTATCCCCGTTCCCCGTGCGGTCGATACTATAGGTTAATGGACAAAACTCGCGGTTTTTCTCACCTATAGCTGCTTGAGCACCCCTCGCAAAGGGAAATTCCCACATGAATCTCGCGGATCGTCTTTCAGCGTTGTTTGCAAAACGCAAGTGGCCGATCATCGGTGGCATCGGGACAGCGTGTGCGCTGCTGCTACTGGCCAGTTTGAGCCTGCTGAGCGGGGGCCAGGAGNTNGAGGGTTTCGTCCCGTTCACGGTTCAACACAAGACGTTGGAAATCAAGGTGACCGAGCGAGGCAGCCTGGAAAGCCAGGCCAAAACCACCCTTCGCTGCCAGGTGGAGGAGATGTCGAGGGGAGATCGGAACGGCACCCGGATCATCTTTTGTGTGCCCAACGGAACCTCGGTCAAAGAGGGCGACCTGCTCGTCGAACTCGACTCCGCGACCATCCGCGACCGACTCGACGAACAAACCGTGACCGTCCAAAAAGCGGTCTCCGCCAAGACCCAGGCGCAGTCCGCCTACGATAACGTGTTGCTGATGAACGAGACATTGAAAGCGGCAGCCGAGTTGAAGTATGAACTGTCGAAGCTGGCGATCGAAAGCTACCTGGACAAAGTCAACGGCGAGTTTCAGCTGAAGATCGAGGATGTCGCCCGCAAAATCGACGAAGCAAATGACGCGCTTGTGGAGTCCCGCGGTAAGCTAGACCTGATTAAGGTGCAGCGCGCCGGCATGGAAGAACTCTTCAAGCTCGGCTACCGCGGCAAGTCGGAGCGCGACCAGACCCGCCTCAGCTACCGAGATGCGGAAAGCCGTCTGTCGTCGTCCATTAATAAGATCAAGACGCTGCAATCCAACCGGCGCAAGTTGACACTCTACGATTTCAAGCAGCAGGAGCTGACGTTGAGGGGCGATGTTGACACATCGAAACGGGGTGTGGCACAAGCCGTCAATGACGGCATCGCGGAAACAGCCAAGGCGCTGGCGATGAAAGAAGAAGCCAACGGGACCGAAACAAAAGAACGGGAACGCATGGAGCATTTTGAAGAACAGCTCGAGTACTGCAAGATCTTTGCGCCCCACGACGGGATGGTGGTCTACGCCCGCGAACGTCGGCGGCCAGAGATTTCAGAGGGCATCGGGGTCTACGAGCGACAGCGATTGATGGAGCTGCCAAACCTGACCAGGATGCAGGTTGCGACCCAGGTGCACGAAGCGGCGTTGGACCAGGTCCGACCGGGACTTCCGGTGACGGTTCGTGTCGACGCGTTTCCCAACCGGCAGTACAGCGGCGTGGTCGACAAGGTCGCTGTGATCCCGGAGGACGGCGGCTACTTCAGTTCCGGTAGCGCCAAGACCTACCGCACCAACATCAAGATCACCGAAGACGTCGAAGACCTCAAACCCGGGATGACTGCGGTTGTCGACATTCATGTCGACAGCCTCGAGAACGTGCTCAGCGTCCCGGTTCAGGCGGTGGTCCAGATCAATCGGAANACCTGGTGTTATGTCAAGACGCGCGGCGGCATTGAACGCAAAGACGTCGTGCCCGGCCGTTCGAACGATCAGCTTGTTCACATTCGCGAGGGGCTCGCCGCGGGTGATACCGTGATCTTGAACCCGATGGACATTCTGGAGGAAAGAGAACGCGTGGGGGACCCGACCGAACCAGAGGATACCGACGTGGCAAAAACTGCCCCCAAAGGCGGTGCTCCGACCTCCGACAAATCAGCGACAGCCGCGCCGGCCGGCAAGAAGCGCCCCGGCATGAAAAAGCGTGGAAAGATGCCTTCCCGGGCACAGATAGAGGCCTGGAAAAATAAGAATAAGCGCAAGGGCAAATCGGGAAAAAAGAGTAAATCCGGCAAAGCACCGTCGAAATCGAAGACCGGCCCGTCCCCCAATCGAGCAGCGGCAGGCGCATAGCCCGCCCGGTGGTATCTCCCCGTCCCGTCAGGCCGCTTTTGGCAGAGCCATGAATTGGACTACCGTTAAGGTCGGNATCAAGAATCTGTTGCTGCACAAGCTGCGCAGTTTGCTGACCGTTCTGGGTGTTGTTCTCGGTGTCGGTTCAGTCATTTCCATGCTCGCCATCGGGGAAGGATCCAAGCGGGAGGCACTCGAACAGATCCGCAAGTTGGGTGCCAACAACGTGATTATCCGGAGCGTCAAGCCGGGGCAGGGGGGCGCGGGAGNGCAACAGGANGAACNGAGTTCCGCCTCCAGCCAACAACAGAGTCGCGTACTAGAATACGGGCTGAAGTACCGCGATTTCGAGCGCCTCAAGGGCACTTTGCCGACCGTCTCGCAAGCCGTTCCCCTCGCGCTTCTACCAAAAACGGCAGCTCGTGAAACCCGGCGAATCGCCAATGCGAGGGTGCTGGGTACCACACCCCAGTATCCGCGCGTCAAGAACTTGCGCGTGCGGCGGGGACGCTTTGTGACATCGGTCGACTTGCGCAATACCTCCAACGTCGCGGTTCTCGGCGCGGGCTCATGGGCGCGCCTGTTCGGTTATGAAGACCCGCTCGGAAAACACATCCTGCTCGGTGATGATACCTACCGGATCGTGGGCGTGCTGTCCAGTCAGGCGAGTGGTAACGCCACCCCTGGTGCCGGCATCCAGCAGGATCTCAACGACGATATCTTCATTCCCATTACCTGTGCGCAGCGACGGTTTGGCGAGTTGAATGCCATTCTCAACACGGGAACTCGCAGCATGGAACGCACTCAATTGAACGAGATCACCCTCCAGGTCGAAGACCCAACAATGGTCAGCCAGACTGCCAGCATGGCGCGCAAACTACTGGAACAAACTCATCCAAACAAAGATGACTTCCGCCTGATCATTCCGCTGGAACTGATGAGACGAGCGGAAGAAGAGAAACGGATTTGGAACCTCGTGCTCGGTTCGATCGCCGGTATTTCCCTGCTGGTGGGAGGGATCGGAATCATGAACATCATGTTGGCCAGCGTGACCGAACGAACCCGAGAAATTGGAATTCGTCGCGCGCTGGGTGCCAAACAGTGGGACATCACGGCGCAGTTCTTAGTCGAAACCGTGCTGCTTTCATCAGTCGGTGGCGCGCTGGGCGTGTTGACTGGAGTCTGTCTCCCCTCGATCGTCAGCTCGCTCGCCGACATGGAAACCGTCGTCCAGTGGTGGTCCATTTTTCTGGCGTTCGGCATCTCGGTGGGAATCGGAATTGTGTTCGGCCTCTACCCGGCCCGCCGGGCCGCCCTGATGGATCCCATCGAAGCACTGAGACACGAATAATGCAGGGACTTCTGCCGCCTCTGTGTCTGGTGTTGGCGCTCGCGCTGGCCGTCTGTGGGTTTGCCNTCTGGTCTGTCGATGGACCAGAGGCCGGGGTGCGGTTGCACCAGGCCCGCGCCGCAGGTGACGAGAACGCGAGTCAGGCCCTGGAAGGGCAACTCGAACAGCGGCAATTCAGCCGCCAGATTCTGCTTGGTTTACTGTTTACCGCCAGCCTGGGGATGACGGTGCTCGGATTTTCCGCGATGCGCCGACCTGGTGGTTGACAAGCTCGGCGGCCGTCGACAAACGACCGTGCTTCCAGCCGGCCGATTGGAATGATCCCGGCACGAGAAAGCCCCACTGGGCTGCGGCCGAGACAGTCAGCTCGCACAACCGTTTCAAACGTTACAAGTTATCTACTCGANCCCATTGATAGGATGGCACCAATCCTCATCCTCAGACCCCACCAGACCGATCAACATCAGAGAGTGGTCGTATTGTGTCGTTCGCATTCTCTACGTCGTGATCATTATGTTGCGATACTCGCTGNTTCTGGGTTTGTGTCTGTGTACGCTGGCTGGCTGTACGCGCAGGCATTACCGGCAGCGCGCCGANGAAGATGCGCGCGCGGTCCTCGAAGAGAAGACCCACCAGACACCCTGGAGCGCGCCGGTCGACTATTCGATCTACCCGCAGACCGACTCGCGGTTGTACGACAGCAGCTTGCTCGAGGATCCGCAACTGCCGACTCCATCGCCGTCGTTGTACTCTTTTCAGCTGCCGCAACTGCCACAGCGAGACCCGGCTCGTTTTCAGCCAGCGGAATCGGACCCCTTCGAATTTCCAGACCTCCCCACGGCAGTGGACCACGGATTGCGGCGATTGCCAGCCTTGACAAGATCCGGTCGTCACTCATCGTCCGTACAATCGGCGAGTTTCACGACACCCCGTGATCCCCGGGCCCCCGTCGCCGCTGCACAGGAATCTCACCCGAATCGAGAATTCCTCGCTCTGCAAGCGGAGCAAGAACCGCCGTCTCTCGAAAAACGGTCTCCCGAGGATGACCAACCGGTGCCGGCCTACAACGAGAACTCCCCGACGGTTCAAAGGTTGGCCATTCCCGCCCTCTACTGGCAATCCCTACCGGCCAGTTGCCTTCGCCGACTTCTCGAGTTCGAAAGTATCCGTCAAGAATTTCAGGAGACGTTTGGCAGCCCTCCACAATCCGATCAACTCGACACCTCTCCGCGGTTGACGCTGGAAGATATCATTGATCTGACACGTGCGAATCAACGCGACTACCAGGCGCAAAAAGAACAATTGTATCTCACGTCGCTTTCCCTGGGACAGCGCCGATTCGAGCAACAGCTCAAGCCGAGCGCCGGCGGCAACCGTTCCTCGGGGAACTTCAACCACAGCCGAAGTGGTGGCGACACGAGCACCAGCATGAGCATTCCCTCCCAGTTGGGAGTCGATAAGATGTTGGTCACGGGGGCCGACTTAGCGGCCAGGTTCGCCAACCAAGTGTTGTTGACTTTCAACGGTTCGCAAGGGTTTTCCGCCGATGTCAGTTCCAACCTGTTGTTTAACTTTTCGCAGAGCTTGATCCAACGCGACGCTCAATTGGAGCAACTGACGCAAGCCGAGCGCGGCGTCGTCTACGCGGCACGCAACTTCACCCGTTTCCGCAAAACGCTATTTTCCAATCAGGTATCCTCCTATTACGGTCTGATCCGGCAGTTCCGCCAAATCGAAATTCAGACACAGAACTACTTCAACCTGATTCGCAGCTTCAAACAGCGCGAAGCCGAATACCTAACGCTAGGGACGTCCTCACGTACCGACGTCGATCAAATCGAACAAAACGTGCTCTCCGGTCAGAGCAGTCTGATTAACGCTACCAATAGCCTCGACCGGGGACTCGACAATTTAAAGGTGTCGATCGGCCTACCGGTTGAGCAACAAATCAACCTCGATCTCACCGAGCTGACGCTGTTGACACGGAGAGACGAGTTGGCGGTCAACGGCGAGTCGATCCGTCGCTTCCGCCGTCGGCTTGAATTCGAACGCAACCAGGAACCTCCCAGTCAGGACGGGTTGATCAGCTCTTCTCTGGTACTGATCGAACGGATCTTTGATTTCATTGCGATCCAGGAGCAAATCGGACAGCAGGTACCCGACGTCTCGGCATTGAAATTGCTTCAAACCCGTCTGCGCATCAGCGAATCGCGTTTGCTGGGCGAAGAATCGCTCGAGAAACTGAATCGAGAAATGGAGGCTGATCCGCCGTCGATCCCCAATTTACTGCAACGTCGCATGGAGGTCATCGAACAACAATTGCAGCTGCTAGGAGACCTCCTCGCGCTGCTACGGCTACAAGGGCTGGCAACCGCTGATGTCACGAATTTCCAGCAACAGGCTCGGGCGCTTGAGGAACAGATGCAAGAACTGAACCTCAGATTCCAACAGCTGATCTCCGACGCACAGCTCGACCAATTGCCAACACTCCTGGTAGACGCCGCTAAGTTACAAGAGGCGATCGTAACACAAGTCACGGTGCTTGATCGACAAACACAGCTCGACACCACCATGCTCAATCCGGAGCAGCGGCTCGAGGAATCGCTGCGGCATGTCGACTATCTCCTACGGGCCACTGAAATGCTGCTGTCGATCGCTGGCTTGGGTCTGGCGCCTCTGGAAATTGACGTTGACGACGCCATGCTGACCGCCTTGACCCAACGATATGACATCATGAACCAGCGTGGATCGCTCGCCGATTCGTGGCGTCAAATCAAGCTCTCCAGTGACGAACTCAAATCGATCTTGAACCTGCAGGCTTCGCACGTCATTCGCACCCCGTCGGATAGCAACCGTCCGTTCGACCTGTCTATCGATGAGAGTACGACGTCGGTCGGGGTCACCTTCGATGCCCCACTGAATCGAAGATCGCAGCGCAATGGGTACCGTCAATCATTGATCAACTATCAAGCTGCCCTACGGCGGATGATGCAGTTGGAAGACTCCGTTAAATTGAGTGTTCGCAACGATTTGCGATCGATCGATCTGGGAAAACAACAGTACCTGATCACGGTCGCCAGTGCCGCGCTCGCCAAAGACCGTGTTGTGGCAACCGAATTGCAACTGCGGTTGGGAGTCGAGGGCATTCGGGCGCGTGACTTCCTGGAATCGCAACAGGCCTACATCTCGGCGCTCAACGGAGTGGCCAGCCAGCATATCGACTTCATTCTGGCGCGAATGCAGCTCTTCCTGGACCTGGAATTGCTAACCGTCGACGACAACGACTTTTGGCAGGATCTCTACGATGAGTCGGTTCAACCGCAACCGCGACTGCAGCCGCCGCTCCCGGACGAACCCGGCTACGGACGACTCACGCCGCGTTTGAAACACTCCAAGCGGATTCGTCGCATGCTCGATGTACCGCGGGAGCAGCCACAAATCATCGCGCCACCTGCACCTGACGCCGCGGTACCAACGGAAGCCGCCGGGGATGCGCAATAGCGGCGTGCCGGGGTCGACAACGGAATTGTCGACAACAGAATGGCGCTAAACGCGGGGTGGACGACGCACCCAGAGGGGGAGGTGGAGACCGCAACTAGGCCCAAAATTGCCACCAAGGGCGACGCGACGCCCTCGTGCCTGGTCCTGCACCTACGCGTTTTCCATGGGGGCCAATCGCGCCCTCCATGGAAACGTGCGCCATGTCAGCTTCCGCCATTCTGGCATCGATCATGTTCGCGTGACTCAGATTCGCGCTGCGGAGGTTCGCGCCGCTCAGATCCGCGCCACTAAGATTCGCCTGGGAGAGATTGGCTTCGGTCAGATTTCCTCGCAAATCGGACAAACTCAAATCGGCACCGGAAAAATCAGCGCGCCTCATATCACAATCGGGAAGTTTCGCGTACCGCATCACGGCCCGCGAGAAATCGGCTTCGACAAGCTCCGCCCCGTTGAGCATGACATCGGTCAGATTCGCAGCGCGTAGATCAGCGCCGCGCAGCATAGCACCATGCAGATGGGTCGCTTGGAGATTTGCTTGCTTGAGATTGGCGCCACTTAAGTCGGCCCCGCTGAGATCCGCGTTGTGAAAATCTGTGTTTGACAGGTCCTGGCTTGAAAGGTCTGCACCTGAAAGTCGCTGGTTCGCCAGGTTCGCGCCAGCCAGCGAAGGACCGTCAAACCGCAACAGAACCTTTCCGGTCTCTTTATGTTTGATCTCCATCACTACAACTCCCGGCGTATCCACGGGGCGAGCATCGTGACACAAGCTTTTATGTTGANCAATTCGGCCTCTCGTAGCCGTGCAGTTCCCCCCCCANATGATCGCAAACCAGACACAGNCGNNNGGACNCTAATACAAACGGGAGGAGAGGGCAAGGGAAACTATCCGCAGAGACCTCGGNTCCCCGCGAAAGAGGGGTATTGCTCTGTCACTGCTCGATCGGTGCCGGCTACGCGCCACACGATCCTCCATTTACGAGCGGCCCTCCCACACGGTAGGCTCTCTAACCTAAACCGGANCGGTTCGCCCTTCGCGGTGGAGGCCCTGGCTGCCCATGAACTTTCACGTCCATCTCAACATCTTTCGCGGCCCACTCGACTTGCTGCTGTTCTTGGTTCGCAAACATGAAATCGAAACCACTGACATCCCCGTCGCACTGATCATCGAGCAGTTTCTCGACTACCTGGCGGTCCTGGAAGAAATCAACGTCGACAGCGTGGGTGATTTCCTGGAAATGGCGACCACACTGATGGAAATCAAGTCTCGGATGGTATTGCCGCGTGAGGACGAAGAAAACGAGGTCATCGACGACCCCCGTGACGAACTCGTGGAACGACTGCTGCAGTACAAGAACTACCGCGATGTCGCCAGTCTGCTCGACGATCAAAGCCGAGAATGGCAGCAGCGTTACGCTCGGCAAGCCAACGATCTGCCTCCGCGGCGCGTCGATTCCGCCGACCAGCCGATTCGAGAAGTTGAATTGTGGGACCTGGTGAGTGTCTTCGGCCGTATCATGCGCGATAGCCAGACGGTGCAACCATCAAACATCGTGTATGACGATACTCCCATCCAACACTACATGAAACAGATTCACCGACGTCTAGTTCAAGACCGGAAAATGGCGTTTTCCGAGATGTTTCAAGCGGGCATGCACAAGTCCGTGATGATCGGTGTGTTTCTGGCGGTGCTGGAACTTGTCCGTCATCACAAGGTCCTCGCCGATCAACCCGACGCGCACGGAGAAATCGAGATCAAACCCGCAGCCGGGTTCTCTGAAACGATTGAGCTACCGGATCAGGACTCGTACCAACAAAATGTCATCGATGATNGCACGTTGCCGTCACGACCGCGGTAGGTGATCAGAACACTCCACCTCACCGGCCAACCGATCACGCGTTGGNCACAGGACTCGTATCAATGATCGGTCCGCTCGCCTTCCGATTGCGTGTGCGAATCCAGCGCGTACGGATCGGCAAACGCGGCAAAAGCGCCTAACCCGCCATCGACCTCCAAGTCGGTGGCCGTCACAAAAGAAGCGTCTTGGCTCGATAACCACAACACGGCATTGGCGACCTCTTGTGGCTCACCGATGCGACCCAGAGGATGCCGATTCGCGAGTTGTCTCTCACCTCCCTGAGACTCAGCCGTCGACGTCACGAGAGGCGTTGCAATCGCACCGGGTGAGACCGAGACTACACGAATTCCCAGTCTGGCATACTCAACTCCCCACTGGCGTGATTGCATCAAGTTGGCNGATTTGATTGGTCCATAGGCGGGGACGCCCCGAGCTGTTCGATGTCCCTGGGCACTCGCGATGTTGACCACCACGCCGGATTGCTGCCGTTTCATCACTGCCAGCGCATATTTTGCCATGAACGCGTATCCGCTGAGATTCACAGCGACTATGCGGTCCCACAATTCGGCAGGGTACTGATCCATCGGGAGGTAAGAATCGGGAGGCTGGATCGCAGCATTGTTCACCAGCACGTCCACTCCNCCCCATTCTGCAACGGCCGACTCAACGGCTGCCCGGCATTCTTCCTGTGAGCCGACATCGGCCCGAAAGAATCGCACGCCCCCCGGCAGATCGGCGGCAGCCGCTTCGTCGATGTCGACCGCAACAACCTCGGCCCCTGAATCACAAAACCCCTGGGCGATTGCCCAGCCAATGCCGCTGCAAGCACCCGTCACAATTACCACACGGCCCGCATTCTCATAGCGTACAGCGCTCTGAATGTTCCTTTTCGCNGTCAAGAGACTTCCCTCCTGTTTCCCTTGTAGAAATGGACTATTTACCGCTGCACAACCCATCTATTACCGCTGCACAACCCATCTACTTGGTGGCCGGTCCGTCGCTGAGCGGCNCCCGAACACCACGCAATCGCGCCGCGGATCCAAAGAACCGCAAACCGGCAACTACTCCCACCCGGTACTCGCGGGAAAGGTCATGCGCGACAAAACTGACTTTTGCCAGGAGGCGGATAGCGGACATCAAGATGGGGAGTCTCAATGCTGGCGTGGCCTTGGAGTCGCGATTGGAGGCAGCTCTCCAAGATGCCGCTCACCAACAGTGTCCGCTCGACGGGGTAGGGCGCTCTATCNGCCATGATCATCTCTTCAATCTTGGAGACCAGACAGGCCGAATAAGTCACATTGGGTTCGGCGGGAAGGTGAAATTGCGTCGACTGAATTTCCGACATTCCACGGACCCGTGCGGCAAACGTAAAATCGCCGACCGCCCCGTTGAGCATCAACAGTNCGGCTCGAGTTCCGTCGACGTATTCAAGGAAATAAGCCGCCGGATTTTTCACCAGACGAGGGAGTTCTCCGCTGCCGACTAAGTCCTGAGGACGCGCATCGACCAATGTCTTCCCGAGGATCAAATCGGAACGTGAGAGGGCGGAGGACAACAACGCATCGGACCAACGTCCCTCGTCACCCGACTTCCAGACCGCGTCGCCGGTCAACATCTGGACAGACCGAACTCCGGTCTCTCCGCCCTGGCGGCGTTCGAGCATACACTGCATCGCTTCCAAGGCGTGGTAGTCCATCGCATCCGAAGAGCCAACTCCAACCATCAACGCGTCTTCCACTTCACAACCCAAAGGCAACTCGACTTCCGGCATCCGCCAAGTGACCGGTAACGCAGATCCCGCCAGGAACGGAAACTCCATTCGGCGTGATTTAGCGACCATCTGTTGGGCCTTGTCGAAGCTGTACGAAAGGTGCTTGTCGTTGAATACCGGTACCGACCGCTCGCTGGCAGCAAAGGTCTTCACGACTTCCTGGAAAAACTCATAACGCGGATAGAGAATCTGTCCTTTCGGATTCCGGGGATAGTCACCATGCTCTCCGATGATCACCACCGCGTCCACGTCGAGCTGGTCACGTCCACAACACAAGGTCTCTTCGATCGACGGGTAAACCGTGAAGCCGAACTCGCCCGCCCGTTGCTGGCTCTGGTCACCGTCGGGCTTCTGATCGACGTACAGCGAAACGACCTGCAAATCTGGGAAGTGCCAACTGCCTCGATGCGGATATCCGACCAGCATCCGATCGCACATATGCTGTGCATGCGATAAATAAGTCCACACCGTCGCCACGACTGCGACACGTTTCTTGGCGCCGACCGATGCCCTTTGCCGCGACGTCTGGAGCAACTCCGCCCGTACGCGATCATTCAGTGTCCAATGTCCCGCGGCAGCTCCCGCACCACTGGTCTTCAAGAACTCTCGTCGATTAAACATCTCCCCCCCACTCGCTCGGGCTTGACCCGTTTCGTCTTCCCACGAGAACCTCCACCCGATGCTCTTGTGACGCGACTCCGCTGGCACACACTACTCGCCATCCGCAGCGCCCGGTTCCGGCGGATGCTCCTGGCTCGTTGCCAATTGTCCGTTTTGTGCCAAGTCGATCAACAGCATCATCAAAGACTGCTCAAGCAATCTGGGCTGATATCCAAAGGGACCACGCCCTCCTTTGAAAACGACGCGACCATCCGGAGCGATGACATACAACCGATCGGGAAACGCACTATAGGCACGCTCCACACGATCATCGATATGATCGACCAACAAAGGCATCGACAAGNGCAGCGCATCGGAACACTTGGAAGCTACTTCGGTCCGCTCAGCAAATGTCTTCGGTTGAGAAATACGAATTCCAAATTCGTCGTTGGAGGACATTCTCCAACCGTCGATGGGATGTGCCTCGCGGATGTAGACAGCCAAGAATTGTACATGCTCAGCGTAGCGGGCAAACATCTTGTCGAGGATCCCAGCCTGGGATCGAAAGGGTCCTCACGTGAAGCTTCCAAAAATCAGGACGACCGGTTTCTTCCCGCGAAAATTCGAGAGTTTTAACCGCTCTTTTCCGTCAAACGTCGGCAAATCGAAATCGGGGGCCGGGTCACCCAACGAGGGACCTTTTGTCATCGAGCCGAGTTGGCCTGTCAACAACATCCGCAACCAGTAGGCGGGGGTGGGTTGCGGCCCCGGTTCACCANCGGCCGCCGCCACCGGGGGTGGCGAAAACGCCCGGCGCAAATCATCGGGAGTTAAGAATCCTTGCTCCTCCGCATCCGCATGCTCAAAAAACGCGTTGATCTCATCCTTGGAGATCTTGCCATTGGAATCCAGGTCCCAGCGGNAAAACAGCTGGCCCGCCANCATCGCCGCCGGACCTCCCGGACGCCCNCGGAGATCCCGGAGCGTGACCGTACCATCCCGATCGCCGTCGAGTCGACTCAGAAAGCCCGCGCGTTCAGCGATTACCGGCAGCTCCTGTAACTCGACACGACCGTTCAAGTCGCCGTCAAATTCACTCGACAACCACAACCAGTCATAGAGCGATTCACTCTGTTGAAACCAGCCCTCCCCTAATCGCATTCCTTGTCCCTTCAACAATGAGACCATCATCTCTGCCCATTCGGGGCGATCTTGCCAGTCGCGTTCGAGCAACTGGCCCAACTGTTTCGCAAGCACAGGAGAAAGCCCTTCCGCCGGGGACGTCACCGGGGACGTCACCGGGGGCGTCTCGTCCGGCGCCGGCTCCTGACCGCTCGCCACTGTCACGCCAAACAGGAGCATCCCGCAAGCGAGATGCCTTCGAAATCGTATTAAGACATGCATCATCTTGTCTCGGCANCGGAAACATCTATCACCGTCCCGCCGACCTCGGCGAGCGCGTCTACTTGCTATGTTCATAGGTGATTGTACCATGCGGAAAACACAACTGCCGCACCATCCGAGGTGATTGAAACTCTGGACCACCCGGAGAGAGGGTCACCCCGGGGTGGGGGACCGGACTTCTGGCTTTCTCACTCTTTTCAGCGGAAACTCAGCACGTGCGCTCGCCCGAGGCACGTCTTGGTATGGCCCCCTGTTGAGGGTCGCGCGTCGCTCTAAATCAACCACCACTGGACATCGCGTTGTGGTCTCGATGGTTCCAAACCGAATTGGTCGCACTCCCTGGGGTCGCGTTCCATTCCGAGGATTCACCGCGGCGATCGGGTTCGCGGTCGCGCTGGCGGCAACACCGTCCAGCGCCCTGGCCGATCCAGGCCGAGAACTCGTGAAGGCGGCGCGCCGGGGGAACCTGGATCACGTCCTGGAGCTGTTGGCGAAGGGCACCGATGTCAATGAACGGGGCCGCTTTGACATCACGGCGCTTTGGCAAGCCAGTTGGAAAGGCCACCGGCTCGTCACCGAGACATTACTGGCGGCCGGAGCGAACCCCAATATTCCCGACCGGGTCTGGAAAGCAACGCCTCTGCAGATGGCGAGCGATCTGGAAATCGTGAAGATGCTGGTCCAGGCGGGCGCAAAAGACCGTGACCACCAGCTTCGGACGGCTGCTTTTCGCGGTCAGCTCGATAACGTCGGAGCACTGCTCGCAGGCAAACTTCCCGCGCGCGACGTGTTGGTTTCCGCGGCCGCGCACGCACGTCGGGCGGGCCACCAGCGCGTCATCGCAATGCTTGAGGAAAAGGCAGGGGAGAAGCTGCCAGGGTACCGAAAACTCGACCTGCCCGANCGGACCCGGCTAGTAGGTCGCTATCGTGCAGCCGACCGGGAAGAGGTACAGGTAGTAATCCGACAGGACGAGTTGGAGCTAATCCGCAACGACCAGGCCACGCCACTGATTGCTATATCCGATCTATTGTTTGAACACAGCAGCCACGTACTCCGTTTTCAGCTTAAGGGTCCACAAGCAAATGGGTTCGTTCAANCGAGCGGGCCGCAGCGCGAGTTTTTTGAGCGNGTGGCGACGGCACCTGCGAATCCACCTCCGGGGGCATTCCCCGACGCAATCGACCGGGACAACGCGATCGCCGCGAGCAGCCGATGGCCGCGTTTTCGCGGCCCCGGCGCACGCGGAATTGCCGTCGACCAACGGCTTCCCTTGACCTGGAGTGGAACCCGCGAAATGGGCATCCGGTGGAAAGCACCNCTCACCGGGCTCGCCAACTCGAGCCCGATCGTGTGGGACAACCGGATCTTTCTGACCAGCGCGTCCAGCAGTTCTGGGAACCGCGAGTTGAGAATTGGCCTATACGGTGACGGCGACGCTGCCGGGGACCAATCCGAGCACGAATGGAACCTGATCTGTCTGTCTGTCGATTCGGGCAGGGTACTCTGGCGNCACACCGCGGAACGTGGCATTCCCCCCGTCAAACGCCACCAAAAATCAACACAAGCGAACCCGACACCCGCCACTGATGGAACACACGTGGTTGCTGTTTTCAACTCCGGNGGACTCTACTGTTACAACGTCGATGGCCGGTTAGAGTGGTCGCGAAATCTGGGCGTCCTCGATAGCGGCGCCTTTAACGACCCCGACTACCAATGGGGATTCGCCAGTTCTCCGATTCTGATACGGGGCCTGGTGATCGTGCAAATCGACCGGCAAACGAACTCCTACTTGGCTGCCTTTGATGTGGCCGACGGCAGCCCCGTCTGGACCACTCCTCGAAACGAGATTCCATCCTGGGGGACCCCCACCGTTTATCAAAGCCCGCAAGGGCTTGCGGTGGTCACCAACGGGACACATTTCTCGCGTGGCAACGACTTGAAAACAGGAAAGGAGATTTGGCGGCTGAACGGCAATTCGGCGATTACCGTGCCGACACCATTCATGGCTCACGGTCTGCTGTTTGTGACAAGCGGCTACCGTCCCATCCAACCGATCTACGCCATTCGGCCGGATGCGCAGGGGGATATTTCACTGAAAACAGGCGAGCAGTCCAACGCCTATATTGCCTGGAGTAAAAAGCGGGGCGGTCCCTATCTACCGACTCCACTGGTATACGGAAATTTTCTGTACAGCTGTTCCAACCAGGGTGTGCTGACCTGCTATCACGCACCCAGCGGAAAACGGATCTACCGGAAGCGCATTGCGCGGGGAGCCGCCAATAGCTACTCCGCTTCGCTGGTGGCAGCCGATGGCCGCATCTACTGTACTGCGGAGAGTGGGGAAGTGTGCGTGATCAGAGCGGGAGCCGATTTTGATATTCTGGCCCGTAATCAGCTCGGCGAATACTGCCTCAGTACGCCCGCGATTGCCAGCCAAACAATACTGTTTCGGGCGCAACGTCATCTGTTCGCCGTGGGGGGNCAGTGACCTAGCGCGTCGACCGATCGCCGTACGCNAAGAATCGCCCGCTAATGAACCAATGTCTCGTGTCTTATTTTGGATGGGGAAAACTATGCGTCGACGACGATTTCTCACTCAGGCTCTCGCCGGGATAACGCTCAGCCCCAGCATCTCGAGCCGATTGTGTACGCCAGCGGTCGCTACAACGTCAAACAGCGTCCGCCGGCCGAATCCTATCGCCGTGTCAACCTACTCGTACTGGCAGTTTCGTCACACCGATCGACGGCCCGTCGATCGATGCATCGATCTGGCGGGACAGATGGNATTCGATGCCGTTGAACTGCTCGAAATCCAGNTGACCGACGACGAGCGCCGTAGCCGCAAATACCTCCAAAATCTCAAGCGCCGCGCGCTGATTCACGGCATGGATCTGTGCGGCATTTCAACGCACCAGGGGTTTGTCAGTCCGGACAAAGATGTGCGNCAAAAAAACATCGAGCGAACGGCCAACAGCATCCGCCTGGCCCACGAGTTGGGCATCCCCACCATGCGAGTCAATACCGGACGGTGGGGGACCACCAAGAGCTTCGACGAACTGATGAAAAACCGCGGCATCGAACCCCCACTCCAAGGATATACCGACGACGACGGATTCCCGTGGGTCATCGAGTCATTCGAAAAACTCATGCCGTTAGCAGAAAAGTACGGCGTCCTGATGGGACTCGAAAACCACTGGGGTCTGGGACTCACGCCCGAGGGGGTATTGCGGATCGTCGACGCCGTGGATTCCCCCTGGTTGCAAGTCACAATGGATACAGGGAACTTCCTCGAAGATCCCTACGCAAGACTTCAACAACTGGCCCCGAAAACCGTCTTCGTCCAGGCCAAGACGTACTTCGGCGGCGGCGTCTGGTACACACTCGATCTCGATTATCCGCGGATCGCCACGATTCTGCGGAAAGTTAATTACCAGGGGTACGTTTCGCTGGAGTTCGAAGGACAACAGGACCCGAAAACCGCGGTTCCCGCCAGCCTCGCGTTGCTCCGCAAGGCCTTCACCTAATAACCCAATTGACCGCTGCTTTTCTGTGGAACACGCCACCCGATGCTCATCACGCAACTTCCAATCAACCCGAGCCGGTTTCCAAATCGAACTCGACTCGCGCTCGCGCTGGTGGGCATCCTCTGCGTCTGGAGTGTTCAGCCCTCATGCGGGGCCCCTGCCGTAACCCAAGCCGAAGCACGCAAGGCATTAAAACGAGCCGTCTTTTTTTTCCGGTCTCGGGTTTCTATTCGGGGAGGGTATCTGTGGCGGTATAGCGCCGACCTGAAACAAAGGGAAGGGGAGGACCGTACCGGTCCCCACACCGCCTGGGTACAACCTCCCGGCACCCCGACCGTCGGACAAGCCTATTTGAGAGCTTACCACCTCACCGACGAGCCCTACCTGCTAGCGGCTGCCCTGGAAACCGGCAACGCGCTGGTAGACGGCCAATTGCAATCGGGTGGTTGGGACTACCGGATTGAATTCGATTCACAAGCGCGAAGTCAATTCGCATACCGAACCGACGGCGAGGCACGCGACAAACGGAACGTGACCACCCTCGATGACAATACAACACAGGCGGCGCTGCAGTTTTTGATGACGCTAGACCAGACACTGATGTTCCAGAATTCAGACATTCACGCCCGCGCGCTGTTCGCACTGGAACAACTGCTGCGCGCCCAGTTTCCCCTGGGCGCATGGCCACAACGGTACGATCGTTTTCCGGATCCTGCCGACTTCCCGTCACACACGGCAAGCTACCCGCCTACTTGGTCGCGTCAGTACCCACGACTCGATTATCGGAACTACTACACGTTCAATGACAATACGATCGCCGATATGATCACAACGATGTTTCTTGCCGCCCGTATTTACGATGATCCGCGGTTCCGCGAGGCTGCCGAAAGGGCAGGGGACTTCATCATCGCGGCGCAGATGCCCGATCCGCAACCAGCCTGGGCGCAGCAATACAATGTCGACATGCACCCGGCTTGGGCGCGAAAATTCGAACCGCCCGCGGTCACTGGAGGCGAGTCTCAGGGAGTAATGCGTACGCTGTTGCTGCTATTTCGACATACCGGAAAGCGCAAATACCTGCACCCCATCCCCGAGGCGCTGGCATACTTGAAGCGTTCACAATTGGAGAACGGTCAACTCGCCCGGTTTTACGAGCTCCGAACCAATCGGCCGCTGTACTTCAACCGCAACTATGAACTTACCTATGACGACAGTGATCTGCCGACGCATTACGGTTTCAAGATCGCGTCACAACTCGATTCGATCCAACAGGAGTACGAGCAACTGCTCGCGACTAAAACGGCTGAACAGCCAATAACACTCACCACGCCATCGATACGTCTCACCGAGCAGTTGACCGCCGCCGCGAGCGAGGTAATTAGCAATCTGAACAAAGATGCTGCCTGGGTCAAATCAGGTCGGCTCAAATACCAGGAACAGGAGTCACCCACCGAACCCATTATCGATGTGCCCACGTTTATCCGAAACGTCGATGTCCTCAGTCGTTTTCTGCGTGCCAAACGCAAATAGAACCGCGAGCCGAGCCGTTAACACATCGCGATCTCGACGCGGTAGCCGAGTCCCTGCGGTAAGCTGAGAAACGAGTGCCCGCCGGTTGCAGGCGGCGATTACGCGCGGGGATGAAACTGCCGGTGCACCTGTTGGAGCCTTGACATGTCGACGTGGGTGTAAATCTGTGTCGTGGCAATGCTCGCGTGCCCCAACATTTCCTGGACTTGTCTGAGGTCTGCGCCACCGGCCAACAAATGCGTCGCGAAACTGTGCCGCAGCGTATGCGGGCTGATCGACGACGACAGGCCGGCGCGAACAGCATATTTCTTGACGAGCGTCCAAATCGCTTCACGACGCAAACGCCGCCCGCTCCGCGAAAGCAGCAACCATGACGATCCTTCGGTCGAATCACTTTCCAGCGCCAAGCGTTCGCTCTCGAGGTAATCGGTCACCGCCTCGCGCGCCTTGCGACCCAGGTGCGCCACACGCTGCTTGTTCCCTTTGCCGTGACAAATACAGTACGCCTCTTCGAGATGAATATCGCGGAGCATCAGATTCGACAGCTCCGAAACCCGACATCCCGTCGCGTACAACAACTCCAACATTGCTCGATCGCGCCNCCAGAATGAGTCGCTGGAGTCGGGAGCCCGCAGGAATGCCTCGACCCGTTTCGGGGACAGAACCTGTGGCACGCGCTCCCATAGTTTCTGGCTACCCAGCAGTTCAGCCAGATTCTCCTTCAGGATGCCCTCCAGTTGTAGATACCGGAAGAACATCCGCAGAGTCACGATATGGCGGGCCAATGTAGCGGGTGCCAATTGCTGCTGATGCAGCCAAGCGACAAAGTCGGACAAGTCAGCAATCGTGAGTTGCGGGATCTGACGATTTCGCAGCCACTGGTCAAACCGCTTCAAGTCACGCCGGTACGCGACTACTGTGTTTTCCGCCAGTCGGCATTCGTTGCGCAGATACTCGACAAAGGATTTGGCCCACTCCCCGCCCGCAGGTTCGGACGCGGAGATTTTCGACCNCATGAGTTTGAGTTTACGTGGAGGCATTACCAGCCCCAACCTACTAGAGAACAACGGCTGCGACTCTGACTCAGCGCTGTCGCCTATTGCGGTCAGCGCCTCTCACCACGAACAAGCAACGAACTCGAAATCGCACACGGACTGTCGACCGAACTCCCCACAATCTGGATTCGGTCTATGCCTCGGCCAGCTTGATCGCCCACCGCAAACCACCAACTGGCGCGGTTTTACAGACTGTAGGCCCTACCACTGTCCGCGGCCACCGCGGACCCGAGACCGNCTGAATCAATCGTGTGGACACGAGATGGAGCTGATTCCAATTGAGCGAATNGCTGAAAACGGCTAGGTTCCAGCTCGATTGATCGACACGGTGAGCCTCCGAGTCCGACAACAGCTTTCGCATTCCGCAGGAATTACCGAACTATGAACTTGCTGGTCGTCGGCGGTGCGGGCTATATCGGATCGCACACCGTCCGGCTATTGAATCAACACGGACATCGAGTATGGGTGTTCGACAACCTCTCGACGGGACACCGCGGAGCCGTGTCTCCCGAGCAACTCATTGTTGGGGACCTGTCAAACCGCGAACAACTAACACAGGCATTACGAGAACACCAAATTGACGCGGTCATGCACTTTGCCGCTCTCGCATTGGTCGGCGAGTCGGTTTCGGACCCAGCCAACTACTACCAGAACAATGTAGTGGGCACCCTCCATTTGCTGGAAGCCATGCGGTCTGCGGGCGTGTCCCGTATTGTCTTTTCCAGTACGACCGCGACGTACGGAATTCCAAGCCGACTTCCGATCGGTGAAGACGAGCCCCAACACCCAGTCAATCCGTATGGCTTTACCAAACTGGTCATTGAGCACGCGTTGGAGGACTACGCGGCGGCGTACGGGTTTGCGTTTGCGGCACTTCGATATTTCAACGCTGCGGGAGCGTCGGCTGATGGCGATCTCGGTGAAGACCACAATCCCGAATCTCATCTGATCCCCATCTTGTTGCAGGTCGCGCTGGAGCAACGCAGTGAAGTCACGCTGTTCGGTGACGATTACCCGACACCAGATGGAACCTGTATTCGCGATTACGTCCACGTCGACGACCTAGCCATTGCGCACTTACGAGCGTTGGACAAGCTGGAACCCGGTGTAGGCTTGAAATTGAATCTCGGTACCGGATCNGGTCATAGCGTACGGGAGATTCTCAACGCCTGCCGCCANGTGACCGGGCACNCAATTCCCGCATCGATCGGGCCACGTCGGCCAGGCGACCCTCCCGAACTGATCGCCGGCGCATCGAGAGCCCGTGAGATACTCGACTGGTCTCCACAACACAGTGATATTCAGACCATCGTGGCCACCGCCTGGCGTTGGCACCACGCTCATCCACGCGGGTACCGTTCATAACNATGCAAGACATCATTGTCGAAAAACCGTATCGCTTTATCCCGCCTCACCGGGGTACCTGGATGCCTCGCTTTATCCGGCGGTTCGATCTTCAGGGGAGGTGGCTGCGCACACANGAGGGGATTGTCGACCACGAATGTCGCGGTACCGAACATCTGCGCCGATCGATCGATCATGGACACGGGATTATGCTGACGCCCAATCACTGCCGAACTGGTGACCCTCTGGTTATCGGCTGGCTGTCGAGACAAGTTGACCGCTTGGTCTACGCCATGGCCAGTTGGCATCTATTCAATGAAGGACGTTTTACGGCCTGGGCAATTCGGCAAATGGGTGGATTCAGCGTCAACCGCGAGGGGGTGGATCGCAAGGCGATCGACACCGCAATCCAGATTCTCGAGACCGCCGAAAGGCCCTTGGTCATTTTCCCCGAGGGTTCGGTAACTCGCACCAACGATCGGCTCCACTCGTTGTTAGACGGGGTGGCATTCATCGCCAAAACCGCGGCCAAACGTCGACTCAAACGTACCGAGCATGGAAAAGTCGTGGTCCACCCGGTCGCGCTGAAATACCTTTTTGGATCCGATATCGATCAGGCAGCGGATGATGTACTTACCGGAATTGAAGAACGTCTTTCCTGGCAACCTCAACGACACCTCTCGCACCTAGACCGCGTCGCCAAAGTCGGCACAGCGCTGCTATGCATGAAGGAGATTGAGTACTTAGGGACCACTCAGTCGGGGACGCTCAAGGCGAGACTCGGTGCGTTAACGCATGCGCTCTTGCAACCCCTCGAAGAGGAATGGAATGGGAAAACCAGCGAAGGCGACGTCGTGCCGAGAGTTAAAGCGCTCCGCATGAAACTCCTTCCCGACATGATCCACGGATCGATCACCGACAGCGAACGTGCCCGGCGCCGTGAGCAACTCACTAAGCTGCAACTGGCTCAGCAACTCTCCTACTATATTCCCAGCTATCTCATGGGTCGCAGGTCCGTCGATCGATTATGGGAAACCCTCGAACGCTTTGAAGAAGACCTTAACGGTCAAGTCCGCGTTCACGGTTCGCTCAAGGTGATTATCGAAGTCGGGGAAGCGATTGAAGTCAATCCACAACGCGACCGACTCGCACCGGTCGATCCCTTGATGCAGCAGATCGAATCCAGGCTACAGGCGATGCTCGATCGCCTCGCATTGGAATCACGGCCGCTGGACGAATCGACGTAAACCGAAGACCGGCAACTGACACCTGGAGCAACGACCGTCGCGTCAACGGGTGGAATCGAAGATCACCCAGCCCTCGGGATGTTGCATGCGACCCACACAAAGCTCAGCGGCGAGAGACCTGTACTACGCGAGCATGTCCCGCCAAATCTTTGCTGACTTCGGGGGGCCCGAGGCGGGCATCGGCATTCACGATCTGACGAGCGGAGTCTTCGAGCATTGGGCTAATCTCGAAGATCAACCAACCTCCGGGTCGCAGATATTCCGCAGCCTGCGGCACCAGGCGTTCGATGACTTCGCTTCCCCGGGGTCCGCCGACGAGTGCCACATGCGGTTCGTGGTCCCGCACTTCGACCGGCACCTCCGCCATCTCTGCCTCGCTGACGTAAGGCGGATTACTCACCACAACGTCGAACGTGGTCTCATCCGGTACATCGCAAAAGAGGTCACTCTGTAACAGCTCGACGCGTTCCTCTACGCCGTGAGCAACGACATTGTCGCGTGCCACTTCTAACGCTGCGGAACTAATGTCCACCCCCAGCACATGGCAGTTAGGACCGTAGCGAGCCAGACAAATGGCAATCACGCCACTACCGGTTCCGATGTCGATGAACCGCAGCGGCTCGGGTGAATTCCACTCATTTACCCGCTCAAGCACCGACAACACCACGTGTTCTGTTTCCGGACGTGGAATCAAGACGTCCGGTGTAACGCGAAAACTGAGTGAATAGAATTCCCGCTTGCCGACAAGATAGGCGACCGGCACCCCTCGAGATCGCTCTCGTACCAGCGACCGAAAGGCAGCTCGGACATCCTCTTGGGTCGTTTCGTCGTACGCGGTGTAGAGCTCGATGCGCTCACAGCCACAGGCCGCAGCCAACAAGATCTCGCCATCGAGCCGCGGAGTCTCGGAACCACACCTAGTAAGGTAATCGGTTGTCCACTGCAACAATCGCCTGATCGTCCAATCGTCAGGTCGTGACACTACATCAACTCCAAACCACAGCGGTCCGTCCAGACCGCAATAATCCGCATCAGCGTCAATCGAGTGGATCCATGGAACTGCGCAATTCATTCCGGTCATGATCGACCAACGCGTCGGTCAACGGCTGCAGATCGCCGGCAATGATCTGGTCTAGTTTGTAGAGAGTCAGATTGATGCGGTGGTCTGTAACACGATTATCTGGAAAGTTGTACGTTCGGATCCGCTGGCTACGATCACCGGATCCAACCAGACTCTTACGAGCGCTCGCACGTTGTTGCTGCTCTTGCTGTTGCAGGAAATCAAACAGCCGGGATTTCAATATCCGCATGGCTTTGGATAGGTTCTTATGTTGGCTACGTTCGTCGTGGCACTGCACGACGATTCCGGTCTCCTTGTGGATCAGCCGAATCGCGGAAGCCGTCTTATTGACATGCTGTCCACCGGGCCCACTGCTGGCGGCATAGCGCTCGACCTCGTAGTCCTCCGGCGCCAAATCTACTTCGATGTCCTCCGGTTCTGGCAACACCGCAACGGTCGCTGCGGAGGTGTGAATCCGTCCCTTGGTTTCGGTCTCCGGCACGCGTTGTACCCGGTGACCTCCGCTTTCATACTGCAATTCTCGGTAAACACCGTCACCTTCAATCGACAACACGATTTCTTTGAAACCGCCCAACTCGGTCGGATTCGCGCCAAAGGTCTCCAACTTCCAGCGTTTGGTCTCGCTGTAACGTTTGTACATCTCGTATAAATCTCGAGCGAACAGAGCCGCCTCGTCACCACCCGTTCCAGCTCGAATTTCCATAACACATCTCACGCGGTTGGCGTCTTCACCCCCGATCGTCAGGTCGAGTAGTTCCTCCCACAGTCGCTCGCGCCGTTCCTTCAATTCAACTAGTTCGTTTTCAGCCAATTCCCGTTCGTCCGCCTGATTGCTCGAAGCCATTTCCTGCACCTCGGCGATTTCATCCACGTATTGCCTAAACGCGCGATACTTGGTCGCCACCTTGGCCAACGAACCATGCTCGCGGGCAATGGCAGCCATTCGCGATGAATCCACCTGGACTTCGGGCTCCAGCATTTGATGCTCCAAATGCTCAAACCGAGTCAGCTTGCTTTCGAGCATTTCTCGCATTAGATACAGCAATCTATAGAACGCGCGCGCGGGGTTTACGTTACCTTGCGCAACGCCGAATCGCCACAAAGCGAATACCAGAAACCACGCGAACGGATGATCAAAAGAAGATGGGGGTACAGCCTAAGAGCTCGACTTGTTCGGCTTCTTACCCTTTTGCAGGCTCGCATAACTTCCCGTCGCAAACTTGCTCTGGAATTTCTCGATGCGCCCCGCGGTATCCACGTATTTCAGCTTCCCGGTATAGAAGGGATGGCACAAATTGCAGATATCGACCTTCAATTCGGGCCGCGTACTGCGCGTGGTAAAACTATTCCCGCAGCCACAAGTCACAGCCGTTTCGACATAGTCGGGATGAATACCCTTCTTCATTTCCGTAAACCTCGGCCGCCTGCAAGATCCTGGTATTTCAACAACTCATCTGCGGGTCAACGCATCAAGCAGAAGGATAGACGTTGGTTACATATTCCACAAGTCCGAGGATCGGAATTCTCGGCGAACTCTCAAACACGAAACGTGTCCGGAAGGGTGTGCAGAAGACTTGTTTTTCCGGTCAGAGGTACGAGCGGCACTGGCTGTACTGAGGTCGCTCCTGTGCGATCCCCGCGTTCAGACGATCGCGGCCAAGAGACGTTGGCACCGATGGGCCTGTAGGCATTGGGAACAACGGCCGTATCGCAACGGCAGGACACGGCGACATGGAATCGAACGCCAGCGAGGCAACCTATGGTCATTGGCAAACTCACCCCGGAAACCAACTGACTAGGCACGGCCATTCAACGAAGGACATACGATCACGATCGCGCCGACCCGCAACCAAGAACCGAAAACGTGTTTACGTCGGCTTACACGAACAGCAGCTGTGGCACTAATCCGTCCGGGACCCAGCACTGAGGTCGATGAAGTCGGAAACACGACTCGCCGGTCGGCGGTTGCAATGAAGCCGGACTCCACCTAAAACCAACGAACGTTCTGAATCAGCCAATTACTAGAGACGATGAATCCATGGCGCACGTTAATGAACACTATCACAAACTAAAGGCCGGGTACCTGTTTCCTGAAATCGCTCGACGGGTATCCAGTTTTTGCGATACGCACGCAGATGCCGACGTGATTCGTCTGGGAATCGGAGACGTCACCGAACCTCTACCGGAGGCCATTGTTTCCGCGATGCACCAAGCGGTCGATGAAATGGCCCAACGGTCGTCGTTTCGCGGGTACGGACCGGAACAGGGATACGATTTCCTGCGCAGCGCGATTGCCGAAAACGACTACCAGGCACGTGGGATTGGCATCACTCCCGAAGAGATCTTCGTATCCGACGGATCAAAGTGTGACTCGGGCAACATCCTCGACATTTTTGGCCCTTCCAATGTCGTAGCCATCACCGACCCCGTCTATCCGGTGTACGTCGATACAAACGTTATGGCGGGCCACACGGGCAACGCGAATGACAGTGGGCGATTCGACGGCTTGGTCTACCTCCCGATCGGAGCGGAAAACAACTTCACTCCCGCGCTTCCAGATGCTCCTGTCGACCTGATCTACCTCTGCTATCCAAATAATCCGACGGGCACAGTGGTGTCGCATCAGGCACTGCAACAGTGGGTCGATTATGCGCAGCAACACGACGCACTCATTCTCTACGACGCCGCCTACGAAGCGTACATCAGCGAGCCGGAGATACCGCACTCGATTTATGAAATCGATGGGGCTCGCGAAGTGGCAATCGAATTCCGCAGTTTCAGCAAGAACGCGGGCTTTACTGGAACACGATGTGCTTTCACCGTGGTCCCCGAATCGCTGACGGGCACCTGCGGCAACGGGGACCGGACGTCGATCCACACGCTCTGGAATCGACGGCAAAGCACTAAATTCAATGGTGTTTCCTATGTCATCCAGAGGGGTGCTGCTGCAGCTTACTCGGTTGAAGGAAAGACGCAGATTCAAGAATTGGTTGCCTTCTATCTGACCAACGCCCGTCTGCTGCGCGAAGGACTGGAAGCGGTCGGCATCGAAGTGTACGGCGGAATCAACGCGCCCTATGTGTGGCTCAGAACACCTGGCGGCCAATCGAGTTGGGATTTCTTCGACGATCTGCTGAGCCATTCCCACTTGGTGGGCACTCCCGGCAGTGGATTCGGAGCCAGCGGAGAAGGTTATTTTCGTCTGAGCGCTTTCAACAGCCGAGAGAATATCGAGCAAGCGGTTCAGCGCTTCCAGGCGTTGGTCTCCTAGTGACCTTTCTAAACCAGGGACCGCTTGTCACGGACGGGTCGGGGACCCTTCCCCGATGACCTGCGGAACTCCTCACGGGGGATTGTCGTGGAGAAGATCCGAACCCGATTTGCCTCTGGATCGCCCACACCTCCACCGAATCACGTTGCAGTTTCACTTGGGATCTGGAAAATGACCGACGTATCGGAGATCCTCCAGGAGAAAACCCACGTATGCAAAACGCGGCCTATGTCGAACGTCTGGTCAACCTGCTCGACCCCGGCGGTAATGTCCTACTGAATATGTCGTACGACGATGCGGTCGCCCGCGTCGGCACGGGGATTCCACAACAAGTCCGCCAAATCGACGGTCAGTTTGCGTTACTACATCGACAGGAAAAGACGATCCGCATGGCTCGCTCGATCGGGCGACCCATGCGGTATTTCCTCGCCAAGCAAGCCGCCGGCCCTTGCTTGATCGTCGCAGAACGAATGGACGAAATTCGAGAACAACTGGCGCGAGACGGTTTGTCCGACCAGTACCACCCTTCCTATACGCGGATGGTGCCGGCGCACCACGTGGTCGAATTATCGCTGATCGGGTGCCCTGATCCAAACCCTGTCTACACCCGCTACCTCGCGCCAGAACGAAATGACCTGGCGGCCGATCTCGATGTGATTGGCGCTGCGTACATCGGGGCGTTGTCCCGCGAGATCGACCGCTGGCTCGACCAGTTGCCCACCGCGGCACCGATCGGAGTCCTGTTCTCCGGTGGCGTCGATAGCGGATCGGTTTTGCTCACGCTCTACGACCGCCTGCTGGCGCGCGGCGAGTCACCAGCAAGGCTGAAAGCTTTTACGCTGGCGGTTGACGCGAGAGCGGCCGACACCGAACAAGCAATGCACTTCCTGGCAGCGGTCGATCTGTCCTTCCTGCTCGAAGTCGTCAACGTCCCGGCACATCAGATCCGCTACCAAGACGCAATCTCTGTCATCGAAGACTACAAGCCTCTCGATGTCCAATCTGCAACGATGGCGCTGGCACTGTGCCGCGGAATCCGTGAGCACTACCCCGACTGGTCCTATCTGGTGGATGGAGATGGTGGGGACGAGAACCTGAAAGACTACCCGATTGAGGAAAACCCGGAATTGACAATCCGCAGCGTGCTCAGCAACCTAATGCTCTATCAGGAGGGCTGGGGGGTCGACGCGATCAAACACTCGCTCGTCTATTCAGGGGGCCAAAGTCGCGGACACGTGCGAACCTCCGCTCCCGCCCGGACGCTCGGTTTTTGCGGATTCAGTCCCTACGCGCTCCCTAACGTGATCTCAGTGGCCGAGTCGATTCCCTTTATCGAGTTGACCGACTGGGACCATCAAAAACTCTACGCACTCAAGGGAGAAATCGTGCGCCGCGGTGTCGCGCAGGTCACCGGTCTAGAAATGCCCGTGTTCGAAAAACGTCGCTTTCAGCACGGCGTAGTTAGCGAATACGGTTTTCAGGAGCTTTTTCCCAGCGACGAGTCGGACTATCGGGATGCCTTCCTGGCGATGCATGTCTGATATCCCGCGCGGGGACATTCCAACCGTCATGACAAAAACGAACTGGGGCGCCATTGCGCCGCTCACCGACGCACAGATTGAGGCTGTCAGACCCCCCAAGAACGACGTCGACTCCTGGAAGCCCTACGCGTTTCTCTCAGAACCGGAACGGTCTTCCGACGGCGCGATTGTCGATGTAGCCACGATTTTTCTTACCAACCGCGAATGTCCGTTTCGGTGCGTATTCTGCGACCTGTGGAAAAACACCACCGATCAACGGGTGCCTTTAGGCGCAATCCCCAAACAGATTGCATTCGCGCTAGACCAACTGCCGCGGTGCCATTCCGTAAAGCTCTACAACAGCGGGAACTTTTTTGACCGCCAGGCAATCCCGCTCGAAGACCACCGCGCCATCGGGCAACTGGTTGGTGATTTTGACACCGTGATCGTGGAAAATCACCCGTCGCTTTGTAATGACGAGTGTCTGCGATTTCGCGATCGGTTGAACGGGCGTCTGGAAATGGCTCTCGGGTTGGAGACCGCACATCCGCAAGTCCTCGCGCGCCTGAACAAGCGGATGTCGCCAGAGACTTTCCAACGCGCCGTCGAATTCCTGGTCCAAGAACAGATCCCGGTACGGTCTTTCATCCTACTGCGTCCACCTTATCTGGGCGAATCGGTCGCCCGTGAGTGGGCCGTCCGATCTCTTCGATTTGCATTCGATTGCGGAATCGAATGCTGTACGATTATCCCCACCCGGAAAGGCAACGGAGCGCTGGAACAACTTGCTCAAATCGACCAATTCTCAACGCCTCAACTGGCTTCACTGGAGGCCGTATTTACAGCCGGACTGGAAATGGAGCGAGGTCGTGTCTTCGTCGATTTGTGGGATCTGGACCGCTTGAGCACGTGCCGACTCTGCGCCGCGGAGCGGAAACAGCGTCTGCTCCGCATGAATCTATCTCAACGTGTGCTGCCAGCGGTGCGCTGCGGCGTCTGTTGAGCGGGGCACCACGACGGCCGCTCGCACTCGTCGTGGACCGTCGGCCACAAGCCCTTTTCGCGACCGCCTACGCGGCTTGCCAACGCGTTCCAAGCGACATACGATGCCCCTGTTTCGACCCATTGACCGCCGCGTATCCATGGACATCCCAGACATTCGCGAAGCGATTCCTCATCGGCCGCCGATGCTACTGGTCGACGAGATTGTCGAGCGCACCGAAAGCCAGATCACCTGCCGCAAGACGTTTCAGCAGGACGAGTTCTTTTTTCGGGGCCATTACCCGGGAGAACCCATTGTTCCGGGAGTCATCCTCTGTGAGAGCGCAATGCAGGCCGGAGCAATCCTGTTGTCCCCATTTATCGCAGAAACAACTGGAATTCCGGTCGCCACGCGGATGAACGACGTCAAGTTCCGCCAGATCGTCCGTCCCGGTGATACGGTCGAACTGATCGTTGAGCTCACGGAACACCTGGCCAATGCATTTTTCCTGCGAGCCCGTGTGCACCTCGATGACAAAGTCGCGGTGCGCTTCGAATTTGCGTGTACCGTGACCTCCTGATTCCGGGTATTACGGAGAAACGTAACATGCCCGACGCCAACCATCCGCGCAGCGCCCTGGCATCGCCCGATTATCCGTCCCCCAGCGAGTGGAATGGGCTGACATGACAAAGGACTTTCTGGAACTGGAAGACAAGACGGTGCTAGTCATGGGCGTCGCCAATCGAAAGAGCATCGCCTACAGAATCGGCGCGACTTTGGCATCATCTGGGGCTCGCGTCTTGTATACGGTGCGAACAGAAGAACGCCGCGAGCAGCTCACTTCGCTGCTCGCCGGCCAAGAGATTTTCGTCTGCGACGTCGAATCGGTAGAAAACGTGGAACAGCTGGCACGCGACGTCGGAGCTGCACATCCGGTCTTGCACGGCCTAGTCCATTCGATTGCCTTTGCCGACTACGAAGGGGAAGTCAAGCCGTTCCACGAAACCAGCAAGTCGCAGTTTCTGCGCGCTGTCGACATCTCCTGCTATTCCCTGATGGCGGTATCCAACGCGCTGAAAGGACTACTGGACCCACAAGCCTCGGTGGTGACTATTTCGATTTCAACAACCACCATGGCCAGCGAAAACTACGGATTCATGGCACCGGTCAAAGCAGCCCTCGATTCATCGTTGTCTTTCTTGGCCAAATCATTCAGCCGCTTCTCGGAGGTCCGCTTCAACGCGGTCGGCCCGAGTCTGCTCAAGACATCGGCCTCGGCAGGAATCCCGGGTTACGTCGATTCGTATCTTTATGCCGAGCGCGTGATCCCCCGCGGGAGCGCTTTACAGACCCAGGAGGCGGCCAACGTAGCGGCCTTTCTTCTCAGTCCGCGCTCGTCGGGAATCAACGGCCAGACCTTGATCGTCGACGCCGCCATGGCGACCAACTTCTTTGACCGCGAGATCGTTCGCCGTGTCATGGAAGCGGAATAACAGGCCTGCATGCGTTGGAGATGTGTCTCGCTAGTCTTGGCCCTTGACGACCGCCCGCCAGGTGAGCTTGCGGGTTATCTCGAGATCAGCCGGTGGAAGCACCGAGCCGACCACGGCGGCGATCAGGAATGTGCCAACCGCCGAGAGCGGGAGGATCAGGAAGGTTCCCGGGTTGGCATCGGAGATAATCCCCGCGAGGCCAAGCCCGTTGATCAGTTCGGACCACCACGAGACCACCAAGGCGATCAGCGTGCCGCAGATGGTGGCGACGATGACAGCGGTTTCACCCACGTGAGGCAGGAACATGCCGACTAGGAACATGGCGGCCAGGGGGCCGAGCGCACAATTGAAGGTGCGGGCGCTGGCGTCAATGATGTTGAGATCCTCGGGGAGAAACATCAACCCCACAGCCATCGCCGTGCACCCGAGTCCGATGGCAACAGAGAGCCATCGGGCCAGTTGCAGTTCACGGGCGGCGGTAATGTCCGGGTGTTTCTTTCGAATGAAATCGACGGTCAGCACGGTGGCGACCGAGTTGATGCCCGAGTCGAGACTGGACATGGCCGCGGCAAAGAGTGCCGCCACGACGAGTCCGGCCGCCCCGACGGGCAGGTGGTGGCCGATGAAGTGAGGAAAGACACGGTCGGCGACCTTGGCCTGTTGAGGATCGCTGATTCCGTCGACAATTTCGACAGGGTTCTGCGTGTAATAGGTCAACAGGGCCATACCACACAGGGCAAGCAGGACCATGATCATCAGGTCGCAGCTGAAGTTCACAAGGTTGGCTCGGATGGCCGAGCGGAGCGAGCCCATCGTGAAGTACCGCTGCATGGCGACCTGGTCACCAAGGAAAGTGCAGAGGTACCAGAACGAACTGTGCAACAAGGCAAAACCGAGCACGTTGCGTTCGCTGAGGTCCCAGCTCCACAGCGGGGGAAACTCGTGGCCGCCAGCTCCGGAGTCGGTCATCGTGTTCCACCAGTCAACCGGACCCGTGCTGGTCTCGACCATGATGATCCCCAGGGTCAGAACCGCTCCAATGACCAAGATCACCGTTTGCACGACGTCGGTCCAAATGACCGCCTGGATACCCCCCATCACCGTGTAGACCGTGGCCAAAAGCCCGACGGAGACCAGCACGACCAGGGTCCATCCGGTCAGGCTAAGGTCGGTGCCAACCAATCCCGCGACGCTGGCGTGGGTGATGTCCGCCACTGCGACCGACGCGGTCAGCACAACCATGCCCATCCAGAACAGCCGCAACACGAACACGAAGAGGATACTTGCCAGTTGACCGGCGCGNTGCCCAAACCGGCGGTCNAGGTATTCATAGACGCTGGTCAATTTCAGCTTCATCAAGAACGGCAGCCAGACGAAACTAACCACTAGAAAAACAAACGGCACGATCAGCCACGCCAGGGCCATGGTCGGGCCATTCTTAATCATCTCGCCCGGAGAGGCGAGGTAGGAGATGGTCGAAAGGAGCGAGGCCATGATCGAGAGACCAACGGCCAGCCAGGGCATCTGCCGACCCCCGATAAAATAGTCCTCGCTTTTCGTCTGCTTCCTCGAGAAGTAAAAGCCGACAGCCAGGACCGAAAGGAGATAGACCAGCACAACCAGGTAGTCGATTGCTTGCAGCCCGGCGTCGGGCGCTGCCAGGACGGTGGCGTTGAGCATCAGCAACAATCCGGTGGGTACAGGAAGGTCCGAAACAGCGTTAAGCTCCCGGGTGGCAGAGACACATCCCTGCCGCGGGCAACGAGCTCACACGGACTGCGGAATCACTAACATCCGTCAGACAACTCCGATGCCTGGCGGACGGCGCGAGACCAGCAATCTGAACGCTGATATCATCCACCCTGTCGCCGGCCACCGCAACCGAGGCAACCTGCGNGCAAGTGGTACCGGTGGCGANTNGTCGGCTCCNCGGTTCGGTCGCTTGACCGCCNCAATCTACACGNTAGGGTGAGCGGTTGTGCTGTTTCCACAACCGCAAACAAGGCCACGCAGCAACGATGAAAATCGACCGCCTGGAAACGATCCACCTCTGTTTTGAATACGATGANGGATTCACTTACGCAGGTGGTACCTGCTCGGGACGGGTGACGACATTGGTCCTAGTCCACACCGACACCGGGGCCGTCGGCGTCGGCTCGGGTTATTCGCACCCCGGCTTGATGGAGCTGATTCTCGCACACCAGTTGGCGCCGTTTCTAACGGGCGAAGACCCGACCCAAGTCGAAACACTGTGGGACAAGATGTACCGCATCACGCGTTGGTACGGACGCAAAGGAGCGGCGATGACGGCGCTGGGAGCGGTCGATACGGCGCTGTGGGATCTGCGCGGCCAGGCTGCCGGCGAACCTGTCTGGCGGTTGTTGGGAGGTCAACAGACTTCCTGCCCAGCGTACGCCAGCGCCCTGTTGTGGAACGATGTCGATCAGCTGGCAGCGGAAGCCGCGGGACATATCGAACGGGGTTTTCGCCGTGTGAAGATGCGGCTGGGAAGAAGTACTGAATACGATGTGGCCGCTGTACAAGCCGTGCGACGCGCCATCGGCGCAGAAAACGACATGCTGGTCGACGGTTCGATGCGGTACAACGACCAAACCGCTCGCGAAATGGCGCGTCAGCTCGAAGCGAACGGTGCCTTCTGGTTCGAGGAGCCGTTCGAACCGGAAAACCTGGATGCCTTTGCCAGCCTACGCGGTGACGTTCAGGTCCCCCTAGCCGCGGGTGAAAATGAATTCGGCTTGCAGGGATTTCGGGAATTGATCCGCAGTCAGGCTGTCGACATCGTACAACCTGATGCCAGTCGCTGCGGTGGCATCAGCGAAGTCAAGCGGGTCGCCGACGCCGCCCACGCCGCCGGACTGCGTGTCGCCACGCACAGTTGGAGCGATGCGGTGGCAATCGTCGCCAATGCACACGTGATCTCCGCAGTCCCTAATGGCATCACGGTCGAAGTCGACCAGACGGGAAATCCGCTGGTNGAACAACTGTTGGATGAACCACTACAGATCGCCAACGGCCAGATTGCGCTGAGCGATGCGCCCGGCCTAGGAATTACCGTCAACCGAGAAGTGATCGATGCGTACCGCCTGGCCGACCCGCTCTCCCTCCCCGACGGCTCCTATTCAGACATGGTGTTTGGACCTGATTTTTTTCAGCCGGCCGGTCCGTATGCATGAAGCGTAGGGCCTGTTCATACAGCAGCCGGCAACACCCGTGGCATCGGCTCATTGCGTGGNCATCACAAGGTGTGCCATTGNCACAAGTTAGGNAACTAAACTGGCTCTTCAATTCCGCGCAGTCGCCGCGTCGTCCGTGGGCCCCGATCGCGCACCACCGCGGGCGGTGCGAGGCCTACTCGAGAAGCATCTTCCGCAGAGTCAACCGATTTGGTTATACTAGTGCCAACCGAACAAAGCGCCGCCTCGCGTTTGTTGGGTCGTTTGTCCTCTTTTCACCCTCCTATTGGAGAACATTGATGCACCGAAAACTCGGCATCCTGATGGTGCTGTTGGCCGCTGGCTGCAGCGCGTCAAATGCCCCGTCGGATGCGACCTCCGGTTTGACCGGGGCCGACCTGACGGAGGTAACCCTCAAGGTTGACAACATGACGTGAGGCGTCGGCTGTGTCGCAGCTGTCAAGGCAGCTCTGACACCGCTACCGGGTGTAGCGCAAGTAGACGTCGATTTTGCCAAGAAACTGGCGACCTGCAAAGTTGAATCGGACAAGTTCGATGTCGACAATGCGATTGCCACGCTGAAAAATGAAGACTATCCGGCAACCCTGGTCCAGTAACCCGGGCGGTTGGAACGGTGTATCGAAGAGCCATCGGCATTGCCGATGGCTCTTTTTGTGCGCGCGCTGCTGCTGCGCGACCTATTGTTCTGGCCGGTACGACGGCTTGCCCGGTATATCCGTTCGCAGACTGACCAGCTTACGGCCACAGGTGACGTACAGGGTGCGCAGGTCCGGACCTCCAAACGCACAGTTGGTGATCGTGTCCTCAGGCGTTTCTCGAAACGCCACCAGTTCACCGCGGGGCGACACCACGTGGATACCCGGACGGGTGTCGAGGGTTTCGCTGGTCCCCCGAAGCTTGTGCAATCCGGCCGCGATGTAGAGATTTCCCTCGGCGTCGATGCACATCCCATCGCCGCTGCGACCGGGATAAAAATTGACGTGCACCCGTCCGTTGTCCAGGGACCCGTCGGCTCCCACCTCGTAGGCGCGCACGTCGCGGTGGTGATCGGCATCCGGATGCGCCTCGATCAGGTACAACGTCTTACCATCCGGGGAGAGCACGATCCCGTTGGGCATATGGACCTGGGGCCACTGTAACACCGGCTGCACCTTGCCGTCGGGATCGATCCGGTAAACCCCCTTGGGATTTTCGTCATCCAGATCCTTCACCGCCGAACGGGACGTGAAATAGATCCGCCCCTCTGCATCGACACAGAGATCGTTCGGCTTGGCGAACTTGCGGCCCTGGTAGGTAGCCGCCAGAACTTCGACAGCCCCGGTTTCCATCGTGGTCCGCGTCACGCGTGCCGCGCCACCTTCGCAACAGAGCAAACGGCCACTGCGGTCGAAGTGCAGGCCATTCGTCTCGTGACTATCGTCACGGAAAACCGAGAGCTTGCGCGCGGGGGGATCCCAACGGAGGATCTTGTTCACGGGCACGTTGGTAAAAAACACAACTCCGGTTCGATCGACGGCCGGCCCTTCCAGAAAGACCTTGCGATCTTCGATCGGTGTCTCGACCTTGACCTGGCCCAAATAGCGGTCACTGTTGAGACCCGCATAGACAACCTCGGCCCGCGCCCTTCGGACACCGGGCACCGAGCAAGCACCGACGGCCGCGCCGACCACGGCGCGACGAAGCCAACGGCGACGGCTGAGCGGAATCGGAACACCGTCCGGGATCATGTTTACTGCAGGCATGGTGATCGTTCCAGTTTTATGAACAAGGGAGTGGAACAGTGCCGCATGGCAAACCGCTAGAAGTCGCGATGGTATCCCGCGGTCCAGCCGCCGTCGACGGTTATTACGTGCCCGTTGGTGTAGGCATTTTCAGGATCGGCCAAGAACTGTACAGCGACCGCGATCTCATCGGTGGTGGCCGGGCGGCCCAGCGGAACGTGGTTGATCATCTCCTGGACGCGGGCGCTGAACTTGCCATCGGTACCGTAAAAGAGCTTCTCGGTTCCCTCGGTCAACGTCGAACCAGGCGCGACGCCGTTAACCAGAATACCGGCCGGACCTAGTTCCAGGGCCATCGCCTTGGTGAGGTTGATGACGGCCGCTTTAGCCGCTACGAACGCGCACTGAAGCCGCAGCGGAACCAGACCGGCAATCGAGGCGATGTTGATAATCCTTCCCGATCCCTGCCTACGCATCTGCACGGCAGCCGCCTGGCTAACCTGGAATAGTCCGTGCAGATCGACGTTCATGATCCGGTCCCATTCCTCACGGGGAAACTCATCGATAGTGACCCGGTGCGCCAGGGTATTGACGCCGGCGTTATTAACTACGATGTCCAAGTGGCCATGCTGCTGGACAATCTCTTCGAGAACCCGCTGAACCTGACCCGCCTCGGAGACGTCCAGCACCTGCGAAGCGGCACCGTCGCGAGCAGCCACGGTGGTCGCGAGCTGTTCCTCGTCGATGTCCGAATAGACGACCGTCGATCCGTTACGGGCCAGCCGGTCAGCGATCGCCAGACCGATGCCGCGTGCCGAACCGGTGACCAGACTCACCGTGCGGGACAAATCAGATTGCATCGAACGTGGTACCTCGTTGAGAACACAAGTGGGTCATCGGTTCGACCCCCCGAACCCGGCAGCGACGACGTCCGCCTCGGTGAGGCCATTTTATGGACCCTACCGGTGCCTGAATACACGGGGCAGGGGGCCATCGGGCGTCGACCGCCGCGCCGGCAGAGGTAGTTCGTATTGACAGAACGCGGCCGAGCGTGATACAGCAGGGTGTCTTTTGGAAGCCTGTGCGGGTACCCGTCGCCCGCGTCTGGGGAAAGGAATCCACACCTCGCATGCAGACCGTTCAATGGAATCGCCGTTGGTGGAGCGAACGCTACCACTGGAGCGACGCGGGGGACCAGTGGTCGGAGCCATGGGGCGACCCCGAACGCCAGTGGTGGGGTTGTTTGTGGCCACGGATCTGCAGCTTCTTGCCGACTGAGCAGATTCTGGAAATCGGCCCCGGTTTCGGCCGCTGGACGCAGTTTCTGTTACCCCAGTGCGAGCGTTTGACGGCCGTCGATCTAACCGAGCGATGTGTGACCGCTTGCCGTCGGCGGTTCGACGGCAAGCGCTTCGCATGCCATCAGAACGATGGACGCTCGCTGGACATGATCCCCGACAGCTCGATCGACCTGGCGTTCAGCTTCGACTCGTTGGTACACGTCGAGTCGGACGTGATCGCCACTTATCTTCACCAACTGTCAGCCAAGCTGACCCCCAATGGCGTGGGCATCCTGCACCACTCCAATCTGGGCGCCTACCGGCGTCAGTTCTGGTTTCGCAAGGTACCCCTGGTCCGCAGCCTGGTAAAACGTCACAGAGGGGACAGCTGTCAAACACACGGACGCACCTTCAGTGTGACCGCCGCGCGGTTCGACCAACTGGCGGATGAGACCGGCCTGAAGTGCATCAGTCAGGAGCTGATCAACTGGAAGTCGGAGCTGTTGACCGACTGTATCTCGATCTTTACACCTACCGGGTCGGCCTGGTCGACGGCAAACCGGCTCCGCCAAAACCCGCATTTCATGGCCGAGGCGGCCGCCATTCGCAATGCACCTGCGATGGTCGACTGCGCGGTCGCCGCCGAACCGACGATGGCCGCCCAAGGGGGCTGGTTCCGCTATCCCCAGGCCGCTTGAACCAAACAACCGACAGACGCCACGTTCCGAGTCGAGAAGACATTCCCATGGTCGAAGTGACGGCGATCGTCAAAACACTGGAGCGGCCCCACTCGCTGCAGCGACTGATCCGCTCGATCCGTCGCTATTATCCGCAGCTGCCGATCCTGGTAGGGGACGATAGTCTACAAGCTGCTCCGCCCCTCGGCGCCGAGTATCTCCGTTTGCCTCGCGACTGCGGGGCCAGCGCCGGCCGCAACCGGCTGCTGGAGCGGATCGAGACTCCCTATTTCCTGCAACTGGACGACGATTTTTGTTTCACGGGCGAAACACGGATCGAGCTGCTCGCCCAGATTGTGGCCCGCGACAGCGCCGATCTGGCGGCCGGGAGCGTGATCAACTGCAAGCGCAAAATGGGGCTGTTCTGCAAGCGGCAGCGGGTTGACTTCCAAGGCACCATGACCATTCACCAGAGGCATCTGAGAATCACCCGCGGCTACCACGACCTGCGCGATGACTTTGGGCTGTGCGACATCGTACCGCAGTTCTTCGTGGCTCGTCGCGACGCCGTGCTGGCCATGGGAGGCTGGGACGAGGACCTGAAAACCCAGGAGCACGAGGAGTTCTTTGTGCGGGCCCAGCGGCACGGTCTGCGAGTCGCGCATACCGACACGGTCGCGGTGGAACACTGGCAGACCCGCCCCCGACGCTACGCCCGGTTCCGCAACCGCTCTTTCCTGCCACTGGCGGCGGAGAAGATGGGCATTGACGCTTGGACACACCTCGACGGCCAACGGCGGGATTTTCGCGCCGCCTGAACCATCCGTCCACCTCCACACAAGCACCACCAAGAAACGGCGAACGCCGCGGACCGGTCGGCCCGCGGCGCTGCCTGATCTTCGTAAATGGAAACTACCCAGCGGGCAGTCCGTCGTTCACGATCTAGAAACTAGTAGCTCCAGATGGCGTCGAAACCGAACACCGTTGAGTCGCGACGACCCGACGCGCTGATCCCACCGTCGTTGTCGCCATCGTTGATGTCCTGGTGGAAGTTGTCGATCCGGGCTTCGGGACGCAGCAGCAGGTTGGCGCTCGCCTGGTAGTTGATACCAACCGTCACCGCGTTGAACTCTTCGTCATTCCGACCCATATCGACCCACTCCGAACGCAGGCCGAGAGCCATGCAGTCGTTGAGATCGTAGAACAGGTAGTTGTTGAGCGTGATCGCACTGGCCGAACTGGAATCAGCAGTGTCAGTACGCAGCACGGTCTCGAACACACTGTGGATCCGGTCGGTCAATTGATTTCCGACCACGATCGAGTGGGCGTAACGCTCACTCGACGACAGCAGCCGGTAGCTGACATCCATGCCGTTGGCCAGCGCCACCGTGGCGCCACCCAGGAACATCGAGTCGTCCGTGCTACCAAAACCGGTGTCGTAACCGTTCACCCAACCGCCGTGCGCCGTCAGGTTGTCGCCCACCGCGTAGTCGACCTGAACGCCCGTCACAGTGCGGGGGATGAAATCGACGATTCCACGACCGTAGCTACGGGAGTAGAAGAAGTTTTCGGTCGAATTGACCGACTCGTAACCGAGCGGGCTGAGGAAATGTCCGCCTCTGACTCGCAGGTCGCCGACCGCGACTTCCGCGTACAGCTGAGGAATGGCGTTGCCGTAGGCAATTCCGTTAGTCCAGCCATTATCCCATTCGCCGGCATTGTTGTTGAAAGACTGGGCGTCGGGGCCATCGGTTCCGTACAGCCAATCCATGCGGAAACCCCAGCTCAGGTCGCCACCACCGTGGGCCACCTTCTCGGCGGTCAGCCACTGCTGGTGCAGTTGCACGCGGTTGGGGTAATCGTTGAACGAATGGGGTACGCCGTCTCCACTAGTCCCGTCGGTGTGGTAGCCAAACTGGGTATGGCCGGTGATCGCGATGCCACCCGCTTTGCCCTTCGCACTGTTATCGCCCAGGCTCCAGGGTGCTTTGTGCTCTTTGCAGAAACGGCTGAGCGCGCCGCCTTTGCCCTTGCCATCATCGCAG
>PADE01000023.1 GCA_002702965.1 Planctomycetaceae bacterium
CGGTCTGGACGGTGATCACCGGCATGAACACCGTGCCTGCTGGCGCGCCTCGGCCCCCGCTGGAGACGGCCGCTACGACGGGCCGCTGGAGCGGAAGTTCGAGCAACATGCATTCCACGGATGTGATCTTCACGGGGCGCTCGCACAGCGGGACATGGTGTGGGTCAGAAGAAATGGGTCAGAAGCCGTAGTCAGGTGTGCTGCCCGTGCCGGCTGGCGGGCGCCGGCAACACCCCGGTCCGTTTCGCCGATCCTCCCAAAATCGGGCCGAGTGTCAACCTGGCAACGGGGACCCACACGGGGGCTTTGCAGATCCGTTCCGGGGCGCTCGGAAAAGTCGTGGCGATCGCCGGGGCCGGTCTCTCGACAACGGGTCGCAAGTTGGATTCCAGAGGGCTCTACCGGTCCGCTGGCGAAACGGCTGTCTGTCATTGACGAGGGTTGCGAGTCGACGATCGACGCGGCCGTGAACCTGGCAGGCCTCGCACGCTGTTTTACGGCGATGGCCAGCAACATCGCGGGGTGCCTGTTGTCCCCGCCGAGGTCGGCAGCGGGCGTCGAGTCGGCCGGCGGGTGCTAGCGGACTTTGAAGGGGTCGAATTGACGTTGACCCGGGCGCGCCACCCCCCTATTATCCCGCCCCGTCGACACCAGTAGAGGCCGACGGGGCGTCGCTGGCGCATCCATACGGTTCGCTATATGGGTTGTTCGTCAATCTTTGCGGATTGGTTTATCTGTAGGGAACAGGGAGCCGAAATGGATTATGTGGCCTGCACCGGTGAATCGGCGGTCCACATTGACCAACCGCACGGGGTTTCCTGTGAAGCGAGCTGCCGCGAGTCTCTAGTGGCTTAACAAGATAAGGGCGCAGTTGTCATGCGAGTATTGAATTCAGGTTCCAGCTTGGCTGCGGTGTTACTGGTTGGGTTGAGTTGCACATTGACCGGTTGCAAGACCCCCGGCTGGTTCGGCGGCGGCAATGACACCAACGCGGCGACCGCACAGAGCACACCGTTACCGTCGTATGCGGCGAATCCCAAAACCGTGACAACGCCCGCCACCACGGCCGCAAACAATCCCTATCAGGGTTATCCCAACCGCGCCGCGACGACCGCCAATGCACCGCGCACCACTGGCCAGCCGGCGGTCGGAACGGCGGCGAGCAACGGCGGTTACGGCTCCGGGGCGACCGCTGCCCGCCCGTATGCTGCACCGAACCCAGCCGCTGCGAATCAGGGTACTCCCTATCGTCGGACTCCCGTCGGCACCACCGCGGCTGGCGGCTCTGCTCCGCTCTACCGGTCGACGACCCCGACCACGAATTACCCCACTCAACCGGCCTCCACAGCTCCCTATCGAAACCCGACGGGTGCCACACCCGCTCCGCTGGGCGCTGGACAATCGACCGGCGCCGCGCCGCGACCGAGTTACGGAACAACCGGGTATCAAAATCGACCCCTGGGTGAAGCCCCCGGTAGTTATCAGCGCTCCACCTATCAACAGACGCCGACCAACGCTCCCACGTACTCGCCGGCGCCCACACCACCTCGCAGTTATCAGTCGACCGGTGCCGCCGCGGTATACACCGCCACGGCTCCGCAGAACGGAGTGACGCAACCGGGCACCGCGGCTGCCAACCGCCCGATCACGGCGCCCACTGCGGGAGGGCAGGGTTTGACGCATCCGGCTTCGGCGTCGACGCCGTGGGCACCGACCGCGGCCGGCCAGTACCGCCCGGGGAGTACGGGCGGGGCCCTGAATCCATCGACTCAGCCGTTGCTGCCGATCGGTCCGACCCAAACCTCGGTCAGTCCATCGACAACGAATCGCTGATCGGCAACTTTTCGAATCGATCCGGGAACGCCTCGCCCCGTGGGAGCGAGGCGTTTTCGTGCGCTCAGCGTGCGACGGGAACGCGAGCTCCGTTCGTTCCCCACCGCACCGCTTACCACGGGGTCAGACCGCCATTGACGCAAATCGTCTGTCCAGTCACGAAGGACGCCTCGTCGCTGGCCAGGAATAGCGTGGCGTCACCCACGTCCTGAGGTTGTCCCCAGCGTCCGATCGGGATTTGGTCGAGATAAGCCTGTTTCTGCTCGGGGGGGTCGCCGGCGTGGCGCTCGGTGGGGATCCACCCGGGAGCCACCATGTTCACGGTCACTCCCGTTGGAGCCAGTTCGGTGGCCATGCTTCGGGTCCAACCAATCTGCGCTCCTTTGGCCGCGACGTAGGCGCTAAACGGTGCGACGCTCCGATGAAACACCTCGCTGACAATGTTGATGATTCGGCCGGACTTTCGCTGCTTCATCGTCGGCAATGCCCGCTGCGTCAAGAGAAAGGGACTCTTGAGGAAGAAGTCGATCATCGTTTGATAGCACTGCCAATCGTATTCTTCGACGGCGCGCTGCGGCTGGTCGCAGGTTGCATTGGGGACCAGGATGTCGACTTCTCCGAGGCTTGTTTCGACGGTTTCGAACAACCGGTTGACCCCCTCAAGGGTGGTCACATCGGACTGCGCCAAAACGGTCTCGATTCCCGCCTTCCGGTACTCCTCGAGAGTGGCTTGGGCGCGCTCGGTCTGGTGCAGATAGTTGACCGCGACCCGAGCGCCGGCGAGCCCCAGTGCGCGGCCGATACCTTTACCCAGCCCGGTGGAATTTCCGGTGACGACTGCCACCCGCCCCGAGAGATCGAACGCCATGGAGACTGCTCCCAAAAGATGTCGGGCAACCGTGTTGCCACGCGCACGGTCGGTGCGCGACGGCGCGCAGATCACACTAAGCAAATCTCCCTACACTGACAAGGATCCTGGCGGCGGTCGGCCCCCGACCGCGGGGGAGCGAAGATGTCTCTTGTCCTGAATCTCATTTGACAAGAGAATCCGCACTGATTGAATCCAACGCCTTGAATCCAACGCCTTGAGTTGCCGACTTCGAACGATGCGGTATGTTCTCAATACGCTCTATCTGATCACCTTGCTGGCCGCTGCGCCCTGGTTGCTGTGGGTCGCGCTGAGGCGGGGAAAGTACCGACGTGGCTGGGGTGCGAAGCTGCTGGGCCGGGTGCCGCGTAGCACCGGGGAAGACGAAGTGATTTGGTTCCATGCCGTGAGTGCCGGTGAAGTCAATCTACTGGTACCACTGGTGGCAGCGTGGCGGGTTCGTTACCCCCACTGGACGGTTTGTATTTCGACGACCACCCGGACCGGGTACGACCTGGCGCGAGAGCGATTTTCGACATTGTCGGTGTTCTATTGTCCCCTCGATTTTAGCTGGGCGGTCTCCGCAGCGCTGCGCCGGGTCCGTCCCACCCTGTTGATCCTGGCGGAATTGGAGCTCTGGCCCAATCTGATTGCCGCGGCCAGACGGCAACGGGTGCGCGTCGCGGTCGTCAACGGCAGGATGAGTGATCGTAGTCTGCGCGGTTACCGCAGGCTGCGCCTCGGGGTGGCACGCATGTTATGCTCGATCGACGTGCTGGCAGTCCAGACCGAAGAGTACCGATCGCGATTTATCGCGCTTGGCGCTCGCGCCAGCGCGGTCCATGTGACGGGATCGGTCAAGTTCGATGGCGCCCAAACCGATCGCCAAAATCCAGCCACGCGTCGGCTTGCCACGCTGGCGGGGATCGCCCCCGGTGAGCGCGTGTTTCTGGCCGGTAGCACGCAGCGGGGCGAGGAGCTGGCAGCGATTGAGACCTATCAGCGATTGCGCACACGGTACCCGGAACTGCGCTTGATTCTCGTTCCCCGCCATCCAGAACGTTTTCCGGAAGTTGCCGAGCTGTTAGATCGATCGGGTCTCTGCTGGGCGCGTCGTTCTACGCTACCCGATGTGCCACTGCCTGTGGAGGCGGTGTTATTGGTGGATCGGGTGGGTGAATTAGGGGCCTGGTGGGGAACCGCTCAGATCGCCTTTGTGGGGGGCAGCCTGGGGCGCCGTGGGGGTCAGAATATGATTGAGCCGGCGGCCTACGGGGCGGCCGTCTGTTTTGGTCCCAATACGCGCAATTTTCGGGCCGTGGTGAGCGCCCTGCTGCGCTGCGAGGCTGCTGTTGTCATTCGAAATCGAGCGGAATTGGAACGGTTTGTGGAGCGCTGTCTCGTCGATCCGGCTTACGGCCAGGCCCTCGGAGCGCGGGCCCAACAGCTCGTCGGTGAGAACTTGGGAGCGACCGTCAAGACGATCGACCTGCTCGGCCAGCTGCCGGGACTCGTACCGCCGCAAACAGGTCGGTCCACCGTGGCTGCGGCTTGATCCAGGCCGGCGCCCGTCGGGTCCGCATTCTGCGCACCGGTAGCGCCTGGACGGCTGCACCAACGTCGGCACGTTGGTGAAAATCGAGTGTGCCAACTATAATACCCCCTTTCTCGCCGCGGCTGCCCGAGTCAGGTCGAGGCAGCGAATTCTACGTTCTTGGAGGAGCCAAACTGGTGGCAATGGGCAAATATCTGTTTACCAGCGAATCGGTCAGCATGGGGCATCCGGACAAATTGGCGGACCAAATTTCAGATGGTGTCGTCGATGCTTGCATCGCCGTGGATCCCTACAGCCGAGTTGCCTGCGAGACGATGGTGACGACCGGAGTGGCGGTGGTCGCGGGCGAGATCACCACCCAAGCTGGCTTGGACTACCAGCACGTCGTGCGCGACGTGATCCGCGATGTCGGGTATACCGATGACACCATGGGGATCTGTGCGGATACCTGTGCGGTGCTGGTGTCGTTCGATCGCCAGAGCCCCGATATCAAACAGGGGGTCGACGCCGATTCCCAGACGGGGAAGGAAATCGGCGCCGGTGATCAAGGTCTGATGTTTGGGTTTGCCTGTCGCGACACGCCGGAATTGATGCCGATGCCAATCGCGCTGTCGCATCGTATTCTCAATCGCCTGACCGAGGCGCGCCGCAATGGCGAGGTCGATTGGCTGCGGCCCGATAGTAAGAGCCAGGTAACCGTTGAGTACGATGGCCACCAGCCTGTACGCGTCGACACGGTGGTGGTTTCTACCCAACACGCTCCCGAGGTGACTTTGGCGGACATTCATGAGTACATCAAAGGGCAAATTGTGAACCCCTTGCTACCCGACTCACTGGCGGGCGGCGAACCGACCTATCACGTCAACCCGACCGGCCGGTTTGTCACGGGGGGACCGCACGGAGATTGTGGGTTGACCGGCCGTAAGATTATCGTCGATACGTACGGTGGCTGGGGTCGCCACGGGGGCGGTGCATTTAGCGGAAAAGATCCCACCAAGGTCGACCGTAGCGCTGCCTATATGGCGCGCCACGTGGCCAAGAATATTGTCGCTGCCGGACTCGCAGAGCGGTGCGAAGTGCAGCTGGCATACGCGATTGGGGTCAGTGCACCGGTCAGTGTTCATGTCGACACAATNGGAACTGGCGAGCTGGACGATGCCCGCATCTGCGAGGTGGTGCGCGACTTTTTCCCGTTGACGCCAGGGGGAATCATCGATTATTTGAAGTTGAGGCGGCCTATTTTTCGGCGGACGGCTGCGGGCGGACATTTTGGCCGCAGCGAGCCCGAGTTTACGTGGGAGGATACCGGNGGCGCTGGGGAACTGGCTGGCGCCTGCGCGTCGACCTCGGTTTCGGGGTAACCGATCGCGGCTGGCCTCTGGATCGGGCCGGGGCTCGTTCGCCGCCCGCGCGTCGCAGCTGGAGACCATCGATTTGAATCTAAGCCACGCGCTTTGTCGTCCTCGAACGGGGGAGCATCTGCTCCGCGGCGCTGCGCTGGCGACGCTGTTTTCGCTGCTCGCTTTGGCGGGCTTCTTGGGACTGCGAAGATGGCGGGGTGCCCTGGTGGCGCTGCCACCGACGCCGATGCTGGCAGGGGTCGCGCTGGCGTTGCTCGCGTTGGCGCTGGTGCGCCTGCTCGTTCGGCAAGCGCGCAGCGGTGAATCCTATTGGCACGGCGATTTGATCTCACGGGTCTTGGCACCGCTCGCCGCGGTTGGACTGACGGTCGCTTTGTGCGGGTTTCCCGGGTGGCCGAACCTCGCCTGTTGGGGACTGGTTGGGGTGAGTGAACTGGCCTGGGCAGCATCGGCGGTGCGACATGGGTTTTCGCGGCGTCACCCCCAGCCATCCCGATCCGAGCGGGTGCCGACGTTGTCTGCCGAGGGGGAAGCGCAAGCGGCTCTGGCTCCGCCGATTGGCACCGGGCTGCCCACCGGTGTGTTTCAACATTCGACGCGGTCCCGTCGCGGCGACGGAGGTGAAACGCTGGAGACCCTGTGCCGCAGTCTGTTTCCACCCGAAGAGAAGCTCCAGACCGTGCACCTGGCGTTCTGCCCGCCGCTGGAGGATGCGCCGCGGCTCGACGTTGAGCAGCTCTCCGGCCGCGCGGCGGCATTGAAGATCGCCGAAGCGAGAACCTACGGGGCCCGCATCGAAGTGCGGCTGGAAACGGCCAGTGATCAGCCTCAAGAGGTTCTGATCCGCATTCGTGGCGAGACCGCTTGACGGCGCTATTTGACGGGGCGACACCTTGACAGCAGCGCCTGCGGAGAGGATGTCAGCGTCGGTCGGTCGACAACAATCGCCGCATCTCGCGAATCAATTCGGGGCTGGGCAGTTTTTTCTTTCCCAGAACGAGGTGCACGAAGTTGTCCGCCAGNATTTCATCCGGATGGATCACATATCCGGTGTTCTGGCCGATTTGCGCAAAGAAGGAAGCGGGTATTTTTTCGCGCGTATCGACATCGAGCAAAATCGGTTGGCCCTCCACCAAACGGGCACGCCAGCGGTCGTTCTCGGACTCCACCTGCATCAACTTGAATTGCATCACCCCGAAGAAGTTCTTGGCTCCTGGGGGAAACCGATCGACCGACGAAAACAGCACAGGGGCCACCAGAAAACGTTGATTGTCTTCGCGTAGTTCGATGTAGTACGCGATCACCGGTCCATCGGGATTGGTGATCTTGCGGTCCCGCAGATCGCCGGGAAGCTGGATCTCCTGGCAGGGTCGAAAACCGATCAGCGCGTATAACCGGTGCCTCAGCTCTCGTTGGTGGCTGCTGAGAATGTGGAACAACTCGTGCAGCAACAGACGCTGCGCGGCTTCCTCGCTGGCTCCTGGTTTTCCTTGAGGAAGGATGATTCCATTGCCGCGACAATACGCGGCGCCGCCTTCCTCCTGGCCTGTCGTGCGAACCAGCATGACGGTTTTGGGGAGCGGCAGCCGAAGTCCCGCCAGACGTTTGCGCAGCGCATCGATGACCGCGGTCAGTTGTTCCACGTGTTGCGGTTCCCAGTCGATCGCCTGCGCGCTGGCGAACCGCAGGTACTCCTGTTCGTCGACAGCGCGGGACACCTTGAGTCGCGCCTGGCGATCAAAGGGACTCATGGCGGCGACGAAGCGGTCGCGGGTCTTTAGCAGAGCGGCGCCTTCGGCGCGCGTTGCGAATCGGACCACCGAATCTCGATGCAGTGGGATCTCGTTTGCGGCCTGGGCAGTATTGGCGGCTAGGGCACTCACGCCACAGAAACATGTGCCACAGAAATATGTGAGATACAGCCAGTCACCTTTATTCACGAGCCCGCTTTCGGTGTGAGATTTTTGGACGGCGGTGGGGTGGACGGGATCGGTTTCCGAGCTCGGGAATCGCGAAAGTGCCCGCGAGTGAGAAACCGGAGTGTGGCCGTTTGAACACGCTCATCATGCATGATCGTACTGTGTGAGACGGGAAGTTCCAAGAAATCANGCGCGCCTGGTAANCGTGTTTCGCTGACAGCCAGCACGAGATCGTCAGGGCCTTCGATCAATGGGTTGCCTTCTTGCGGTGCGAGAAAATCGCCGGCAATGATACCGAATTCGCAGGCCGGAATGGCCAGCCGCGGCGCGAGCGCGTTCCAGGTTGCCATCTCACCTCCGCTGACTCCCCACAGGGCGCGAAACACGAGATTGTCTTGAACTCGCTGCGCGAGTTGGGTTCCCTGATTTGGCGGCGCCAACATGACGATGCGTCGGATTTTCGGGTAGCCCGCGGGTGGTCGGGAAAGACGCTTTTGGTCTTGCAAGAAATGGCGAATNATCAAATTGCCCATACTGTGCGCGACAAAATTGATTTCTTTGACCTGTGGCCCCAGGTGGCCGATGATCTGCGCCAGCGTGCGCGCATGCCGTGAGATTTCTGCGCGCGTGCTGGCGTACGACACGTTGATCGCCGTGTAGCCCGCTCGCGATTCGAGGAAACGGCATAGCCGTGCCATCGAACGACGGGTGCGAATCGCGCCGTGTAGTACGATTACAACCCGGGGTTTAAGCGGGGGTACCTGCCGTTGACGTTCAAGTTCCGCAAANTGNNGCAGGCACTTTTTGTNACTGCCCCACNACACGGCGCGATCGTCGCCGTCCAAGAGCCGGCAGACGTCGGTTAANACATGCCGCTGGATCCGCCAGGGGGGNCGGATCAACGTATCCGACCAGAATTGGGTACCCCCCAGTGTGGGAAGTCGGGCCAGCGATGGGATGGGGGCCGGGGGCCGGGCGGGTAACGGGGGTTCAGCGGCCGTCCCGCGCCCGCTGAGAGCGATGCTCCCGACCGCGGCGATACATTGCCGGATGACCTTTCGACGGCCCCCATCGATGGTTGACACTGCGGTCGACGTGCCCGATTGCCGTATCGGTTTGCGCATACGAATTCCTTCTGGGACAGGTCCGTTGACCGCTGCGGGCAGCATATCGATCTGTGCTTGGCGAGTCGACACGAAATAGTGCGGTGTCGGGGCCGTGGTTCACCGCGGCGTTGACGCGGCCCGAACGCCCCACGTGGTCACCTCGTGGGACTTTGCAAAGCCGTATTTTTGCCTCTAGAGCGGCCACCTTACTTGCACGGCTTGCCGAGCATCCGATAATGCGGAGCGTGTGAACTGCGACCATTTTTTCGATCAGAAAGGGGCCGGTTATGTTGTGCCAGTATATGCGGGCGATTGCCCTGGGGTTGTTGTTGGTGTCGGCGGCGCAGGCGGATCTTACTGAGGGCCTCAAGAAAGGCGATGTCAATCTGACGTCGGTCGGGCCGCTGGCCTTTGGTCCCGATGGCGTACTATTTGTCAGCGACCCGCTGGCCGCGAAGGTCTACGCATTGGATACCGGAGATCGCGATGGCGATCCGGAAAAGGCCAGTTACGATTTGAAGAATCTCGGAGGTCAGATTGCGGCGGCGCTGGGAACGACTCCGCGTGAGGTACGCGTCGTCGATGTGGCGGTCAACCCTGAATCCGGCAACGTCTACTTGTCGGTGACCCGGGGAAGCGGACCCGCGTCGGCTGCGGTGCTGCTGCGGGTCAACCCGGCGGGCGACCTGTCGCTCGTCGAGTTGAGCGGAATCAAGCACTCTCAAGCATTACTTCCCAACGCGCCCGAAAGTCGCGTGGTCCAGAGACGGGGTCGAAAATCAAATCGGCGGACCCAGTCGATCACCGACCTGGCCTTCGTCGACGGGCGCGTCTTCGTGGCCGGGTTGTCCAACGAAGAATTTGCGTCCAACCTGCGTTCGATCCCGTTCCCGTTCAAGAAGGTTGACAAGGGGACCAGCGTTGAGATCTACCACGGTGCGCACGGCGCGTTTGAGACACGGTCTCCGGTGCGGACTTTTGCCGCCTATAAGATTGCCGGTGCTCCCTATTTGCTGGCCGGCTACACCTGCACGCCGCTCGTCAAGTTTCCCATCACCGCGCTCAAAGCGGGCAGCAAGATCAAAGGCACGACGATCGCTGAACTGGGGAACCGCAATCGCCCGCTCGATATGGTGGTCTACCAGGACAAGGGCAAGGACTACATCTTGATCGCCAATAGTGCGCGCGGAATTATGAAAGTGACGACCGACAACATTGAAAAGATCGCCGGAATTTCCAAGCGGGTGGGCGGTGGCGGAACCGCAGGTTTGAAATACCAGACGATCGAGGAACTGCAGGGCATCACCCAGTTGGATCGCCTGAACCAGCGGATGGCGTTGGTGCTTGTGCAGGCGGAAAACGGCCAGGAGAACCTGCGGTCGATCAACCTGCCCTGATCGGCGAATCGTAAGGGTTTTGCACTGCCTGCCTGTCGGTGGCGGTGCGTTGTCGATGCAGGCGGCGACCCGGCGGCGCACTGTTGCCGGGTTGCCGCTTCTTCTGTCGCCAGGGAGATCGGATGGCGTCTTTCTTTTCCAGGTCGCTGTTGGTCTGTTGTGGCGTGTGGAGCGTGGCTGTCCCGCTATGGGGAAGCGATTGCGCGGCCGGTCCGCAGGTGCGGATCGCGTTATCTTCCCGCGGGACGGTGCACCAAATTACGGTCACTCTCTCTGATCCGGGAGACGTGAGGGCGGCGCGCCGATGCGCGCGTCGCGAACTTCCCTGGCCGCAGCTGCTGGCCGTTTACGTGGAGAGTTCTGAGACCAAGAGTCCGCGTATCCCTGTGTTGGGACGTTACGTGTGGTCCGCTCGACGGATCACGTTTACCCCCCGGTTTGCTTTTCGCCCCGGACTGGCTTACCGGGTTCACTGGCGGGGCAGTCGTGAGGTCCGGCAGCTGGTACGGGTGCCTCGCGTCGAGCAACCGGCGCCAGAGTTGGTGGCGGTCTACCCCACCTCTGCGAAGGTTCCCGAAAATCTGCTGCGACTCTATTTTCAGTTTTCGCGACCGATGACCCAAGGTGATTCGTACCGGCACATCCAGTTGTTGGATGCTAGTGGGACACCCGTGGAGTTACCCTTTCTGGAATTGGGCGAAGAACTCTGGGACCCGACCGGAACCCGTCTGACGGTGTTGTTTGATCCGGGTCGTATTAAACGGGGTCTCAAGCCACGCGAAGAAGTGGGGCCGATTTTGGAAGAGGGGAAGCGCTATAGGTTGACGGTCAGTGACCGCTGGCTGGATGCCGCGGGGCGACCGTTGAAACGAGGGTTTGAGAGGTTGTGGGAGGCGACCGGACCGGACCATCGACAGCCCGCCCCCGAGCGCTGGCAGATCACCCCTCCGAGGCAGGGGACTCGCCAGCCGCTCAGCGTACGTTTTGCGGGGCCGCTGGATCACGGGATGCTGCAGCGGGTCCTGGGGGTTGTTTCACCTCAGGGGCGGGCGGTGATGGGTGAGATCGAGGTAGACCAACGCGAAACGCGCTGGCGATTTCGTCCCCAGCGTGAATGGTCGAGCGGAACGTACCGGTTGTTGGTCGACACGGCTTTGGAAGACGCCGCGGGAAACAGTATCAAGCGACCTTTTGAGGTCGACGTGTTTCGCCAGATCCAACCTCGCCTGCGATCCGAAACGGTCGATTTGCCGATCGAAATCGAGTAGTTCTGGCCACCGCCGAGGTGTGGTTAGCCTTCGGGCGAGTCTTCGAGGTTGCCGAAATCGGGCTGCGACGAGACCGTTTGAGAGAGCTGTTCGAGACCCGACGGGTTGCGCAGCTCGGAGCGGTCGCGGGATCGTCGTTGTCGGCCGGAAGCGCGGCGGGAAACCCGCCACAGAACCAGCCAAATCAGTCCGATTGCCAGGGTAGCGAGGGCGCCTCCCACCATGCCGGGGACGATCGACCGCGGTGTGGGGGGAGGTAAGCGCGGCTGCGCGGCGAGAAACATCGGGCTGACTTGGGGGATGTTTTCTCCATATTTTTCCGTGAACCGGCTGCGATAGGCCCACAGCTTGAAGAACCAGCCGGTGACAATGATCGACTCGTTTAGGTTCTCGGTGGTGGAAACCCCCGATCGGAGCCGACGATCGATCGCCGCGAGTCGTGCGGGCAACCGTCTGACGCAGAAAGTCGCGGGGTAGGAATTGGTATACTGCAAACGTTCAGCGTCTGGCCGCTTGCCGGCGGTGACCGTGGTGCGGCCCAGCGGGAGCGATGCGTCAATCTGGTAGTAGTGGTCGATCCCGAATCGGGCCACGATGTCTTCGTCTGCGACGACAACCCGCGTGATACGTCGAGCTTGGGCGTGCACTAGGTGAACGCTTCCGTGTTGCGTTTCAGGTTGCGTCAGCACTCGAGCGAGGTTCAAAGGCGCCGCCAGGCGAGCCACTTCTTCGCTGGATACGCGACTCGCGGTTGCCAGCATTTGATAGAAGCACTCTCGATCGGAATCTTGGATACGGCGGCGGTTGGTATCTGCCAAAGTGTCCAACAGGGCCACATCCATTCCGTGTCGCGCGAGGAGCAGGTGGTCTTCGGTGATCCCCAGTTTCGGATTGGCGCGCTCGGGTAGCCATGCCAGACGGGATGCCGCGAAGATCAGCTGCGCTCGCTGGTCGTGAGCTGCTCCCAATTTCAAGAACAGTCCCCAGACCTTCACGGGATGACCCGCACGCAGCTCGCCCTGCCAGGCCCGTGGAATCGTGCGTGTACAGAGAATCGCACGGTTCGGTTGCCCACTTAACTCGAGGTGGACCCGAAAAAAGTGGGAAAACTCGAACAGCTCAGCCAGGCGGGCCGGCAGATCGACCTGTTCCACAGCGACCGTTTTTCCTCGCAGCGCGAATACCTGACCCCGAAAGGGTGCCGGGTCATCGAACAGATCCGCGGGAATGGCCGGCTGTGCGACGCGTTGCAGGTCGTAGGGCGAAAACAGACGCGGGAGCCGAAACAGGATCTTCAGCAGTCCCTCCTCGTCGTCTGGCCCCAACGCCTGGCCGTCGAGAAACCGCTTCCAGTGGCTGTCGTCGATACCCGCCTCGGTCAGCAGCGCCCGCGGGCTGATGCGTTCTCCCAGCAGTGGAGAGATTCTCGGTTCCTCCGCTACCGGGTTCGTCGGTTGCCCCGCCGCTTGCCAGGGCCCCATTCCCACCAACGCTGCCCCCAACAGACCCCCGATCCAGACCGCGGCACCGCGCCGTGCAACGGGCAGTCGCGCGGACTGGCGATCCACTGGAAACCCGCCTGGCGGTGTGATTTGGGGCGCGTTGTCGGGGTGTTGATTCATCGTGGTTTGGCGTCGGATTGGGCGAGCCTGCGCAGTGTCTCCTCGGGTGTTGGCAGAAGATCGTCATCCGCGATCGACAGTTGCGGTCCGTCGCCCGGCACCCGCGATGCGCTGGTCGGTGCGTGCTGGGTCTGCCGGTACGCGATCCATGCGATGGCGATTGCCGCCAGCAGGCAGATCAGCGCGCCGGCGGACATCCACAGCGGGCCGGGCATTGCCTCGGAAAGTCCAGCCGGGGGGGGATACCAACGAGGTACCTTGGCCAACACCAGCGGCGCGGTCCGCAGTCCGTCGCTGGAACGAAACACGAGACGTTTGAAGAAATATCCGACGCACTCGATGTCTTCGCGAACATCTCGATGCGTTTCCGGTTCGCGAGGAATGGGAAAGCGCGAAGGCATCTCGAGTGAATAAATGAGAATCGGGTTATCGGGCCCACCCTGTGGTCTCAACGCAATCCGGAAATAATGCGTGATTCCGTAGATGTTGCGAGGCGCACGAAACCGAGAGATCATCCGTGCGCTTCCGCGCAGCGTGACGATTTTGGCACGGTATTCACTCGGTTGTTGAAACAACTGGAGGTAGCTAGCGGCGCCCGTCGAACGTTGGAAAAGTACAGGCTCCGGCGTCTGTTTTAAGATCTCAAAGAGGTGGAACCAAGCCTCTTGTTCGACCCCTCGATGTAGCGTGTTATCGCGGACTCTTGTCAGCGCAAATTGACCGAGCCGGTGCTGGAGTTTCCGTAGCGCCCGCTGTTGTTGAGCACTCGGCGACTTTCCGCTGAGAATCTGTTGGAGCGAGGCTCGGTACTGCTGCGACCAGCTGTTTGCCAGCTGGTTCAGGACGTCGGTCCACGCGCGGCGCCGCTGATCATCGAGCTGTGCGTTGTCGCTGACAAGCAGTGCTCGCTGTTCCTCCAGGTAGTCCGACCAGAGTCCGTCGAGCTGCTCGACGAGTTGTTCTACGCCGGCGTTCAATGACGCGTCGGTATCTCGGGGAAACGCATCTCCCGCGAGGACGATTTGTAACCAGCGGTGGAGCGAGTCGCGGTCCGATCGCCGCAACAGAGGCCAGAGTTGTGTCCAGGCGAGTGCTTCCGCTTGCTGGAGGCGATTGCTGGGCCGCTCACCGTGTGGCTGATGCCAGGGCGTTTCTGGTAGGGCTGCGCCTGCCACCATGCCCGGAATGTCTGCCGTCCGCGACTCACGCTCCACCGGAATACGAGTATCGGGCGGAGGAGCGGTAGCTTGAGGGTGCGCCAGCGGCTCGTTGCGGTCGAATCCCATCCAGTCGTACGTGCGGGGATCGCGAGCCTTCTCCATCATCACCACGACCAGCATGAACACGCTGACCAACAGGAACAGTTTGAAGCGGACGCGCCTCGAAAAATAGTCAGGTGGAGGTTTGCTCCGCTGACCTTCTGTTGTGGTGGCAGGGAACATGCCAGCGGGGTTCCGTCATGGAGAGCGCGCGGCGGTTTGCGTATTTGACAGATGCAATGCGTTTGGTCGCGCGCCGCAGGTGCCTTTCTCGCAAGTTTTTTCCGGGCGCCAGGGGATGCTGAATCTTAGCCGATTCCAGCTGTTCGCGTCAGCTGCATCCCCGGTCGATCGCCGTCTGGTTCCGCTTATCGCGCGGATTTGGGTAAGACGCGTCGCGGGTGGGGATTGACTCGCTAGCAGCTGCAACAGCGGGGAAGAAATACCGCCGACAGCCCGTCCCTGGCTTGCCCGAATTCGGCAGAGGCTATAATGAGTTATTCGAGGTTTTCGATCCCGGTTCGACAGGTCCTCGGCCGCGGTTCAGCGCGAGCCTGTCGCGAATGCCTGTGCAAAACGGGGTGGACCCCATGGCGACTGTAGTACGCACCGAGCTGGCGGCGGAGTGCCCAGTGGGATGTGCTCGAAGGCGACTCGTGATCGTCCACCAGAGGTGCCCAGCGTGGTTTGATTGAGGAGACGGCGTACATGGACAGTTCCGCAGCCAAGGCGAGAGGGTGGCTGGTGCTCCTGTTTTGCGGGGTGACCTGTGCGCGGGCTGGAGAACCGGCGCGTGATTTCCTCGACCGGCTGGTCGAATCACAGATGTACGATGTGGCATTGGATTACCTGGGACAAATGGAGACGAGTCCTCTGGCGCCCGTTCGTCTGAAGGAGATCATCCCCTACGAACAGGGGAGAATCTTGATCAAATTGTCGGGGTTGCAACGTGATTTCGACATGCGTGAGCGACAACTCAATCGCGCGCAGGAACATCTCCGTGCATTTATCCAGACGCGTAAGGGGCACCCCAAGGTGGCCGCCGCCGAGACCGAATTGGGGACGCTGCTCGAACAGCGTGGGACCCTCAAGGTACTGCGCGCGGAGCGCCCTGGCGCTGCGGCGCAAAAGGAACGACTTCTCGGCGAGGCCCGTGAGCAGTTCGGCGACGCCCGTAATGTCTTTGCAAAAATTCAGGGACAGCTCCGCCAGAAGTTGAAGAACTTCCCGGCGGTGATACGGGTCGACACGCCCGAGCACCAATTGCGTGAAGAGACGCGTCTACAGTTTCTGCAAACGCTGTTGGTGGCTGCGGTGATTCAGGAAGAGATCGCGGATACCTATGACGCGGAAGCGCCACAGCGGGCTAAATTGCTCGCCGCGGCGAACACCGAATACGACGCAATTTACAAGGACTACCGCCGTTTCATCGCCGGTTTGTACGCGCGGTTGTACCAAGGCCGTGTGCAAAAAAAACTGGGTAAATTTCCGGATGCGATCAGCTACTTGGTCGAGATCCTGGAGAACGAGGACGACTCGGATGCTTTTCGGACCCTCAAGACCAAATCCCTTTTGGAGGCCATGGAGTGTTGGCTGGATCCGTCGGAACAGAAATTTGCTGAGGCGATTCGCCAGGCGGCAAGTTGGCTTGATGGGGCCCGTCCCAACGAAGTCTACCAGGACGCTTGGCTAAAGCTGCGACTTGCCTTAGCCCGTGCCCATGGGGGCTATTCTGAATACCTGGAGAAAAAGGACCCCCAAGATCCTCAGATCCGTAGATCGCGAGATGAAGCGAAAAAACAGGCCCGTGTGGTGGCCCGTTTTTCCTCGGCGCTGAAGGATCAGGCGCAGCGTCTGGAAGCGCGTTACGGCGGCCGTAAATACGATCCCAATGCAAAACCCGATCCCAAGAATTTTGCTGAAGCGGCGGATGCCGCCAAGCAGGCTACCGAAGTCATGCGCACGCAGCAGTTGTTGCTGCAAACGGTTCCCGATCAGATCAAGGTTGAAACCGATGAGAAGCGGAAAAAAACGCTGATCCAACAGGTCAAAAATGCGGAAAAGACGATCACCATGGCGCGCGAAGATGCGATCAGGTACTTCAATTTGGCGCTCGAACTCGCGGAGGACGGCACTCCTCCGGAAGAGGTGAACCAGGCGCGTTACGTGTTGTCCTATTTGCACTTCGAGAAGCAGGATTACTACGAAGCGGCGGTCCTCGGTGAGATGGTGGCCCGTAGGTTTCCCGGGAGTTCGGCGGCTCGTCATTGTGCGAATCTGGCGCTGTGGTCGTTTCGCCAACTCTATGATCTGAATACCACGGGTGATCGATCGTTTGAGACCTCGCGCGTGATTGCCACGGCCCGTTACCTGGCGGACAACTGGGGTGACACGAGCGAGGGCCAGAGCGCGTTGAACCAGTTGATCGAATTCAGCATTCGGTCCGGGGACGTCAGCCAGGCACGCAAGTTTCTCGGGCAGATTCCCGAGGATTCTCAGGCTCGCGGTCCCGCTGAATTGAAGACCGGCCGGGCGATCTGGTATGAATTTTTGCGTGGGAATCAGCAGTTAAGCCGATGGCAGCGCGAAGGAGTCGTACCCCAGGGGATCGATTTGGCAACCAGGAAATCGGAACTCGGCGAGCTGCGGAAACAGGCTCAGGCGGTACTGGTCGCGGGGATTGCCCGGATGCGTGGCAAGGGAAGTGTCGATGGGGTCCTGGCGACCGCGGCGCTGTCGCTGGCTCAGGTCTATTCACAGACCGGTCAGTCGGCCCAGGCAGTGAAGCTGTTAGAGGACGAACAAATTGGCCCCTTGACGCTGGTACGCGCCAAGCACGCCGCGGTCGCGACCAAGGGATTTGCGGCGGAAACCTACAAGTCGGCGCTAAGTTCGTACATCGGATCGCTCGGTAGCCCCGGATCGAGCGAGGGCGTGATCGAGAAAGCCAAGCAGATCATGCAGGATCTGAATGCCACCGTTGGTGCCACGGCGGAGGGACAAACACTGCTGATTAGTCACTACGCGACACTGGCCAAGGATCTCAAACAACAGATCGAACTTGCCAATCCGGGAGCCCAGCGAAAGCAGCTGACGTTGGGATTCGAGACATTCTTGCAACAGGTCAGCAAGGGCGCGACGGAGTTGAATGTGCTCCATTGGGTCGCCGATACATTTTCTGCGATGGGTGAGGCACTCGAGGCGGGCGACGGCCAGTCACAGGACGCGACCCGATATTTCCAATCAGCGATTGCGACGTATGAGCGAATCCTCGACAAGAACCAATCGCAGAATTTCAAGTTGGATACCGCGATGCGAGATAGTTTTTCCCTGCAGTTAGCAAAATGCTATCGTCGCGTAAGAAAGTTCAGCGCCTGTATGGCGCGCTTGGAGGCAATCCTCAAGAATCGTAATGCGCTGGTCAACGTACAGCTCGAGGCGGCTCGGACGTATCAGTTGTGGGCGCGGTTTCCAAAGAAGGAAGCGCTCTATTTGCGAGCGCTTGCGGGGGGCCGGCCGACGCCTCAAGGGAAGAACACGGTGTGGGGATTTCAACGTATCGGCAAAGTGACCTACCGCCATGAAAATCTAAAGAACGCGTTTCTCGAATCGCGGTACCGATTGTCTGAGTGCCTCTACGAATGGGCGCTGGCGCTGGGGAGGAAAAACGAAAAGGACAAACGGGATCAACACCTGGCAGGGGCCAAGAAAGCACTGCTGGCGACGGCCGATACGTTTACGTTGGATGAGATCTGGCGGCCGCAATACGACGGACTGTTGCGCAAGATCCAACGCGCCGCTCGGGAACCGGTGGTTGGTCTGTCAAGTAAGCGTTCACAGTCGACGCGAACAACTGCACAGGCGGCGTCGCCATGATCGATTTCTTCACCCGTGGACGGACGTCGCATGCCTTTCCTACGGTGATCGAGTGAAAAGGGGTCTGAGATGGTCGTCGAGTTGAGTTCGTTACTGCCCGTGACATGGCGCCCAATGGAGAAATCTGGGCGGCGTGTCGGCCGCCGTTCCTCCTACATCGCCGCGGCGTGTTTGCTGTTGGCGTTGGCGCCATTGGCGAGCCGGGTATCGGCGCAGGTGCAGGATCAGGTATTCGAGAGTGGTACACCGACACGTTGTAGTATTCTCGAGGTCAGCCGCGACAGTCTGCGCGTCAGTGATAAGGGGCAGCAGCGCGACATTCCCGTGAACACGATCCGCAAGGTCGTATTTGGCAATGAACCCAACGAGCTCAAGAGCGCCCGCGACCGGGTGCGTGACGGTCGCTACGAAGCGGCTCTGGAAGTGTTGCAAAAGCTCGACGTCTCGAGCGTAAAACGCGATCTGGTGAAACGCGATGTCGCGTATTTTCGGGCGGTGTTACGAGCTCGCTTGGCGATGTCTACCAGTGGTAACAAGAAACAAGCACACGATGCTCTGTTCGCTTTCATCCAGCAGAATCCACAGACGCACCACTACTACGAAGCGGCGCAGGTACTCGGTGATCTTTCGATGTCGCGCGAGGACTATCAAAAGGCGACGGTGTATTACGCTGCGATCGCCAAGGCACCCTGGGTGGATTACCAGATGCGGGCCCAGGTGTTACAGGCTCGGGCCCAGTTGGCACAGGGCAGTATTGATGCGGCGCTGGCCACTTTTGAGAAAGTCAACACGTCGGGGGAGAATNCCCCGGCCGCCATTGACCAGAAGCTCGAGGCATCGATTGGCAAGGCGATTTGCCTGGCGGAGAAAGGGCAACCGCAGGACGGACTGAAACTCGTTGAAACGGTGATTAGCGAGAACGACTACGGGCAGAAACCGGCGGTCTTTGCAAGGGCGTACAATGCGTTAGGTCGTTGCCATCGTGTTGCGGATCGGCCCAAAGAGGCCCTGTTGGCTTATCTCCACGTGCATTTGCTTCCCAAGTTGAGATCGGCCGATTCGGATGCCCATGCTGAGTCGCTTTACCATTTGGGAAAGTTGTGGGTGCAGGTGAATCAGCCAGATCGCGCCGTCAAAGCGACGAGTCTGCTGAAGTCGCGTTACGCGGGTAGTGTCTGGGCCACCAAGAAAGGATAGCCGTGAGTCTGGCAGCGTCCCGTGGTCGAGTTCGGTTCCCGGACGGTGTGATCACGGCGGTCTACCGAATTTCCCTGTCACGTATACAATGAAGCACGACGTTTTCAGTGGGACGCGGTTGGGTGCCGCACACGCCGTTAGTCGGCGCGGTGTGATCAACTTGTGGCCCGGTTGGAGTTGTTGACGATCTGATTTGGTCGCTAGACTTTCGGGAGACATCCATGCGACGACTCGCCCCGTTCCATCTGCCGGTATTGACTCTTGCAGTAGTGCTCCTCATGGCCGTTGTGACGGCCACTGTGGCGCCCCGCATCGCGGTGGCCTACCAAGAGGACCCGGAGCAGGACCCGGAGCAGGACCCGGCCCCAGTTGAGGAGGGTGCGCCCGCCGCCGCGCCTGCCGCCGAGAACGCCGCCGAGGAGACCGCGCCTCCCGAGAAAACGAGCTGGTTGCAGTGGCTGTGGGATGCACTNGGACCCGGTTACATGCTGATTTTTCTCGCCCTTTCCTTCACGCTGGTGGCCCTCTTTGTGATGAATCTACTAACGGCCCGGCGCGACAACGTCTGTCCGATCGCATTGCTCGATGGTTTCGAGCAGTTTCTCAACGAGAAACAGTATCAGGATGCCTACGAACTGGCCAAGAGTGACGAGTCGTTCTTGGGCCAGGTCCTCTCCGCTGGTCTGGCTAAGCTGTCGGCTGGCTACGAGCAGGCTCTCGAGGCGATGCAGGAAGTTGCGGAAGAGGAGACCATGAAATTGGACCATCGACTTAGTTATATGGCGCTGATCGGGACGATCAGCCCGATGATTGGTCTGTTCGGGACCGTGCACGGGATGGTCGCATCCTTCCAGGTCATCGCGGTGGGTGGTTCGACGCCCAAGGCAGTCGACCTCGCACAGGGAATTTCCACAGCGTTATTTACCACTCTGCTAGGTCTGGGAATCGCGATTCCGGCGATTGTGGCCTTCAANCTCCTAAAGAATCAGGTCGCCAAGCTGGTTCTGGAAGTGGGGATCTGCAGCGAGTCGCTGATGAATCGATTCGAGAACGTCGGGCCCACCGCAAAGAGCTGAGCGAGCAAGTCGTTCGGTGATGTTCTCGTGGACCGCGGTGGTTGTGAACTATGCGAATCAAACATCCAGAAACGGAAATGCACAAAGGCGACCTGACGCCGATGATCGACATGACGTTTCAGTTGATCGCGTTTTTTATGGTGTTGATCAACTTCACGCAAAGTGAAACGGACGAACGCGTACAGTTGCCGGAAAGTACACTCGCCAAGCCTCCCGAGGAGGCGCTTGAATTTCCGATCACCTTGCAATTGACCCGACAGGGGAGCGTGATCATCGGCGGCACCGAGGTATTGTCGATTCAGGGCCTACGACCGTACCTACTGAACGAAGCGAGCGTGTTGCAGCAAAAAGACCAGCAACTCAGTGCGGCGACTGTGATTATTCGCGCCCACAAGGATGCGCAAACGGGCAAAGTCCAGGATCTGATCAAAATCTGCCAGGAAAACGGTTTTGAACGTTTTGCGCTGCGGGCAAAAGAAGACGTTGGTAACTGAGGCCGGTTGAGGATCCCAGACATGAAAGTCCGTGGCTCGAGCAGGATCGGCAAGAATACCATCGAGCTTGAGATGACGCCGATGATCGACATCGTCTTTCAATTGCTGGTATTTTTCATCATGACGTTCCAGATCGTTTCCCAGGAAGGTGATTTCAATATCCAGATGCCGCTCGCTTCACAGGACGACGGGTTGCCTGANGAAAACGACCTGCTGCCACCGATGCGGCTGACCTTAAAGGCCAACGAGGACGGAGAACTCGCCAGCATTTCGCTCAACGATCGCACGTTCACCAGTTTTGATGCGTTGCATGTCTACATCGCCAAGCAGGTTGGCGATGCCGGCCCGTCTGGATCGCAAGACGCCGAGGTCGAACTCGATTGTGATTACCACCTGCGCTATCGGCATGCGATTGAAGCCGTTACCGCGGTGTCGGGATACCGCGATCGGCAGACCGACGAGATCGTGAAACTGGTCGAGAAAATCCGTTTTGCTCCGCCGAGAGAAGAGCCGAATTCAGGGGGCTAGTTGTGTGACTGCGGTCGAGTCGGATCGGAAATCCGAGCGGCCGCAGAACTCCTCTTGGTCGCGCGGCTAACGCCGCTGGAAAACGCCGCCAAACTTCTCGGGATCGGGGAGTTCATGGTCCGCAAAGGCGCGGGAGTGGATCAGGTCGGAGAGATCCACAACAGCGCCGTTGTTGTCACTCGATTCATAACCTCCCAGCAGCACCGCCAGCGTATCCCAGGCGAGCATCGGTCCCGATTGGGGACTCCGGGCCGGATCGAGGGCGCAGCGGACCGCGTCGTCCATCTCGTTGACGTAGCCGTGCGAATGGAATTGGTTGGGGCGCGGAAAACTCGTGCCGGCGGCGGTCGGCAGCTTTTCACGAAACAGGAGATCTCCGGCCGCATCTTCGGCCGGCAGAAATAGCTCATTTTCGTTGTTGGGGTTCACGCGTAGGTCGTACTGTGCGAAATCCGTAAGGACCGAGAGTTCGTTACGAATTCCGCTGATGCTCAGGTCGTGCCCGAGTAATTCTGCCACGCTGTGGTCCTCGAACACGACCGTCAAGCGGCCAAAGTCCTCGACGTTTTGCATCACCCGGAAGTGTTGCGCCGAATCCGGGGATTGATGTTTCAGGATTTGCAGGGCCATTCCGGCGACCTTTTGCGGGCGGATCGGTTGACCGTTGCGGAGGATCCCCTCGACCTGTTTCAAGTATAGGCACGGTCCCAACGGGTGGCAGGCTTTGTTAAAAAGCGCGCCGCCTCCCGACAGCGCGGGCGTATCGTAGGCAGGCGCGTGCGAGCCCTGGTGAGCACAGGTGCCGCGTTGATAGAGAATGCACCCTTTGCCCGTCCGCCGGGCTTCCACGAGCAACTCCACGAGGCCCTTCACACCGTCCAGATAAACAAAATCCTCGGCGTACAACAGCTTGGAGTTTGCGGCGCGCACGCGATCGAGCACCTGCCCCAGATACTCCATCGACTCGTTTTTGCGGGTCGCGGCGTCGGCGCTCTGACCGGCGCGGTAACCCGGCCAGATGACAGGCGGTTTTTCCAGGACGATGACCGGCACACCCGCTTCCGCTGCTTCGATCGCATAGGGACCATGCGCATGGTTGGCGCAGGCGATATTATCGATGTCGGGACGTACGGTTTGCACCATTTCCCGATGCGTTGCAAACGCTTGTTCGATGCCGTGGCGGTCGGCAAAGGCCTGCGCATTTTCCAGGCGGCCCGAGGTCACGCCAGCGATTTCGATACGGACACGGTTTTTATGGGGGATCAGGCTGTACACGCGGGTGGTGTAGTCCGCGGCGAAGCCCGTTCCGTTGATGGTGACTTTGAGTGTGGTATTCATATTCTGGGCACCCTGCGAAGGCATGCGATGCGCCCCGACAGCAGGGCAGCTCACTAGTCAAGTTTGGGGATCTTGACGCCGGGCGTCAAATGCGAAACGGGGGTTGATCGGGAGATCTCCGGCCGCCGGGGACTTGCGAAAAAATGACATGGCGCGGTAACCTCGTGAAATTTTGCTCCTGTTTTGTCATCATTGGTCAGGGCCGCTTGCCCGGTGAGGAGAGAAAACCAAACTGTGCCCCGTCGAGAAGATATCAGGAAAATTCTGCTGATCGGTTCGGGACCGATCGTCATTGGGCAAGCGTGTGAGTTCGACTATTCGGGCACCCAGGCCTGCAAGGCACTCCGTGAAGAGGGCTTTGAAGTCGTGCTGGTGAATTCGAATCCAGCCACGAT
>PADE01000024.1 GCA_002702965.1 Planctomycetaceae bacterium
CGTGAGGCTGACGTAGCGGTTGTGTTTTTGAACGTAGAGAGCGCCTCGGATCACCGAACGCCGCTGGTCGTGGTAGTACCGGGCGCCCGCGTGATCGCCGTCGTAGATACTGGCGTAAAACCAGTCTTCGTCTCCCATCCGCAACGGCGGACAGTCGACGCGCACCAATCGGTCGAGGCTGTGTTGCTCGGTTCCGTGCGGAATCCAGGCCTGCCGACTCACGGTGCGGTCCCAGGTTTTGCCGCCATCGCGACTGATCGCAATCCGCTCCTCCATGGTGCCCTTACTGACCGATTTGCCAATCAAACCCTCCTCCGCGGCCGGGCGGTTGTGACCGTCTTCGTACAATTCGGCGTTGGCGTGGGTGCGATCGCCGATGAACCAGTGTAGGTAGCCGAGGACGACTCCCTCCTGGTGGACGCCCATCACACCGTACACCTCGTCGAAGTAGCGGGGATCGGTAGAGTCGTGCGCGTCCGGATAGATGAAGTGATCGAGCCTCCACTTGTTGAGGTCGGCAGACGCGTAGCGTCCGCCGCAACGGACCGGAGGGTGATTCGGCGCCTGACGCATCGAAACCCACTCGTCGTGGAGGTCGTCCCAGAATTCGAGCGCATTGTAATGGCTCGGCTTGAACCCCCCGGAGTCGACGATTCCCTCGCGCCAGTTGGGATCGTTGATGAAGTCGGGTAGACGTTGGCAGAATCCGANCCGCTGGCCGCGGCGAAACTCGAGGCCGATCGCGTAGCGGCGGGCCGGGNCGACCACATTTCCGTGCCGGAACATATCCCGCGGATGCCCGCAGGGAATGATGTTGTTGGCGCGGCTTAGCGGACCCCCACTGACGCCCAGCGGGAAACCGGGCTGAGGGCTCGTTTCGGTGGGACCCTCGACCATATTCAGCACAGGTTTCTCCCAGCGGATCCCGTCGGTACTGATCGCGTAGCACATCTGATTGACNGATCGGCCCCCCGGCTCCCACCACAGTGTCTGGTAGTAGCATTCATAACCACCGCCCTGGCGCGGTCCCACATAGAAGGGTGTGACTCCAAACGTCTCCCATGGCTGATCGGGGACCAGTACCACACCGCGCGGCCGCGGATGGTGCAGCACCCGTCGAAAGCCGGTGCTGCGGGTGATGGCGTGGTCGTCGAGAAACAGCTGCCAGTTCGGTTCGCGGCCGTCGGCTTCTGGCTTAACTCCAGCTGGCGCTGCGGCGCGTACTCCGTCGGGCCCCCCCGCGGCGACCAGGAACNCCTCCGCCAGACCGAGCCTGCGGTGCGGGCCGAAGTTGTCCATGTCGGTCAACCGTACATAGCGCGAGCGCGTCCCAGGGGGAAACGTAAACAGCAGGTCGGGTGTGCGCGCCTGGATGTGGCCCAGGTTGGGAAGCGTGACCGTGGCGTGGGTCACGTCGTAAACGACTGTCCCCAATTTTCCACCAGTCGTGGTGCGCGTCGACGTTTGGATCGTCAGGTGTTTGACCCGGCGGCCAACTTCGGGGCCGTCGTTCCAATTCCAGACCAAAAGTGTGCCGAGGGTCGTTTCCGCCGGCAGCTCGAATTCGACCCAAGCGTCCTGATGGTCGTTTTCCGCGGACAGCCACATGCCGCGGTGTTTGGGGTGCTCGGGGGGTTCGCTGCGGTAATACTCGTGGGCCGGGTAGTACGCGCGCGTGGTGAGATCGGTCTGGGCAGCGCTCACGCACCGCGCGTGATGACCGTAAAACCCCATCAGACCGTAAGGGAGATTGCTGCCGGTTGTCCGATCGTAATGGACGGCGCCCAACCGCAGTGTATCCACGTGGAAACTGGCATCCGGCTGATCGCCGCCGTCATTGGATGAGGCGCGGACTCGCAGCGGGACAATCAGCTCGCCCGACCACGCATCGGCGCCCGCGAGCGACGCTCCCAAGATCAGCGCGGTGGCGACGGGAAGAAGGTGTGATCGCATCGGGAAGTTCCTCGAGCATGACGCGCGGGTATTAGGGGGTCGGGGCTGCGGCGGGCGGGCGGCGATTCCCGCCGCGCTGCAATCGCAAACCGCGGCGACCCATTTGGGATTTGTCGGGAACCGAGTCTACACCGAATTGACAGACGACGAATTCTATTTTGTAGTCCCCGCCGAGCAGCTTGCGGTGCTGGTCGAAAGACTGGCGACGATCGTCGACGCCAATCAGCGGTTCGTGCGTTTCCACACAGAGCGTGCATGAGGGTTCGGTTCGGGGCGCCGTGGGAGGCCATCAGGCCGCCCAGGCGCGCCGCAACAGGTCGATCCAGTTGCCGTGCATCAGAGCGGAGACGTCGGCCGTCGAATAGCCGCGCTGGAGCAACAGCTCGGGGATTTTCTGCAGGTCGGCGATTGTGTCTAGGTCGCAGGGAGACTGCTCGCGACCGTAGCCGCCGTCCAGATCGGTTCCGATCGCCGCGTGCGCGGTCGATCCGGTGAGCTGGCAGATGTGGTCCATATGGTCGACCACGGTTGCCAGCTGAGTCCGTGAGTTATCGGGTTGACTTTTATCCCAGCCGGGCGAGAGCATCCAGGCGTCGAAGGCCACGCCGATGACCCCCCGCCGCTCGGCGATGGCGTGGATTTGGTCGTCGGTGAACTGTCGATCGTGCGGGACCAGCGCCCGGCAGCAGTTGTGGGTGGCGATCAGCGGCCCCTGATAGATGTCGAGCGTTTCCCAGAACGTTCCGTCTGCCATGTGGCTGGCATCCAGGATCAGACCGAGCTTCTCAATCTGTTCCAAGAGGGGCCGCGCAGCGGGCAGCAGGCCACCGGGCGCCTGCGTACCGTGCGCGTACGTGCTGACTCCGTAGTGAACCAGGCTGATGGTCCGCAATCCCTGTTCCCACCATTGAGGTAACTGCTCGGGTGAGAGAACCGGATCGGCACCCTCCATGCTGAGCACGAACCCGATCGGCGCCTCCTGCGGCCGCTCGTTCCAGTCCCGTAAATGCGCGTCGAGTGATTCGATGTCGCCGACCTGGCGCAGCAATCCCTGTTGCTGTAGCGCCTGGTAGTACGCCACCTCCCCCTGCGCCTTGGCGTAGGCGATGTCCTGGGTGCGTACGCCCGGAAACTTGCCCTCTTGAGATTCCACGCGGCAATGCGTTGTGGCGAAACACAGACCGATGTTGCCGTCGCGCAGCGCCGGCAGGGAAACGGTGCCGGACCCCCGCCCTTTTCCGGTCATGTCGGCTTCGCCCTGGCGAATCGAGTGAACCGTTTGGCGGAGATCGCGGTTGAATTCGATGGCGTTGTACGCCAGGTCGAGATGGCTGTCGACAATAAGCATGGGATCGGCTTCCTTCGTTGCTGCGGTATTTCCTGTCGGCGCGACGGTCGGCTAGGGACGCGGTACCAGGACCTCGATTTCGTATAGCGTGACGTCTTCCCGGGCTTCCGCGGCGCTCTCAACGAGCCGCATACCGAGATGGTTGTCGCCGTAAACTGCAGGGGGCGCGGTGAGGGGGAAACGCCCGACCACCACACCCGCGGGATCGGATGGCCACTGGAAGTCGATTTGGTCGGAGGCGATCGGTTGCTGGTTGATGGTAATCTCGATGCGATCTGCCCGCTGGATCCGTGTTCGAAACAACAGTTCGGGCGCGGGCCGCGGTGCTCGGGAGTTGACCCGGGCGGGAGGGGGGAGCGCAGCACAGAGCCGGAAACGAAAACGTCCCTGCTGTCCGGGCGGTGTGCGGGGCAACACGATTTTCTCGGGCCGGTAGGTGCGACTGGGGCCCGTACCCTGAGGTCCCCACAGCGGATGGAACACAAAGTGACGCTCGGAATCGTTTAGCGCCAGTGGGTCGCGCAGCTGCTTGAGGGTTGCCAGCGCCTCCGGGTAATGCTGCGGGTGGGTCACGCCCGATTCGCCGGGCGCTGCGAACCGCGGCCCCCAGTGCACGAAATAGTTCTGGGTCGACACCCCATCGGCCCCAGCCGCGTAGAAGTTACTCGCCGCTGCGCGGTACTGGGCCGGTGTCTGCCGCTCTCGGCGGCGGACGTATTGAAGCCGCGCCTCGACTTGCGGGTAAATGTAGCAGTCGCGACGGCGCGCCAGCCGAACGAATTCCTCATAACGGGCGTTGAATTCGGTGAAACCGATGTCGCCGGGTGCGACGTATTGCACGAGCCCTTGATCGATCCAGGTGGGGAGATCCAATCCGAGGGCGCGGCAGGCGTTTAGATCTTGCAGGACGCGGACGCCGAGCAGCAGTGGTCGGTCCCGCTGCCGGCTGACCTCATCGAGCATGCGGCGGACGCGGCGCACGAAACGGGTCATGATCGGATGGGAGGCGGCCGCCCGGTCCCGTGGAAAGCATTCGGGCATGCGGGTGAAGTTGAATTCAATCCCGTCGATCTCAAATCGTTGGGCCAGGTCACGCATGATGGAGAACAGCCAATCGCGGACCCCGGGCTGCGAATAGTCGAGCGCGCAACCCGACTGCAAACTGCGCGGGTCGGCGCCGCGCGAGGTCGGTTTGAACTCCTTGAGAACCCACGCCGGATGGTCTCGGCCCAGTCGTTCAAACAGGTCGGGGTGATGGCCGTGACGGTCGTTCATGCGAAAACCGGCGATGAACTCCATTTGTTGCCGGTGGCACTCGTCGAGGTAGATCGCGATCGGCATTTGGCCAGCGTCCATGATCGGGACCAGACGCTGGTGCTGAAAGCGGGAGTCGTAGGTGCAGTGCTCGGTGCGCCAGAAGGTGCTCCAGCCCTGGTGCCAGACTTCCTGGACGAGTGTGTCGATGCCTCCGACAAGGGCGTAGTTGCGGACGATTTGGCGGAGCTCATCGGGAATCGCCGGTTCGCTGAGATGGCACGTCGTATTGGACAGGTCGCTGTTGTAGATCACCCGCCGCGCGCCCCGTGGCTGCAGCGAACCCAGCGGGCTGCCAGCCGGGGGCGCCGGACGCTGTGCCGGCAGGCTGGCGCCGGACAGACACACCAGACACACAGCCACAGCGCAAATCGGCATACGAAAGGACAAGTCGGTTCACTCCAAACAGGGTCGCATGTCGTCGATCAGAGTTGGGGAAGTTGCCACGGGTCGCGGCGGGGCCGGTCGAGCCAGCGATTGTCGGACGGATCGCCGAAACGCCACGCCGTGGGGTCCCAGGTGAGTTGTTTGTGGTGCCAGTAAGCGAGATTGCCCAGATGAACCACGGTCACGGTCCGGGCACCCTTTTCGACGTCGGCGACTGGTCGGCCGCGGCTCTTGATACAGTCGAGCCAGTTGCGGTGGTGCCCTGGGGAAACCGGTAGATGGACGTCGTCCTTTCCCAGTGGTGTGCTCACGATCGAGGCGGGATCGCTTGTTAGCACGCCGCGGTCGACATGGAGCGTTCCGTTCTCGCCGGAAAAGACACATCCGCTGGGACCGCCGTGGACGATCTCGACCCCGTTGGCGTACAAGAATCGGACCCCCGTGGTCGCCCGCTCGTCGGCGGGAGGTGCGATTTTGACCGGCCCCGAGGTGTCCATGTCGAGCGCCCAGTGGGCGATGTCGTAGTGGTGCGCCCCCATGTCGGTGTGCCCGCCACCGGAGTACTCGCGATAATTGCGCCAGGCGGGGAAGTGGTTGTGGACTCCGCGCGGGCTGAGGATCGAGTTGTAGGATCGCAGCGGGGCCTGACCAAGCCACAGGTCCCATTCCAGTCCCGCCTCGAGTGGTTCTTCGGGGAGATCGCAGGGGACACTTGGGCTCCCGACGCCGACCGTCACCCGGGTGATCTTTCCCAAGCGTCCGCTGCGGATGATCTCGACGGCCTGCCGGAACCGGCCGAACACGTTCGATCTCTGCTGGCTGCCAGTTTGCACGACCCGTTTGAATTTCCGCGCCGCTTCGACACAGCGTTGACTCTCGGCGATCGTGAGGGTCAGGGGTTTTTCACAGTAGACGTCTTTGCCGGCTTTGCAGGCTTCGATCAGGGGTGTGGCATGCCAGTGATCGGGTGTCGCAATGCAGACCGCATCGACGTCTTCTCGGGCGAGCAGTTCGCGAAAGTCGACCAGGCTCTGGCAGCCCGCAAAGCTGCGTTTGGCGCTGGAATATTTGGCGTCGACCCGGCGTTGGGCGTGCGCGCGGCGCGACCGATCGACTTCGCAGACGGCCACAATCTGGACGTCTGGCTGGTTGAGGAGCTGCGGCAGATGGTAGTCGTTGGCCATCTTCCCGCAGCCGATGATGCCTACGGTGAGTCGCTCGGAGGGAGCCTTCCGGGTCGTGCCTCCCAGTGCGGAAGCCATCACGATGGTTGGCGCCGCGGCACTTGCCGCGCGGAGGAAGCGACGTCGCGTGATAGGCATCGAGGACTCCTCGGGGACAGAGAGTGGGCCGGGCTCGTTCGCGCGGCGTCCCGCATTGCGGCGCAGTCACGGCCCACTGATTGTCCATCAGCCGCCTTGGCAAGGCAAGCAGTTGTCAGCGCGGTGTGCGGCCGCCCGTCGATCGACAACGGATGGTCCCGTGCGGAACGGGCAGGGTGTATACTGGGGCCTCTCCGGAGCGCTCTGCGGATCGTCCTGGTCGGACGCACTGGAGTCCGGGGGCCTGGCACCTTTTCGAGCGAGAACCCTACGATGACCCTGCCCAGCTCCTTCGTCGCGTCGCGGCGCGCCGCGTTGGCGGCGACTGCCTGGTCCTTTACGATCGTTCCCCGGCATGTCCTCGGCGGACCGGGGCAGACACCACCCAGCGAGCGCGTCAACTTCGCGGGAATTGGCGCCGGTGGTCAGGGGGGCGGTGACATTCGCGCCATGGCGGGTCTGGGTGCCAACGTGGTGGCGCTGTGCGATGTCGACCAGGCGCACGCGGCGGGCACGTTCCAGCAGTTTCCCAAAGCCCGCGTCTACGCGGACTTTCGCGAGCTGCTCGAGAAGGAAGAGAAACAGATCGATGCCGTCACCGTCGGCACGCCCGACCATATCCATGCGGCGGCGTCGATGGACGCGATCCGGCGGGGGAAGCATGTCTACTGTGAAAAACCGCTGACCCACACCATTTTCGAAGCCCGGCAGTTGGCGCGGGCCGCGCGCGAACAGGGTGTCGCGACCCAGATGGGCAATCAGGGGCACGCCACCGAGGGCGCCCGCCGGACCAATGAGTGGATCGCGGCCGGGATCATCGGCGACATCCGCGAGGTCCATGTCTGGTCCGACCGGGCGGGCAAGCTCTGGAAACAGGGTATCGGCCGGCCGGCCCAGACCCCAGCCGTGCCGGCGACACTCAACTGGGATCTCTGGCTGGGACCCGCGCCGCGCCGTCCCTACCACCCCAGCTACGCACCTTCGAAGTGGCGAGGATGGTGGGATTTTGGTACCGGCGCGATGGGCGACATGGGTTGTCATATCGTCGATCACCCCGTCTGGGCGCTCCAGCTCGGCAGCCCGATCGCAGTCGAGGCGGTGACCACACTGGACGGTTCGGAGGTCGGCGGCAAGGCCAATTTCGAGACCTACCCGATCGCGGCGGTGATCTACTATGAGTTTGCAGCGCGCGGCAAACTCCCGCCTGTGAAGATGACATGGTATGAAGGCGGATTAATGCCACCCAGTCCCGCCGAGTTGCCGCGCGGGGGAGCGCCTGCCCGGCAATGGCGTCCTGTATGTCGGTAGCCGCGGCAAAATGTTTCACGGTTCGCACGGAGGAATGCCCCAGGTGCTACCCGTGGGGCTGCGCGAGGCCGCCGCCCAGGTTCCCCAGACCATGGCTCGGTCCCCCGGACACCACCAGGAGTGGTTGTTGGCGTGTAAAGGACAGGGTACGGCGGTGTCGAACTTTAGCTATTCGGGACCCTTGACCGAAACCGTGCTGTTGGGTGTGTTGGCGCAGCGCGCACCGGGGCGCCGCCTCCAATGGGACGCAGCGAATCTCCAAGTCCGCAATATGCCGGAGCTGAACCCCTTCGTTCACAAAGAGTACCGGGCCGGGTGGACGCTGTAGCCGACGCCGCTGGCCGCGGGCGCGCAGGCCGCCGGGGTGGTGGGTGAGCGGGCGGCGCTAGGGTTCCGGACGACTGCGGCCCCGCTCGATGAGTTGGACCAGCTGCTGTTTGAGTCGCTCCGCNACCTCCGGGTGCTCGGCGGCCACGTTGCGGGTTTCACCCGGATCAGCGGCCAGATGGTAGAGCGCATAACGGGGAACCTGCTGGGTCTTCAGACGCAGGCGGGTGTTGCGCCGACGCCGTGAATCGTGGCGCTGCAGCTTCCAATCCCCCACCCGCAGTCCATAGTTGCCCCGGCGACCATTGTCCTGTTGCACCAGGTGGTCCCGGCCCGCGGCGCCCTCTTCACCGAGCAGCACCGGCAGGAGGTTGAAACTATCCAGGCAGGCGGTGGCCGGTAATTCGACCCCCACCATGGCGGCCAGGCTGGCCGCGAAGTCGATCGTGCAAATCGTCTCGTCGGAGAGTCCCGGTTTGATGCGACCGGGCAGGCGCGAGATCAGCGGGGTGCGGGTTCCCCCTTCGAGCACGCTGTACTTGCCACCGCTGTACGGTCCGGCGGGACGGTGGTTTCCGAGTTTCTCGATNGCGCCATCCCGGTAGCCGTCGTCGAGGACCGGTCCATTGTCTGAACAGAAGACGACCAACGTCTTTTCGGTGAGNCGNAGGCGGTCGAGCGCGGCCATAAGCTGACCGACNCACCAGTCGAGCTGTACGATCGAGTCACCGCGGAATCCGAGCGAGGTGCGGCCTTGAAACCGCTCGTGGGGAATCCGTGGCACGTGCAGATCGTGGGAGGAGAAAAACAGAAAGAAACGTTGGTCGCGATGCGCTTCGATCCACTTGACGGAGCGTTGCACCCACTCGTCCGCCAGGTCTTCGTCGCGGAAGCGGGCTGCTTGTCCACCGGTGTAGAATCCGATCCGGCTGATGCCGTTGTGGATCGTTCCGTTGTGGCCATGCGACCAGTCCATCTTCAGCGTGTCGCGGTGCGTGCGTCCGGTCGGGTGGTCGCCGCTCGGCTTCTTGTTACCCACCCACAGCGGGTCGCGGGGATCGAGGTCGGGGACGTGGTGGTCCTCGACGTAGACTTGCGGGACCCGATCATTGGTCGTGGGGAGAAGGAAGCAGTGATCGAAGCCGATTTCACGGGGGCCGGGCTTGAGGACGCCGTTCCAATCGGGTCCGCTCGGACCTCCCAGCCCGAGGTGCCATTTGCCGATCACCGCGGTCCGGTAGCCGGCCCGCTGCAGCAACGACGGGAGCGTGACCGTACCGGGACGAATGATGGCCGGGTTGTTGGGGGCCGCGATGCCGGTCCCCGGCCGGCGAAACGCGTAGGTTCCCGTCAGAAACGAATAGCGCGTGGGGGTACAGGTCGAAGCGGAACAGTATCCGCTAGTGAATCGCAATCCCTCGGCGGCCAACCGATCGATGTGAGGGGTTTTGAGCCCTGAGGCGCCGTAGCACGACAGGTCGCCGTAGCCCAGGTCGTCCGCCATGATCACCAGCACGTTGGGGGGATCCTGTTCGGCCGTGTGGCCTGCCGCAGCGAGCGCGCTGACCAGCACGGGGANCCANAGTCGGCATCGTGTCATGATCTGCCTCAGGCGTCTGGATCTTGGCGGTGGTCGGCGGCCCGCGACCGGGCGGCGCGCGCACCATGATAGGGTATTTTGTTCCGCGCAGGGCTGCGGTCAACTCCCGCGGGGGTCGGCCGGTTGACTCGACAGCCATTGGTGACCAGGCGACAATTGGCTCACCGCGCCGGCCTCGCCAAAGTCGGGCTACGGTGAGCTCCAGAGGGGATCGAATCGAGATGGTAACGAGCGGCACATACGGGTCCCCGCGAGGATCGAAGCCCGATCGTAGGACGGCGTTGCGGGCCGGGATGAGTGGGCTGGTCACGGCGAGTGTTTGGGGACGCGGATCGNTCGTTGCCGGCCGCGAGTTCNCACCGACACGAGTGATCACGCGGGGGCCCGGGTACCATTGGTTTGGCTACTACGACAAGTTGCAGTTCGATCCCAGCAGCCGCTACGTGTTGGGGATGCGGGTCGGATTCGAACACCGCTCGCCGACCGGCGACGATGTGATCCAGGTCGGCATGGTCGATCTTCAAAACGGTGATCGATGGATCGAACTCGGGGAGAGTCGCGCCTGGTGTTGGCAACAGGGGTGTATGTTGCAGTGGTTGCCGGGATCGAAAACACGCGTTCTCTGGAATGACCGCCAGGGNGGCCGTTTTGTCTGTCACCTTCTCGATGTCCAGACCCGCCAGCGAACGACGATTCCCCACCCAGTCTACGCCGTCTGTCCGGACGGAAAGTCGGCCGTTTCCGTAGACTTTCACCGCATCGCGGACGTGCGACCGGGCTACGGGTACGCCGGTCTCGAGGACCCCTACGCTGACGATCTGGCGCCGCAGGACTCGGGGGTGTTTCACATCGATCTCGAGACGGGGTCTGCGCGGCTGATCATTTCGCTGGCGGAGATTGCGCGGCGGGGACCGATTCCCAACGAGCAGCTGGGCATGAAGCACTATTTCAATCACCTGTTGTTCAATCCCGACGGTTCCCGGTTCATCGCGCTGCACCGCTGGCGCTACCCCAACGGGCGGCGCTTGACTCGGTTGATTACCGCGCGACCCGACGGTAGTGCGTTGCGGATCGTGATCCCCAACGGCTATGCGTCCCATTTTATCTGGCGTGATCCGCAACACATTTTGGCGCAGTCGCGNGAGTGGCTGGGTGAGGCGAAATGGAACAATTTTCTGTTCCAGGACCGGGAGGGAGGTCGCGTCGAGGCGGTCGGCCACGGTGTCTTGGATCCATCTGGACACCTCAGTTACCTCCCGGGCAACGCGTGGATCCTCAACGACACCTACCCGCATGGCGCCGAACGGATGCAGACGCCGCATTTGTATCACCTCCAGACCGACCGCCGCATCGACCTGGGGAACTTCCACCTGCCGGCGATCTACACCGGTGAGTGGCGTGTCGATACGCATCCCCGTTTTAGCCCGGACAGCCGCTACGTCTGCATCGACGCTCCCGTCGGCGACCAGGGGCGACAACTGCACCTGATCGACATCCGTGGCCACATCGAGTAGCGGGTGCGAACGCTGTACGCGGCCGTCCCGCAGCGGCTAGAATCGTGACCGCAGCGCCCGCCGCTGGCGGCGGGGCAGCGCCCGTCCATCCCGCACGATTTACCGGAGCAGGCCAGTGACGCCTAACACCGACCGCCGCAGCTTGCTGGCCGCCGCCGGATTGTGGTCCGCGGCGCGCTTCGGGCGGGCTGCCGAAAAGAGGATTCGCGTGAAGACATTCACCTACAAACGGGTCGGCAAGTTGGCCGTCAAAGCGGACGTCCATCGTGCCGACGATCGCGATGTCCGCCCGGTGGTCGTGTGGATTCACGGCGGCGCCCTGATCATGGGGAACCGATCCGGAATCAACTCGCGCGTCAAACAGATGGTGCTCGACGCGGGGTACGCGCTGGTTTCGATCGACTACCGGCTGGCGCCGGAAACCAAATTGCCCGCCATCATCGAGGACCTCGAGGACGCTTTCGCTTGGGTGGCGGCTGAGGGTCCGCGTTTGTTCGGCGTCGATACGCGTAAGATCGCCGCGTCGGGCGGTTCGGCCGGTGGCTACCTGACATTGACCGCGGGATTCCGAGCGAAGCCANGGCCCGCCGTATTNATTCCGTTGTGGGGATATGGTGATCTGGTCGGCGAGTGGTACAGCAAACCCAGTCCGCATCGACGGCACCAGACCGATCTCAGTCGCGCCGAGGCGCTTCGGCAGGTGAGCGGCCCACCGATTTCAGAGGNCGGTGACCGGCGCGGTGACGGGGGGGCGTNTTANCGGTATTGCCGGCTCCACGGCATCTGGCCGGAACAGGTTTCGACCTGGGACCCGCATCGAGAAGCAGAGAAGTTCTTTCCCTTTATGCCCCTCAAACACGTCACCGCGGACTACCCTCCAACGCTGATGATCCACGGCACGGCAGATACCGATGTCCCCCACCGACAGTCGGTGTTGATGGCCGAGCAGTTCAGTAAACATGGTGTGGCGCACAAATTGATCTCGGTGGTCGGCGCCGAACACGGACTTGCGGGGGGGGATGCGAAGCAGATTGCCGCCGGCTACGAGGCGGCCTTGACGTTTCTGAATCGATATATGCTGACCGGCTAGCTGAACGGCTAATCGAGTGGTCCTAGCGAGCTCAATGGGGACCACGGACCCGGACGAAAAAGACATCGTTGTCGATCAGTCTTCCGTCCGGATTGTGAGAAACTCCAGTGTGGTAGAGTAGGCTGGGACGTTCTGCGGCGGGGATCTGGTTGAAGCCGGTGGGCATCTCGATACTCGCCTGCAGGTGCGCCGTGTGCGGGTCGTACGGAAGGACATCGATCTTGGCGAAGGATGCGCCGGCGTCGAGCGACTCCACCCAGACGACACGTCGCGCTTTGGGAAAGAAGTTCTGCCAGTAGGCCGGCTCGTGGAAATAGCGGTCCAGCGGCTTGCCGTCCCAGCGCGCTTCGGGATGTTTGATCGGGGCCAGCGTGAGGGCCATACAGAGCCGATCGTCTGCGGTGATGGTGAAGCCGGCCCGGCAGTCGACCAACGCCCAGTCGGGCGCCACTCGATCCATGGCTGCCTGCAGGGGCAACGATCGCCAACGGCCCCGCCGATCGGACCTGACCAGGAACACCTGGCCGGGTTGGGTCGGCGAGTTACGGTAGTACAGTACGTAGGGTCGACCCCGCGAATCGACGACGATAGCCCCCGTGTTCCGGAGCCCCGGCTTGGGATCAAAACCCTCGCCGGCCGCTAGCACATCCATGGTGGTGGCGGTGGCCGGTAATGCGATTGGGGTGCCGTCGGCTCGCTCCCAGCTGCGCCCGAAGTCACGCGTCCGCATGTAGTTGATCGACTGCACGGTTCCCCAGTAGAGCGAGTTGTTGGACTTGCCCTGAAAAAACTGACAGGAGAGGTGCAGCGTCTGGTGGTCGGGTCCCCAGGCCAAGCCCTCGTGAAACGCCGCGTAGCTGGAGCAATCGGCCAGGCGTTTGATGATCAGGCCCCGGTCCCGCCATTCCCCCCCAGGCGGGCGCACGTAGAGCCGGACCCCATCCCATCCGAAACGCCCGGTCAGATAGAGTGCGTTGTCGGGTCCGCAGACGAGCGTTGGGTAGGAGAGGCGGCCGCCGAAATACTCAATTTGACTCCAGGCGGACGCGTCATTGGGCCGCAGGCTACGACGATAGGGAATCCGATTTTGATGGGCTCCGTAGACGAGATGCAGGTACCCCTGACCGTCGATCGTCATCGCGGGGCGGCCGTGATCGTCGGGCGCCTTGCCGAGCGTGTAGGTTGGTGACCAGGTGCCAGTCGCCCGATCCAGAGTCCGCACCACGGCAAAAAAACCGTGCTCGGTCGAATCGAGCCAGGTGACATGCGTTTTTCCTCGGTGGGTGATGATCTTGTTGCCCGTGCCGGCAGTCGCCGCACAGCATCCGCGCGATGACAGCAGGCTTTGCGTGGCGGGCTCGACCGCCCCCGCACCAGGGATCTGCACCCCGCACAGGACGACCGTGGCGACCAGGGCGATTCGCATTGTTTAACTCGTGAACAGAATCGAGGGGCCGGACAGATCGGCCGCGCGATGACTAGCATGACGATTGCCTCGCGGCGGTGCAATCGGACGACGGTCTTCGGTGGGTCGCGAGCCGGTGCTGGGGGAGCGGCGGTCCGCACCGCCAGAGGGTCACGCGGACTGCCTCACGACCAGTCCGTGTGACCCGCGACCATAGCAACCAACGCTGGAAGTGCGAGGGACACTCGCTATCATTCAGTGTGCCCGTTTCGACCGTTTTCAGAGTCGGTTCGAGGGCCCCGCAGCCGCGCCACAGGAGACAAGAGGATGGTTCGATTCCGACCGAGTCGCGGGGATTTACGTGGGTCGTTGCCGGCTCCAGGTCGGTGGGGCGCGGCGGCGGTGGGCGTATGGTTCAGCGGGGCGATCGCCGCCGCTTGCCTGGGCGCTGACACGCGGACCAACTTCCTGATCGTGCTCTGCGATGACTTGGGTTACGGGGACCTGCGTTGCTACGGTAATCAAGAACTGCATACGCCGCACCTCGACAACTTCGCTGCGTCGGGGTTGCGGCTGACGAGCTGTTACTCGGCGCATCCGAATTGCTCCCCGTCGCGGACCGGTTTGCTGACCGGCCGGACGCCGACACGGGTCGGGATCCACAACTGGATCCCGATGCTCTCTCCGATGCACGTTCCCACCAGCGAAGTGACCGTCGCCACGTTACTGCGGGATCACGGGTACGACACGGCGCTGGCTGGAAAATGGCATCTCAACGGCCGCTTTAATTTGACCGGTCAGCCGCAGCCCGGCGATCACGGCTTCAATCACTGGTTTGCCACGCAGAACAACTGTCTTCCGAATCACAAAGATCCCTACAACTTCGTTCGCAACGGCATCCCACTGGGACCTCTGAAAGGCTACGCCGCCGATCTCGTGGCGGCGGAGGCAAGCTATTGGTTGCGGGAGTTGCGAGATACCTCGAAACCGTTTTTCCTCTACGTCTCGTTTCACGAGCCGCACGAGCCGATCGCAACGGATCCGCAGCACCAGCGTCACTACCCTGCAGGCGATCCAAGTTATGCCGCACACCATGGCAACATCACGCAGATGGACGCCGCCTTCGGCCGATTGATGGCGACGGTCGACGAGCTGTCGCTGCGGGAGAACACGCTGGTGCTGTTTACCAGCGACAATGGACCGGCGCAAACCGTGTTTCACCCCAACGGGTCGACGGGTCGGCTGCGCGATAAGAAGGGGTACATCGCCGACGGCGGAATCCGCGTGCCGGGGATCATTCGCTGGCCGGGTAAGGCGGCAGCCGGATCGGTTTCGAACACACCGTTGATCGGCACCGACATTTTGCCCACGTTCTGCGCGATCGCCGAGGTTGCGGTGCCGGCGGATCGGGTGCTCGATGGGGCCAGCTTCCTACCGCTGTTGGACGGCCAGCCGATCGAGCGCGAAACCCCCTTGTATTGGCATTTCTACGCGGCCCGTGGCGCGCACAAAGTGGCCCTCCGCCGCGGCGATTGGAAACTGTCGGCGGAACTAAAGGCGGTGACGATCCGCGACCGCGGTGGGATTCACCCGCTCGATCAACGGGCCATTAAGACCGCTCGGCTCGGTGAGATGGAGCTCTATAACCTCAGCGATGATATCGGCGAAACGACCGATTTGAAGCGCAGTCAGCCGGCCCTGTTTGGCGAGTTGCGGGCGATGTTGGAAACCCAATACCGCCAGGTGCAGCGGGAGAGCCCGATTTGGCCGGCCTGGGAGTTTCCCGGTTACGAATCGCAGCGGATCGTCTGGCCCCCTTATCGGGGCGCTCGTCGCGTCACTCCCCGCGCACCACGCATCCCGCCGGTCTACCGGAATAATCCCGACATCGAGTCGATCGAGTAGCCCCGACGTAACGGTCGTGTGTTGAAACTGACAGGTGTCTGGTTTCGACAAGAAAGATCGACTAGCGGATGGCGAAGCTCGACGCGCAGCTGCGCGCACTACAGCGTACGATTGCCCAGCGGATGCCTTCCCGGTTCCGAATCAGACGCGGCGACTGACACGCTGGCGGGCGTTAGACGTCCTCTTTTCGCGGGGTCTCGGCTTTTTTTGCGGTTTCTCGGCGATGGCTCGGTTTCCCGGTGCATCGTGTCTGGTACAACGCAGCGAGCAGCTGTTGAGGCCGATTAGCGCCCGCGGGCAGCGCAGTCACAGGTTCTTGTTCCGATCGGCCTCGGCGCCAGNCACCCNTCCGATTATGGTCANCGAACGGGAACTCACAGCCGCTCTGCAGCGNCTATGTAAGGGTGTCTGGGTGTTGCCGATCGCCAGCCGCGTGTTTCCGAAGATCTAGGTGTCTCCGAAGATCTGACCAGCAGTTTCCGGGAGAGTAACGATGTCGACCGTCCGACGGTTCCGTGGGTGCCTGCTGGTGGTGGGTCTGCTCGTCTCGCCAGCCCTTTCAGCCGACCGCGACCAGGAGTGGAAACGGGTTGAGGAGGCGGTGAAGCAGGGCTTGCCGAAAACCGCAATCAAGCGGCTGCAACCGATTCTCGACGCCGCCCTCAAGGAACAGGCCTACGCCGAGGCGATCAAGGCGTTGGGCCGCAAAATCGCGCTNCAGGGCGTGATCGAAGGAAATCAGCCACAGGAGAAAATCAAACGGATGCAGGCCGAAATCGCCCAGGCGCCGGCTGCCATGAAGCCCGTGCTGGAGTCCATTCTGGGGCATTGGTACTGGCACTATTTTCAGCGCAACCGGTTCCGGTTCTTGCAGCGGAGTGCGACTTCCGAACCCCCTGGGGACGACTTCATGACCTGGGACTTGCCTCGCTTGTTTGCAGAAATCGATCAGCGACTCGCGCAGGCACTGGCCGCCGATGGGGTGCTTAAGACGGTCCCGATCAGCGCCTACGACGACCTGTTGGTGAAAGGGTCTAGCGGGGACACACTGCGGCCCACACTGTACGATTTCCTAGCTCACCAGGCGATTAGTTTCTACAGTTCTGGCGAGCAGGGAGCCGCGCGGCCAGAGGATGCGTTTGACCTGTCCGCCGAGTCTCCGGTGTTCGGCAGCCGCGGGGCGTTTACGGCCTGGGAGATTCAGACGACCGATCGGTCGTCGCCGATCTACAAGGGCCTGAGACTGTTTCAGGATCTGCTTCGCTTTCACCAGGACGATGATGATCCCTCGGCACTTCTGGATGCCGATCTGTTACGGCTCCAATTCGGGTCCAACCATGCCTTTGGTGAGGTCAAAGAGACGCGCCATCAGGCCGCGCTAAAACGGTTTTCCGAGGAGCATGCCGAGCATCCGGTCTCGGCGCTCGCACTGCACCTGCGTGGGGTAGCGCTGCAGCGCGCCGGGCAGTTGGTCGAGGCGCACGCGCTGGCGACCCTCGGCAAGAGACGTTTCCCCGAGAGCGTCGGTGGTCGCCGCTGTCACAATCTGATCGAAGAGATCGAAGCCAGCACTATTCACGTCTCGACCGAACGGGTCTGGAACAACCCCTGGCCGACGGTCCGAGTCGAAGCGCGCAATTTGAAAAGGGTGTACTTCCGGATTGTCGCTTACCCCTGGGAGGAGCGGCTCAAACGCGGGCGGCGTCCGGAACAACTGGCTCCCGCGCAGCGTAAGGAGCTGCTCGCCCAGAAACCGACCCTCTCCTGGTCCGCCGATCTGCCACCGAACCCGGACTTTCAACCGCAGGTCAAAGAGGTAGCCGCACCCCGCGACCTTCCGCCCGGATCCTACTTTCTGGTTTCAAGCGCCAACGAAGCGTTTTCCGATCAGGACAATCAGGTCCACGTCGCCGATTTTTGGGTCAGCCAGCTGGCGCTGGTGGTCCGCACCCGTTTCGGCAACGGACCACTCGAGGGGTTCGTTCTGGATGCCGAGAGCGGCGAGCCGGTCGTCGAAGCGGTGGTGCGCGGATGGCGGAGCCAGCGGAACCAGTGGGCGCAGGTCGGTACCACCTCCACCGACGAAAACGGTATGTTCCGGTTTGCGGCCCGAGATCGCGGGAACCTGGTCCTGCACGCCGCGCACAAACAGCAGACCTTGGCGAGCGGCGGTTTCTATTCAGTGGGGCGCCGTCGGCGGGTTGCTTTGCCGCAACCCCGGACTTTCTTTTTTACCGACCGTTCGCTCTACCGTCCCGGTCAAACCGTCCGCTACAAGGGTCTCTGTGTTCAGATCGATCGCGGTCGGAACGATTATCGAACCTTGCCGGACCAGGAGGTGACGGCGGTATTTCTCGATTCCAACGGCAAGGAGATTGCGCGTCAACAACACATGACCAATGACTACGGCTCTTTTAGCGGCAGCTTCACAGCGCCGCGCGACCGGCTGCGGGGCGGGATGACGATCCGGGTCGACGGCGTGCCGCAGGGGGCGACCCAGGTCAGTGTCGAAGAGTACAAACGCCCCAAGTTTCAGGTCACGCTCGACGCGCCCCGGGAGCCGGGCAAACTCGACGGCGAGGTGAAACTGGACGGCCAGGCGTCCAACTACACGGGCTCGGCGGTCGACGGCGGTCGGGTGAAGTGGCGCGTCGTGCGCCAAGTCCGATTTCCGATCTGGTGGGGTTGGCGACGGGGGGGCCGTTTGCCGCGTCCCGGCGCGAGTCAGGAGATCGCCCACGGCGCGGCGACATCGGGTGCCGACGGCTCATTTAGCATTGTTTTTCGAGCGTTGCCCGATCGCAAAGTCCCCGCCGACAGCGAGCCGACCTTTCAATTCACCGTCTACACCGATGTCACCTCCCCCACGGGTGAAACACGCTCGACGCAGCGCGTCCTGAAGTTGGGTTACACGGCGCTGCAGGCGTCGCTCACGGCGCCCGAGTGGTTGACGACTGAAAAACCGGCGGCGCTTACCATCCGGACCAACACACTCAACGGGGAATCGCAGGCCGCTGAAGGGGTGATCCAAGTCTACCGACTCAAGCAACCGGAGAGGGTCACCCGCGCCCGCTGGGCGGGACCGCAGCCCCTGCCGCGGGGCGTCGAGGGGAGGCCGGTCGGCCCGCCGGTGGATCCCTCCAATCCGCTTGCGTGGCCGCTCGAGGAGGTGGTGTTTGAGCAGGGATTTGAGACCGATGGGACTGGCAAGCTGACGCTCTTGGTGCCGTTGCCGGCGGGTCCCTACCGGGCCGTATTGAAAACCCAAGACCGATTTGGCAAAGCGGTCAAAGCGGAGTTGCCGATGCGGGTGCTCGACCCCGCGGCCGAGCGACTGGCGCTGAAGGTGCCTCAGCTGTTCGCGGCGCCCCGTTGGACCCTCGAGCCGGGTGACGAGTTCCTGGCGCTCTGGGGCAGCGGCTATGACCGCGCGCGGGCCTTTGTCGAGATCGAACACCGAGGACAGCCACTGCGCAGTTTTTGGACCGATGTGGCGCGCACGCAGGTCACCTTCAAGCAGGCGATCGACGAGACGATGCGCGGAGGATTTACCGTCCGCGTGACGATGATCCGCGAGAACCGTGCCTATTTTGAGTCTCGGAAAGTCGAGGTGCCGTGGAGCCAAAAGGAGCTGACCGTCAAGTGGGAGCATCTGACTTCCAAGCTGGAGCCCGGCAAGCGGGAGACCTGGACCGCTGTGGTGACCGGAAAGGACGCCAAGACGGCGGCAGCTGAAATGGTGGCGACCCTCTACGACGCCTCGCTCGACGCCTATCGACAGCACCAGTGGATGCGGCGATTCAATGTCTTCTGGCAGGATGTTTCGAACCTCCGCTCGGCGTTCGAAAACCGCCAGCAGCACCTCCGCCACCTGCACGGAAATTGGCGTCGGGATCGTCGCGAGGCAGTCCTGACATACCATGCTTTTCCGCAGGAGATCATCGGTTTTTTCTGGGGTTACCAGTTCCCTCGTGCGGGTAAGAAACCGGGGCCGGGATTTCCACCGCCGGTATCGCTTCCCGCGTTTGGTCGGGGAGTCGTCTTCGGAGGGCCGCGGCGGCGGATGATGCGGGGCGCGGCTCAGGGAGGGGGCGGGGGCCGGGGCGCTCCTGAATCGGCGGCCATGGCGATGGACGCGGCGCCGGCCGAAGCCAAGATGATGATGGCTGGCGCGGCGGGCGGTTTGGGTGGGGGAGCTCCCGGCGCCGTCGACTTGAGTTCGGTCTCCCCACGGACCAATCTCCAGGAGACCGCCTTTTTCTTTCCGCATTTGGTGGCCGATGAAGAGGGCCAAGTACGCCTTGAGTTCGCGATGCCCGAAGCGCTTACCGAGTGGAAGTTTATGGGCTTTGCTCACGACGCCGAGCTGCGCGGAGGATACCTGGAAGGAGTGGTGGTTACCGCCAAGGACTTGATGGTCGAACCCAACCCGCCGCGCTTCGTGCGCGAGGGGGACCTGATCGAATTCACGGTCAAGGTGAGCAATCAATCAGCTGGCCGGCAGACCGGATCTGTCCGTCTCACGTTGGCCGATGCGCGGACCGGTAGATCGGTCGATGGGCTGCTGGGGAATACCACGTTGCAGCGGGAATTTGACATCGCTGCGCAGGAGTCGCGGACTTATTCCTGGCGGCTAAAAGTGCCGGACGAAATGGGGTTCTTGACCTATAAGGCGGTCGGCTCGACCGGACGGCTGTCCGACGGTGAGGAGGGATACCTGCCAGTCCTGTCGCGGCGGGTGTTGGTGACCGAGTCGNTGCCGCTGCCGCTGCGCGGGAAACAGAAGCGGCGTCTGAAGTTCAAACGCCTCGCCCAATCGGGGCAGTCGGATTCGCTCCGCCACCAGTCGCTGACCGTGCAGATGGTCTCCAATCCGTCCTGGTATGCGGTCATGGCGCTGCCCTATTTGATGGAAGATCCGCACGACTGCTGCGATCAGATATTTAATCGCCTGTACGCCAATGCGCTGGCGCAGCATATTGCCGCCAGCGATGCCAGAATTCAGCGTGTCTTTGAGCAGTGGCGGGCAACCGAGGCGCTCGACAGTCCCCTGGAAAAGAACGCGGACCTGAAGTCAATCGCGCTCCAGGAGACACCCTGGCTGAAGCAAGCGCAAAGTGAGAGCCAGGCGCGGCGCAACGTCGGTGTGTTGTTTGATGCCAATCGACTCGAGAGCGAAATCGGGCGCGCTGTCAACCAACTTGCTCAGCGACAGCGTCCAGACGGCGCGTGGCCTTGGTTCTCGGGCGGACGGGCGAACCACTACATCACGCTCTATATCACCACCGGATTCGGGCGGTTGCGGCATCTGGGAGTGACGGTCGATGAGACTTCCGCGGTCAAGGCGGTGGCGAGTCTCGACGGCTGGATCGATGGCATCTACCGTGACATTGTGAAGCGTCAAAAGAAGTCACAGAACCACCTCACGCGGACCATTGCGCTCTACCTTTACGGGCGCAGCTTCTTCCTCCAACAGAAACCGGTGGCGGCCCCGCACCGNGAGGCCGTCGACTACTTNCTTTCGCAGGCNCGTGAACACTGGCTCGATCTGGCCCACCGCCAGTCGCAAGCGCATTTGGCGATTGCACTGAAGCGGTTCGGTGACGAAGTGGTTCCGGTAGCCATCATGCGCTCGATCAAACAGCGGAGCGTTCATGACCGGGAGCTCGGCCGGTTTTGGCGAGAGCAGGAACACTCGTGGTGGTGGTACCGTGCACCGATCGAAACCCAGGCCATGATGATCGAGGCCTTCGACGAAGTCATGGGGGACGTCGCGGCGGTCGAGGAGTGTAAAGTCTGGCTNCTCAAACAGAAGCAGACACAGGCCTGGAAAACGAGCAAGTCGACCGCGGACGCCGTCTACGCCTTGCTATTACGNGGGAGCGAATTGCTGGCCTCCGACGCGCTGGTCCAAATCACGCTCGGCGGCCAACGGGTCCAGCCCGCCGGGGTCGAGGCGGGGACGGGTTTTTTCGAACAGCGGTTTGCCGGACCCCAGATCACGCCACAGCAGGCCGACGTGTTGGTCGAGAAATCGGACCCGGGCGTGGCTTGGGGGAGCCTCCACTGGCAGTACCTCGAGGAAATCGGCAAGGTTCGGTCCTATCGGGGCACGCCGCTTAAGCTGGAAAAGAGGCTCTTTACCAAGGTAAATTCCAAGGCGGGGCCCGTGCTCAAGAAGGTCGACGGACCGCTCGCGGTCGGTGACCAGCTCATCTGTCGCGTGGTGTTGCGGACCGATCGCGACATGGAGTTCGTCCACCTCAAAGACGCGCGCGGCAGCGGCACCGAGCCGGTGAACGTGCTCTCCAAGTACCATTTTCAAGACGGGCTGTACTACTATCAATCGACAGGTGACACGGCCAGCCATTTTTATATCGATTACCTGCCCAAAGGAACGTATGTCTTCGAGTACGCGGTTCGGGTACAGCACCGCGGTCGCTACGAGAGTGGTGTGGCACAGATTCAGTGCTTGTACGCGCCAGAATTCAATAGCCACTCGGCGAGTGTGACCCTGCGGGTGAAATGAAAAACAGGCGCCGCCTGCTGCGGGCTGCGCCGGCGCGGCGCCCGTTGCTCAGCTGGTAGGCTCGCGGTGTTGCGACCGCCACGTTTCCACAAAGGTCACGAACGCGCGGCACGCGGGTGGCGGGTGGCGATCGCCATCGCGGATCAGATAGATGCTGCGACGGACCTGAAACCCGCGAACTTTCACCGGGGCCACGCCGGCTCCCTCGGTGACTGCGCGGCGTGACAGGAAGGCGACCCCCACGCTCCGCGCGACGGCGTCGCGGATCGCGTAGTTGCTGTTGGCCTCCATGACGATCGAGAGCGCCGCTGGGGAGATGCCGTGTTCCTCCAATTTTCGCTCGACGCAGTGGCGGCTCCCCGANCCGGGCTCTCGCACGATTAGCGGTTCTCGACAGAGCTGATGGAGTGTGGCACTCCCTTTGGTGGCCCAGGGATGATCGAGTCCCACCACCAGGCACAGGTCATCTTCTGCGACCGGTGTGGCCCGCAATGCCGGTGACCGTGGGAGTTCTCCGATGAAACCGACGTCCGCGGCGCCCGACTGCACCGCTTCGGCGGCGAGGCTGCTGTCGGTGACCGTCAACGACTCGGTGACGTGCGGGTAACGGGCCCGAAACTCGGCGAGCAGCTCTGGAAGCAGCCACTCCGACGGGACCGTGCTGGCAGCGATCCGCAGAACGCCAGACACNGCAGGCTCGGGCCGCCCGAGGTCGGTCGCCGCGGCGTCGAGTAGGTCCAGGATCTGACGCGAGTAGGCGTACAGACGTTCGCCGCGCTCGGTCANCGTAACGCTCTTGCCGCGGCGATCGAACAGCCGGCCGTCGAGTTCCTTCTCCAGCGCCGCCACCTGTTGGCTGACGGCCGCTTGGGTCAAACCGAGCGACTCCGCGGCGCGGGTAAAGCTGTTTTGCTCGGCTACGGCGGAAAACGACTTGAGATGTCTTAACTCCATGGAGGCATCTTATCGCGCCGGCAGCCGGGGGGGAGAGCATTTCCAGTTGCCAAAATCTATAACCCACGCTAATCTTTAGGCTCACCGGTCATGCCGTGGGATTATGTAAGATGTCCCGCTTGAGCGGTGGTCGGGTGGGGGAAGCGAATGCTGGCAGACGAGCGGATGCGATCGATCCGATGGCGGCCGAGGGGCGTTGCCGGGCGGATTTGTGGGGTTGGTTTGTTAACCGCTCTAGCGGTTTCGTCCGCGTCAGGGGACCGGCCGCCCGGATCGACGGGCTCGCGCACGTTTGCCTTCGACTACGGGGCCGCCTTGGGCGGCCTGGCTGCGGGGGCCGAAATCCGCGTCTGGTTACCCGTTCCCCAGACTACCGAGCACCAACGGGTGAGCGAACTCGATCGCCGGCTGCCGGCTCCAGCGACGGTCGGCGTGGAGACCAAATACGGCAACAGGATGTTGTTCTTCCAGCTGCCTGCGCCAGCCGATGGACGGGTTGAGTTCTCGACACGATACCTTGTGCGTCGCCGCGAAGTACGTGGTCTGAGACCCCCACAGGCGAAGGTGCCATTGACCGTGGCGCAGCGGAGAGTCTTTCTCGCGGCCAATCAACGGGTGCCTGTCAATGGAGAGAAAGTCGATCGGTTGGTTGCCGATATTGNGACCTCNAAAGACCCNCTGGAAACGGCTCGGGCGCTCTACGATCGAGTCGATGCTCACGTGCGTTACGACAAGTCCCAGCCAGGTTACGGCAACGGCGATGTGCTGTGGGTCTGTGACAGCCGGTTTGGTAACTGCACCGATTTTCACAGTCTGTTCATTTCGCTCGCGCGCAATCGTGGGGTGCCGGCGCGGTTTGAAATTGGTTTTCCGTTGCCGGCGCAGCGGGGCGCCGGAAAGATCGGCGGCTACCATTGCTGGGCCTTGTTCCACACCAAACAGCGAGGCTGGGTGCCGGTGGATATTTCGGAAGCAGACAAGAACCCGCTCAAGAGAGACTACTTTTTTGGCAACCTGACGGAGGATCGAGTCAGCTTCACCACCGGACGTGATATCACCCTGGTGCCGAAGCAATCGGGTCCCCCGTTGAACTATTTTGTCTATCCGTATGTGGAAGTCGACGGGCGTCCGCTGGCCAACAAGCAAATACAGTTGGCGTTCTCCTATGCGGACGAAGCGAGCGCGGACGCTCGCTAAGCTGGTATCTTGCGGGCCGTTGGGAATCGAAAGGTGTTTTGTGGTGACGCATCAGGGAGCGGGTCGACGGGCGTTCATGTCGGCAACCGCGGCGGGGGCCTTGCTGCCCATCGCGCCCGCTGCGGGCGGCGCGGCAGTTGNGGAGGAGAAGTTTCAGCCGGAGGCATTCTGGCGGGATCGCATGGAGGCTCCCGACGATGGCCAGAAGCTTGGCTGGTTTGTCGATACGCGGCGTTGTTTTGGCTGTCACGCCTGCGAAGTGAGCTGCAAGGCAGAAAACGATGTGCCGCTGGGCAACTACATCCGGCAGACGTTTTACCAGGATGTCGGAGAGTACCCGCAGGTGGCGCGCATGTTTCTGCCCATGTCGTGTCAGCACTGTGAGGATGCCCCCTGTATCAAGGCGTGCCCGTGCGGCGCGTTGCACAAAGCTGCCGGGGGCACGGTCGCCGTGGATTACAACATTTGCTGTGGGCACGGGACCTGTGTGGAGGTCTGTCCATACGGCGCGCTGTACCTCGATCCGGTCGCCAAGCAGGCGGTCAAGTGCCACAACTGCTACCACCGTGCGGAGGAGGGGATGGAGCCGGCGTGTGTGCCGACCTGCCCGTCCGAGGCGCTGCATTTTGGCGATCTGAATGATCCGCAGTCGGGAGTCAGCCAGGCGCTGCGGAGCGCCGCAGATGCGGCCGGTGGATTGCGTCAATTGCGCCCCGAGAAAAAGACCCGCCCGCGGATGTGGTTTGCCGGCCCGGCGCCCGCGGAAGTGGAACAGGTGATTCCCGGCGAGGGTGAGTCGTACCACCCGGAGGCGTACAATATCTACAACTGGACGAAACGTCCGGAACAGGCCGGTGAGTCGCGTGGGGACCCCGGCGGAGAGGGTACCGGCGGATGACCAGGCAGCGACCGGACCGCCGTCGATTTCTGGCGTTGGGATTGGCCGCCACGGGTGGCCGGATGCTGGCAACCGGGCCGCGCGCAGGATGTGCGTCGGAGGAGTCGAACGCCGACAAGAGTGGGGTGCAACCAAAGCCGCTGCCGCGGGGAATCGACCTGGAGAAATGGAAGCGGATCAAAGGCAAACCGTACGCGCGGGGCGCGTTCGGCGAGATGCCGGGCGTGTGTCGGTTGCCGGGTCCCCTAGCCAAGCGGAATTGGCCCGATCGCTCCAAGTACAAAGGCGCCAAAAAGGTGCCCGGGATGTGCCAGTTGTGTAGTTCCGTCTGCGGCATCATGGGGTACGTCAAAGCGGGCCGTGTGATCAAGATCGAGGGCAATCCGAATGACCCCAACAGTCGCGGCCATTTGTGCGCGCGGGGGCAGGCCGGGTTGAACCACCTGTACCATCCGGAACGGCTGCTGTACCCGATGAAACGCGTGGGAGCGCGCGGTGAGGGCAAGTGGAAGCGAATCGGCTGGGAGGAAGCGCTGGACGAAATTGCGACGAAATTGAAGGCGGTCCGCGAAAGTGGCAGGCCCGAGGAGTTTGCCTTCCACCAGGGCCGGCAGCGTAGCAAGGACGCGCTCAAGCGATTTCTCGATGCGTTTGGCACCAGCACGCAGTTGAGCCATCGCGCACTCTGTTCGGGGAATCGCCGCGCGGCAAACTTGACCTACCTGTGGGAGAGTGACTGGGATTTGAATGATGTGGAAAACTCGAAATACATTCTGAATTTCGGGTCCAATGCGTTTGAAGCGCACCAGGGTCACGTCCCATTCGCAATGCGCATTCAAAATGGCCGTTTCCAGAATGGCGCCAAGCTGGTCACGTTCGACGTGCGGCTTTCCAACACGGCGGGTGCCAGTGACGAGTGGTTTGCCCCGTTTCCGGGGACCGATGGGGCGGTGGCTTTGGCCATGAGTCACGTGATCTTGGACGAAAAACTGCACGACGAGGCGTTTCTCAACGAGTGGACGAATGTGACGGTGGATGAGTTGCGGGAACAGTTGACCGCATACACTCCGGACTGGGCGGCCGGCGTCAGCGGTGTTCCGGCGGCGGACATTCGGCGGATCGCGATCGAATTTGCGCAAGCGGCCCCCGCGTGTACCACGATGTGCAATCGCGGCAGTTCAGCACACCTGAACGGCTACTACAATGACCGCGCTATCGGCCTGCTCAATGCGGTCGTCGGCAGCGTCGGACGCAAAGGGGGCTGGTGCTGGTCACCTTGGGGAGGGCTCGACCCTGTGG
>PADE01000025.1 GCA_002702965.1 Planctomycetaceae bacterium
GATCGACCTCCACAGCAACGCACAAGTCTGTAGTCTGGCTGTGGACGGATGGACTCGTCGATCTGCCGCAGATGAAGCGACTGCTACCACGCCTGACCATGCATAGCGACGTGGTCCGATTTCAGACGATCGGTTTTGTCGATGACCAAAGCCCCACCTCCCGAATGGAAGTGGTGCTGGACGGCAGCCACACCCCGACCCGTATCGTTCACCTGGTCGACCTACAGCGGCGGGGGCGAGGATTTGACCTGCAACTGCTCGGCGGGGAATTACCGATTGAAGTCCAAGCAGCGGCAGCACCCGATTAATAGTTTCACCTGCATGGGAGGTCCCCCGGTTTGAAGTTTCCACTATTTCAGAAAAAACTCCTGCTGGCGGTACAGTGGGGCTCGCGATCGGTCGATTACATCGTCGCCCGGACGCACTCCGGAGCATTGCGCATCCAACGGTCCGGCTCGTTGGCCCGGGAAGGCGAGGCGGGACTGACCGCGCCGGCGGAGTTACTCTTGGCTGAGCTATCCGACCTCACTGCGCACCGTATTCGGTTGCTGCTCGGGGTCTCCCGCAGCCAGGTCGATGTCGCCTATCTCGATCTGCCGCCAGCCACCGACGACGAGCTACCCGATCTGGTCAACCATCAGCTGCTGATTGAAGCGGGCGACAATTCTGACCAGAGTATCGTCGACTTCCTTCCACTGAATGAGGGTCCGGAAGAGCCGCGACGGGTCTGTACGGTCTCTATCGAGGCTGCGATTGCCACGGCGATGAGTGACGAATGCACCGCACTGGCGGGCAAACCCGAAACGATCGGGTTTCAGCCGACAGCCACGGCACAGCGATTCCACCACCTGGCGCCCCGCATTTGCGAGCCACTGCTACTGGTCAATCTCGTCGACCGCGATGTTGACCTGATTGTCTGCGAAGGGGGAACCGTTCGCTACACACGGGGCTTTGTAGTCTCGACCGATGACCAGCCCGAAGTCGGCGCCCAATTAGCGGTCGAGATCCGTCGGACACTGGCCGTTTCACCGGTTGACGGGAAACAGGTCGGCCACGTCTACCTGTTTGGCACTCTGGAACAACACGACGTACTGGTCAGCCTGCTCAGCGATTCCCTGGATCTGCCCGTATCGCTACTGAACCCCTTCGAGTCGATCGATCTGGGTGATACGTGCACGCCATCCGATGTGGGGCGTTTTGCCCCTTTGCTGGGGATGCTCCAGGACGCGGTTTCCGGGCGCCAATCCATCGATTTCGCCCATCCCCGGAAGCCGCCACAACCTCGTAGCCGGTGGCGCCAATTCGCGTTTTATGTCACCGCCGCCAGTCTGCTACTGGCGGCCATTGCCACGTTCCTCTACAGAGACCACCTGGCGACCAGACAAGCCCTGAATAATCTCCAACTCCGCGCTGACCAATTCCAGCGCCGCTTGGAAAAAGTGCGTGCCAAACAGGTCATCGTCGACGCCGTAGCGCGATGGCGGTCAGATGACGTGACGTGGCTTGACGAATTACGGGACGTATCCGCCCGTTTTCCCCACGGATCGGACGCTGCGGTCCGCAAGATGTCGTTGGGCAGCTCGCCCGGTGGCGGTGTGCTGGACCTGAAACTACAAGTGCGTGACCCGCAGACCATCGCCGCCATGGAGAGTGGACTGCGAGACCCGTTCCACCAGGTCCGCAGCAAACGCATCTCAGAAATAGCCGATGGCGGTGATCTGCCGTGGCAGTTCGAGACACTGATCACCTTGCAACGCCGCGACCGCCCCGATTACCTGACCGGCCTCACCGACTCACTCCCGCCGCATCCGGCCACACACCCGCCCCCCCCAGACACCCCGTAATCCACCGGAGAGCAAAGATGGACAAGAGCAGGAAGCGACTCCTGTTGGGCGCGGTGGCGCTACTCGCGTTGTTGTACACGGGAGATCTGGTGTACCGGCACGGTGTGGAAGGCCCTCGCGCCGATGCAGCGCGTCAACGAATCAAACTGGAAAAGCGAATTCGCAGCACCCGATTGGCACTCGCCAAAGGTAAACAGGCCGCAACCCAACTGGAACAGCTGGAAAGCCAGTCGTTACCGTGGAACATCGAAGTCGCCCGTTCGGAATACCAGGCATGGCTGTTGCAACGGGTCCAACAGGCCAAACTCCAGAACCCACATGTCGATTCGAGTGAACCGATAGCATTCTTTGCCGGGCGAGGTCGGCGCAAAAGTCCGGATTACTATCAACTGGCCTTCACGTTGCGGACGCGCGGCAACCTGAAACAGGTTGTCGACTTTCTATTTCATTTTTACCGAGCGGACCATTTGCACAAGATTCGCGCGATGAACTTGAATCCGGTAGGCCGCGACCGGTACATCGACCTGACCCTTTCAATCGAGGCTCTGGCGCTGCGCACCGCCTTGCGCGAAACCGAACTCTCTCACGGCGTGTCCGAGAGACTCGCGTCTGCCGATCGGTCCGATTACCAGCCGATGGTTCGTCGCAACCTGTTCAGTGATGGGCGTGCGTCGCTGGCCGCAAAGAGGATCCGTCTTACCGCCGTGACCCGCAATCGTAGCGGCACGATCGAAGCCTGGTTTCGCGTCAATCCAGCGGGAAAGACCCAGATCTTGCGAGCGGGCGAACCACTTGCATGCCCGGGTCTGGAGGTGCGTGTACAGAGAATCCTGTCAGCGGAAGTACTGGTCGCGGTCGACGGTGAGACCATTCGCCTGCGGGTCGGTCAGCTTCTGGTTGATGGACACCGGGAACCTACCGACCTGGCACACCGCATCGACTAGAACCCCACACGGACCCCACGATCAAGATTGACCCGCAGAGGTCCTTTCGCGTACTCTCCGGGCCGAGAGGTTTCCGGTTCGTTGGCGCGAACCACGTTTTCCTCTCTGCTCATCATGTTCACCGTCACGCCGGCGCATGTGTATGACTCGTCCATTCGCAAAAATGCCTCTTTGCACGCTTCGCCGACTGATCGCGTTAGCCACCCTCGCCTGCGGAACAACCGTATCAGTCGGACAGTCTGTCGTCGCGCAACAGGGCACAGACCGTGCTGCCGTGACCGACCCGGGAGCCCCCAGCAAGCCGTTGCCCCCCCCCGCGCCGCCGCGCCGGCCGGCCCCCATCTTCCGCCAGTATCTCTGTGGCAAACAACCGGCGTCACGCGTAGAACAACTGCTACGGGAGATCCTGCCACCCCGCGAGGACACCGTGCTGGTCGTCGATTCCTCCAGCAATAGCATTCTCGTCCGCGGATCCGGCCAGGTGCAAACGGCCGTCCGCGAGTTCCTGCGTTCGCTTCAGGAACCCGCACCAGAACCGGCTTCCGCGACCGCAGTCGTACGCTCTTACCCGATTTCTGCAAATGCCCTGGCCAGAACCCTGAAGCACCTGCGCACGCGATACGCGCAGCGTACCGATGTCCGAATCACCGGCGACGCCCAGAGCGCCCGCTTGTTCGTGCTCGCGCCGGTTGGGGTGCAACAGGAAATCGCCGCCACACTCGAAGTACCCACAGGGTCCGGACTCGATGGCTCATCAGCGAGGCGTTTCCTCCCGCTCCCGCCGAACGAATTCGACGCCATACAGCACCGGGTCCTGCGGCTGTTCACTGGCCGCCTGCAGACCACACGCAAAATCAACCGGGATCTGTTTGTCATTCCGGTTCGTTCCGGTTCGTTGACGATCAATTTTGATCGTGCACAGGGCGGCTTGACCATCAGCGGCCCCCCCCGCGCCAGCAGTCAATTCCAGACACTGGTGTCGGCAATCGTCAACCGCAGGCCAGCCGGCCTGCGCGTCCGCATTCTGGTCGTCGAGCGGGCTGCTCCGGATCAACTGCGCAAAGCGCTCGATGCGTACCAGGAACCTCCCCAGCAACCGAATCCGGGTGATGGCGCCGCACTTGAAAGCAACCTCCGCAGGCCGTACGCAGTGGCCCCGACCGCCTACCTGGCGCCCGATGTGTTTCCTCCCCAGACCCAGAACACGGGACCGACACAGCCGCCTGCGCCGAACACGCCCCCGTCCAGGCAGGAGGACGAACCACAAAGCGCTGATGACCCTCAGCGGCCATTACGCGACCTGGGAAATGTAGAAGTTGAGGCTCTCGATGACCTCGATGTATTGATTTTGCGCGGACGGGATCAGGATGTTCAGGACCTGGCCCGTATGATCCGCGAGCTCGACCGGATCAGTGCGGAAACGCAACCCGAAGTTACCGTTTACCGGTTACGGCATGCCCAGAGCACCAGTCTGGCGAACATCATCCAGTCGGTCGACGAGGACCTGGTCGGTACACGACAAGGCCGTGTCAGTGTCGCTTCGTTGACCAAACCCAACGCCCTGCTGGTCATCGGTTGGGGCGATGCGGTCCAGGCCATGCTGCAACTGATCGGCAAACTCGACCGGCCGGTCACTGCCGAAACACAATTTTCTGTCTTTCGTTTGCAATACGCGTCAGCCAGTGCGGCCCAACAGACCGTGACCACCTTCTTCGGATCACGAGACGGACTGGGCCCGCAGGTACAGGCAATCGCCGACCCACGGACCAACGCGTTGATCGTGTACGCGGCACCTCGGGACATGCAGGAGGTGTCGCGGTTGGTGTCGCAACTCGACCGCCCACGGGGCGCTGCGGTCAATCGCGCCCGTGTCTTCAAAGTTGAAAACGCGCTCGCCGCCGATCTGGCGGCCACGTTAACCACCGCTCTGGATAGTGCCGCAGGAGGGACTGCGGGCTCCCGAACGGCGATTCTCGAATTGCTGACCACGACCGCCGAGGGGGAGCGCATGATTCGGTCAGGCGTGTTGAACCAGGTCGAAATCACACCAAATGTTCGTAATAACACGTTGGTCGTGTCGGCACCCGTCGAGAGCATGGACCTGATCGCGGCCTTGATCCGACAACTCGACACACCGATGGCCCGCGCGCAGATCAAGGTCTTTCGCGTCGCAAACGGCGATGCTGCCAGCCTCGTTCAGACACTACGGTCCCTGCTGCCAACCCAGGGGGGTGCCACCCTGGGGCCCCAATTGTCGAGTTCACCAGACGATCCCTCACTTATCCCCCTGCGATTTTCTGTGGATGCCCGCAGCAACAGTATCATCGCCACCGGCGCCGAAGGTGACCTGCGAATCGTAGAGGCCCTGCTGTTGCGGCTCGATGAATCAGAAGCATCCAGTCGCAAGAGTGAAGTCTATCAACTAAAGAATGCGCCCGCGGTCGACGTCGCCAATGCGATCGGCGAGTTCCTGCGCAGCCAGCAACTCCTGGAACAGGCCGCCCCAGGTACGGAAAACCTCACGCAACTGATCGACCGTGAAGTTGTCGTCGTCCCGGAGCCGGTCAGTAATAAATTGATTCTCAGTGCGACACCCCGATTCTTTGAAGTCGTCAAAGGACTGATCGAAAAACTGGACGAACCCGCGCCCCAAGTCGTGATCCAGGTCTTGATCGCAGAGGTTGCCCTGGGCAGTAGCGACGAATTTGGCGTAGAACTCGGGTTGCAGGATTCCGTCCTGTTCGACCGTAGTCTGCTGGGGGATCTGGTGACCACAACCCAGACATCCAATACTCAAACCGCAGGCGGCGCAACGACGAGCATCACCCAGGATGCGATCCAGTCAGCAACCAACACACCGGGCTTCAATTTCGCCTCACCGCTGCCACTGGGAAACAGTGGCAGCACGCTGGCCCTCAACGGTTCTCGACGTCTCGGTCCGCAAGGATTTTCGAGTTTTTCGATCGGTCGCACCAATGCTGAATTGGGATTTGGTGGTCTGGTNTTCGCCGCCAGCAGCCGCAACATGAGNATTTTGTTGCGAGCGCTCCAGGAGTCGCGNCGGCTGGACGTGCTGAGTCGACCCCAAATCCGTACGCTGGACAACCAGCCGGCCTACATCCAGGTCGGGCAACGGGTTCCACGCATCGTCGGTTCCACTGTCAATCAGAGCGGTCAATCGAATACGGTCGCTCTGGAAAACGTCGGTTTGATTTTGGCGGTGACCCCCCGCATCAGTCCCGATGGAACGGTAGTGATGGAAATCGATGCCGAGAAATCGGCTCTGGGACCGGAGCAGGAAGGTGTGCCTGTCTCGGTATCGATCGACGGAACGATTATTCGCGCACCACGCATCGACACCACGACCGCTCAGGCAACCGTCAGTGCTGCCAGCGGTGAAACGATTGTGCTCGGTGGACTGATTACGAAACGTACCCAGGACATTTCGCGACGTGTGCCCCTGCTGGGAGACTTGCCGGTGCTACGCCACCTTTTCCGGTTCGAGAGCCAGGCGGTGCAACGCACAGAGCTGCTGATCAGTTTGACACCGAAAGTGATCCGCACGCGGGAAGAAGGCGAACAGATCAAACAGACTGAAATGGGGCGCATGAGCTGGTGTGCCGCAGACGTTTACGATTTACATGGTGACATCGGCCTCACCTTTCGTGAGTCCGTGATTTCCGAAGAGGGGACCGACGTGATCTACCCCGACTTTGATCCGCGCGGCACACCCACTCCCCTGGCCACACCGGAGGAAGTGCCGTTAACACCGGTTCCCGCAGAGCCGCTGCCGGATTCCTCACAACGATCTCCGACTGCCAATTCGAGGAGTTTTGTCCAGCCGGCGCGGTTTACGACCGGCCAACCGCGACCTTCGACAATCCCAATGCCATCGGGTCCACAACCCGCTCCGATTACGCGACTCCCCCAGCTGACCGTCCCTGGCCAGATGCCGTAATGGTCGGGCCTGATACCCGCTGATCGGGATCGCTAGTGGGACCCCAATTACAACCGACTTTCCAGCGTCCCGTCGTTCCCCCAGTCCACCGAAAATCCGCATGGATCGCCACCGAGAAATACCCAACTGTAGCGCACCGGATTCTGACCGTGTGGGTCACGGCCGAATCCGAATCCAACAAACACTGTTGGCAGCGCTCCTGATGGCTGGGGGTACGGGACTGGTGACCGGCTGCTCAACCATGCCCACCATGCCTCAACTCCCCTGGTCGACATCTGCATCCAGTCTCCCCCAACTACCCGACCGGATGCTGGCGATCTGGACCGATACCACCCTCCATCAGCCCGGGTTGCNAGCGGTCCGCGGTTTTGGTGGCAGGGTCTTTTTCTATCTCAAAGACTCACCCGACCCGATCCAGGTTGATGGCGCCCTGACGGTCCTTGCGTTTGGAGGTGAGCCGGGTGACCGCAATCAGCGTCCCGAGAAGAAATTTGTCTTTACGGTCGATCAGCTTCCTGAGCATTACGCCAAGTGCAACCTGGGCCACTCGTACAATCTCTGGATTCCCTGGGGCCCCTCAACTGGCTCCACTCGCCAGATCCATCTGGTGGCCCGGTTCGAAGGGCGCGCCGGCGGAATCCTGTTCTCTGATGGCGTGACCAAATTTCTACCGGGAACAGAGCCTCCCGCGAGTCATCCGAAACGTTCCGCCAACCACCCGGCACACGTGTCGAGCGGCACCCCGGGTCCCCCAACAAACGGTAACGGCACCGTACAACCGGCCGGATTCCAGCAGGCCGACGCGACTCCTGTCGAAGCGTCACCCNCGGCCATGCGCACCCATGCGATCGACCTGCCACCCCACTTTGCGCGCCGACTGGCACAACCCGATTCAGCNCGCTCCAACGGTATCCGTGGCCCCCTCACTGTACCGTTTTCGGCAGATCCGGCACGGGCAACTCGTCCTCATCGGACGGTTGAATCGACAGCTGATTCTCAACGTCCGAAATTCCCGGCGCGAAGCGCGCGACAATTTCGGCCAGATCGCGATCCCTTGCGGAGGCAACCACACCGCGCAACGTGGCCTTCCGCCCTGCCACCGACACCTCGAAGCGGTTTCCGATCGTTCCCGCAAACAGACGGGACAGCCGCGCCTCCAGAAGGCCAGCCTGTTGTTTTCCCGAACGCGCGTTGAACCGAAACGCGACAGACAACTGGGGGTAGTACGGCGTATTCTTTTGCAGTTTCGGCAACGCCGGATTGGGATTGCGGCGGACACGTGTCGACGCTGGGCGACGGGGCACGGTTGGAGTACGGGCCCGCGGGTCCGTTGTGGCAGTGCTATCCGCCGACCCGACAAACGCACCAGGGGACCGGTTACCGCGCAAGAAACGGGCGTTTTGTGGCACCCTCGTGCCGGCTCCTGAACGCCCGCTCAAGGGGCGACCCAGCGAACGAGATCCAAAGAGCTGCGCATGCGATGATTGTGCCATCCAAACCAGTGCAACCATGCCCACGACACTTCGCACTACCTGCAAACCGGTCATGTTCGGCTCCCGTAGCCAGGTCAAGGTCCGCCAACCCGCGTTCCATCGCGGAGGATTATACGCCGCAGCTCACCCGATTCCGCGACTTCTCTTACGTTAATTCACGTCGCNAGAAGCCNCAATCCAGAACCACTGGTATTCCCCTCCCCAGGCCNTGCGGACTGGTTCACCCTACGGNAGTGGTGCCGGTCAGGGCTTCTCGTATTGGCCCAGATCGAGTGGCGCCGCGAGTTGAACCAGCGCACCGAACAGATGACGGCCATCGCGATCGTAAATCAGCGTGAAGTCATCCGTCTGTAGTACCTCGGTCAACACCTCAGGGATCAGTGACTCGCAAGCCGCGAAGGTGGCCTCCGAATTGGGGGTTGCGCCCCGATCGTTGATCGACCAAGCAAACTGGCTGCGCTCGAAACGGAGTTCGGAAAATTCCGCTTCGAGTCTCGTACAGGCGCGAGCCGCGGACGCCAGTGCATGTCGAAATCTCTGGTGATTCGCACCGTCGCGGGCGAGCTTGTCGTTGTACACCAGACCGGCCCGTTGAAAAGAGTGCTCCACCGCGTAGTCGGCTTCGTGGCCAACCAGTACCACGGTCGGAGCGCGCGGAACGTGGCGGTAATCCGCAACGTCAACCAGCAGCTCTTCCATCGACTGATCGGCAACCCAGCGATGAAAGACATTGATGATCTGCTCGAGATCGACGTTCAGTTCGCCGTCGATGAAGAACTTGACATTGATATGCTGCAAGTTCACGCNTTCGCTCCCAAAGCGCTCAGGCCTTCGCTGCGGATCCGGTTGTAGCAACTGTGAACCGCTTCCAGAAACAGGTGTGACTCCTCGATCAAGGTGTGCGCCGACTCCAGCGTAAAATCCACCGCTGACTGCTGATGCGCTGCAAAAAAAATAATCGGCAAATTTTGGGCCCGCGAAGGGATCAAAGATGGCCTCGTTGTCGTAGTAGCGCTCCTTGAATTCTTCGACGATCTCGTCGACGTCGTTTTCAGTGACGTCATCGTATTGCAGCTGTACCAACGCCTTGGCCGCCTTGACCATCGCCAGGTACGCGCCCTGACCGGCCTGTTGAGCGCGGCCCTCTTCCAGATGCACCTGCGATTCGAAAACCGTCCGCTCCGCAGCGCCGATTTCAAATTCGAACTGACTGACGACTTCTCCAGCGCACTCCCCCTTACCGATGTCACCAAGGCTGTACTGGCGGGGATCGGCCCAATCGGCATAGAAGTCGGGCTGCGTTTCGTGTTCGGGGTGACCTTTCGTCAAACCGTCCAACAACTGCCGAATCGCCGTCTTGCCGATCCGNACCACAAAGGCAGGAAAACGTTCACCGGTCAACCGGTTCTTGATGTAGAAGTCGGTAATCAAATCGAGCGCCTGGGGAATCCGCTTGGACGGGACCGCCACGATTGGTAACCCGTAAGAGGCGGCGTTCTGTTCCCATTGTCCCCCGAGCACGACCTGAAAATGGGGAACNTTGTAACCGCCGATCGTGCGGCTGACACCGTAGAATCCGATATCCGCGATATGGTGTTGGCCACAGCTGTTGAAGCACCCACTGATCTTGATATGCAAGTCCTCGACCGCGCGTTCCAACTCGACGCTCTTGGCGACGAGCCGCTCGCGCAGTTCAGCCGCCAGTCCCCGCGACGACGAAATCCCGAGTTTGCACGTATCGGTACCCGGGCAGGCGACGATGTCGAACACGTTGCTGACACCCGGTTCGGCCAGGCCGGCGGCGTCCAATGCTTCGTGTAAAGCGGGAACATCGGACTGGCTCACCCAGCGGAGCACAAAATTCTGCTCCACGGTCGTGCGGATGGTGCCGCGCGTGAAGCTGCGCACGACGTCGGCCAGCGCGCGCAGTTGGGCCGACGTAATGTCACCCAGCGGAAGCGCGATTGTGGCCACCACGTAACCCGCTTGGCGCTGCCCGCGCAGATTCGATTGCATCCATTGGCTCAAGCGCGCGTTCCCATTCGCCGCGGGAAGCTCACCGGGAGCCTTGAGCGGCTCCTCGACATCGATCTCGATCTGCTGCACGTAATCGGTCCAGCGCGGATCGTGAGGCAGTTTGGCGCGCTCGGCCAACACCTCTTGTTTGAATTTTTCCATCCCCCACTTCTCAATCAAGAACTTGAGCCGGGCCCGGCTACGGGTCTTCTTTTCCCCGTGGCGTCCGAAGACCCGCGCGATCGCCTGAGCGATGGGCAGAATCTCCTCGGGCGGTAGAAATTCCTCAAACACTTTTGCCTGGCGAGGCACGGCCCCCAAGCCGCCTCCCACCGAGACATTAAAACCCCGCTCCTGGCGTCCATCGACGACGCGTGTGACGGCGGTCAGCCCCAGATCATGCATCCCGGTCAGACCGCAAGCGTGTTGAGCGCAGCCGCTAAAGGTGGGCTTGAACTTACGACCGAAGTTCTGCGCATCCGGATGCCCGAGCATAAATTGAGTCAGCGCGTGGGCGTAAGGAGTGACATCAAACGGTTCGTCCGGGCAAACTCCCATAAACGGACAGCCCGTCACGTTGCGGACCGAATTGCCGCAGGCCTCGCGCGTGGTAATCCCCACGGACGCCAGACGCCGCATGATGGTCGGAGTATTGTCGACGTGGACGTAGTGCAACTGGAAGTCCTGCCGCGTGGTGACGTGGACGATCCCATCGGAGTATTCCTCGGCTAATTCGGCCAATACTTCGAGCTGATCGGGATTCGTGCCGCCGTAGGGAATCTTGATGCGTTGCATTCCCGGCGCGTCCCAGATCGTATGCGGCCCTTTGGTCGCCTTCTCGGCATACGCAAGGGTGCGCGACTGATTGCCGTCGCTGCGCTGTCCGTTGTCGTACCGCTGGCCGTACACACCCCGTCGCAGCCGCGTTTCAGCAAACAGCTTCTCGTCGACCTTCTGCTGGCGACGCAGATGGATCTCGGTCTCAAAAATATCGATTTCTTCCGCCAGTTGTGGCGGCAGGCCATCGACCAGCCGCTCCTTCCACACAGCGTTACTAGCCTTCATCGAACCGGTGCTCCACGGTGAAAGAGAGAACCTCGTTGCCCCGTGGCAATCGCCAACGAGCCCCTAAGGCAACGCCAACGAACAACGCGCGGGGGATCTGCGGCGGGCGGGAGACACGACGTATGGCGACCTACGTCGGACGGACCCTTACAATGTACACCTGCGACGGAACCTTGAAAATCGGGCCCACGATTCCGCCCGGTACCCACTCTCCAGGCCGACTGCACCTTGAAAAATTGTCGCTGACTTATATATTCGCGCTCGATGACAAACGACCATTCGCTGCGAACCTACGACTCGATGCTGGGGTTACTCTCCAGCGAGGACAATCCCACGCCCCTCGTGCGTCTCAACCACGTTGTACCCCACCAGCACACGATTTTTCTGGCCAAACTGGAGTGGTACAATCCGTTTGGGGCGATCAAGGATCGGGTCGCCGCCAACCTGATCGATGACGCGCAACAGCGGAACGCGTTGGCGCCCGGCCAGCAGCTGGTCGAAGCCACTTCCGGCAACACGGGACTGGGCCTGGCGATGATCGGCAATGCCCGAGGCTACCCTCTGCAAACCCCGTTGTCCCAGGCAATCCCTTTGGAGAAACGGACCGTGTTGCGGTTCTTCGGCGCCGATGTCGTCGAGTTGGACGACTCGCTCTGCCCTGCCCCGGGCGCCCCCGAAGGTGCCATCGCCCGCGCACGCGACACCGCGAAATCCAACCCCGACTTTGTCCACCTAGACCAATATGTCAACGAAGCCAATCCAGGGGCTCACTACCGGACGACCGGACCGGAAATTTGGAAGCAGACCGGGGGCAAAGTCACCCATCTGGTGGCAGGGCTGGGAACCTGTGGGACGATTACCGGCACCGGCCGATTCCTGAAGGAGCGCCAATCTGACATCCAGGTCCTGGGAGTCTGCCCCGAAGAGGGACACGACATTCCGGGTGTCCGCAGCCAGAGACAATTGCAGCAGACGCAGTTGTATCGCCCCGACGCGTACGACGCCGAAGTCGAGATCGGCAACCGCGCAGCCTACGACCTGTGCTGGCGACTCAACCGCGAGGAATGCATCATCGCGGGCCCCAGCAGTGGAATGGCGCTAGCTGGCGCGATCAAGCTCGTGCCCGACGAAGCGGGCCTGCTGGCGGTGGTCATTTTCCCCGACAACATCTTCAAGTACGCCTCGTCGGTGCTGCGGCACTTCCCGCAACTGGTACCGACCAGCGGGCCGGGATCGAACCAGGGGGAATCGTCGGCTCCCAGTCATGCCGAGACCCTGTTGGCACAGTTGATGGAAAATCTGAAGAATCCCTACGACTCGGTGCGGGTCAAAGATCTCAACGACGAGCTGTCACAATCTCCCCCACCACTGCTTCTCGATATCCGTTCCGCCGAGATGTTCGCCGAGTTGCATATTCCCGGCTCACTCAATATTCCTGAGCTCGAGCTCTCCGCGCGAGCCACCGAATTGCCCCAGGACCGCGACGCGCCGATTGTCACACTGTGTAACATCGGAAAGTTCTCCAAGCGCGCTTCGCTGCTTTTGAAGTCACAGGGATACCGCCACGTGCGCACCGCCAAGGGGGGACTCAACGAGTGGGTCCGCAAGGGCTTCGCGGTCACCTCGCTGCCAACGGGGCCCCCCGGCGAGTAACCGTCCGACCCGATCCTCGGAGTCGACTCTGCGGAGCGACTCCACCCCTTCCGCAGGACACGGGCGGCACCGATCTCGAACCGCGGGACCCGCGATGTCGCTCCGAAATCCTAGGCTCCAGACGCAGGATCGGGTATTCTGATCTCGCTCCCCATGTCGCCGCCGCCGCCCACAGTGAGACCACCGATGACGACCGAGCACCGTTCCCGAAGCGATTTTCGGTGGCTGCTGAGCTGCGACAAACGCCACGCTACCCGGACGTGGCGAATCGGGCTGGCAGTCTGTCTGTCACTGTGGGTGGCGCCTTGCCCGGGGGCGTACGGCGAGACGTTCCAGGTCGTCGAAAACGCGGAGCAAATCAGTCTGGTAACCCCGCAGTTGAAAGCCGCGATTCGCAAACAAGGGTACGTCAGCGGTGTGGCTGGCGGCTCTCTGGGCGATCGAAAAACCGGTTTTGCGGATGTCGGTTTCGGGCTCGATATCGTCGACTGGATCATGGAGCCCGGGAGTGATCAGTCCTACCGTGACCAGTTGGACAAAGAGCTCATCTACCGCTTCAACACACCGTACCACGGCAAGACACCGAAGCGTTCGTTGGAGGGACCACAGATCTGTACGCAAGCCAAACGGCTCGCGCCCCAGGTCGTGCGGGGGAGCGATTTTGTGGCATTTGTCTCCAGCTACCAATATCGCACCGCCGCCCCGGGCAAACAGATCGGTTCCCGCTGGACACAGACGATCGTCTTCCCTCACGGGAAACGCTATTTCATCTCCAGCGACCGAATCGACGCTCGCAACAGCAGCCCGGCGATGTTTCTGCGGATCGACATGCCGGGCCATATCCGTCACGATCGGGGGGATACCTTTAGCGAGATCTACCTGAGTTATCACGCACCAGGAAACGGCCAGCCCGCGACTATCGCAGCCCGCGAGTTCTTCACCAACTTCGCACCCGACAGGCGTTTCAACTACCGCCGCGACCAGGTGGATCAGCCACCCCTGCGATTCATTCGAGCGTATCGTCTGCGGGACCCGAAAACGGGTGCCCAGGGACCCTGGCTGGCTGGCATGACGCTCGACCCGGCGGTGGTCCACGAAGCATGGTGCCACCAGCGAGGCTACGTCTGCATGATCGAGGAATTCGGCGGACGTCCGATTCGGGCCGGCGAGTCATTCAGCGCGGCCTTTATCGTCGGCTATTTCGACTCCATCGAGGAGATGCACCGGGTCTACGACCAGCACCGCGGCTATACGGGATTGACGGTCAGTCCCACCCGCTGGAAGCTGACCCGAGCCGCCCCCTAGTGGTGGTCTGAAAAACCCCACAGCGGCCCGCCCAAGATCGCGTAGCCCGATCGGGAGATGCTGCCGGCCGCAAAATATGCGTCTCCGGCTGGCTCGGCCTTAAGCCGGTGATGACCGCCGACCGATTTGGGTGTATGATCAAACAGCTCCCGGACGGGCGTTTCGCGGCGTCGCGGTTCCTGTCGATCGGCCTGCCGGGACGTGGCCCTCCTCTGCGGGCACCTTTGGAAGGACGACTCGATGGCAACTACCCGCAAAGTCGCGCACCTACATTCCGTCGGCATGACCCGTCGCGAGGCGCTCCAGGTCGGTTATTCCGGGGCGTTGGGGCTCGCGTTGCCCTCCCTGTTTGCAAACCGTGTCAAAGCGGCAGACGCCGCTCAAAGGCGGGCTGCGCCGCGCGACGGCAAAAAGATGCTCATCGTTTGGACAACGGGGGCCATGAGTCACCACGACACCGTNGACATGAAACCCGACGCTCCCGCGGAAATCCGGGGCGNGTTCAACCCCGTCGCAACTTCGATTCCCGGCTTCCAAATGTGCGAGCACATGCCGGAGCTGGCTAAACATGCGGACAAATTTGCGGTCGTGCGATCGTTCGCCCACAAAGACAACAATCACCTGATGTCAACGCACCATGTGTTGACCGGCCAGATTCAGCCGGGTGCCTTCTTCGACAAGATCGCCTCGCGGACCGATTGGCCCAACTACGCGGGCGCCTACGATTATTTTCGCCCTCGTCATGACGGCATCCCCAACGGTGTCAACCTGCCGACGTTCATGCAGCAACCGCCTCTGATTTGGCCGGGCCAATACGCCGGTCTGTTAGGGGCGACGCACGACCCCTGGCAAATCACTAGCGATCCCAACAGCAACGACTTCAAAGTCGACAATCTCACGCTTGCGCCCGGCCTCGACGTCAACCGGGTCACAAGCCGACACGACCTGTTGAGTGACCTCAATCGCCAGCGGAATCGGCTCTCGCGCTCGACCGTGGGAGTTCGCATGACCAGCGAACAGGAACTCGCCTACAACATTCTGACCTCCCGCAAACTGGCCGATGCATTCAAAGTCGATCAGGAAGCCGACACGATGCGGGAAAAATATGGTCGGCACACGACCGGGCAATCCTTGCTGTTGGCACGCCGCCTATTGGAAGTCGGTGTACCTGTCGTGCAAGTGAACATCGGCCAGGCACAGAACTGGGACAACCATTCAAAAATCTTCCCCACGCTTAAAGACCGACTGCTACCGGCACTGGACAAGGGTGTGGCGGCCCTGTTGTCGGACCTCAGTGATCGCGGGATGCTCGACGAGACGTTCGTGATGCTGATTGGTGAGTTCGGCCGCACCCCGAAAATCAACAAGGATGCGGGACGCGACCATTGGGGGCCCTGTTTTAGCGGTCTGTTTGCCGGCGGGGGAGTGAGAGGTGGGCAAGTCATCGGCAAGACCGATTCGCACGGCTCGTATCCGATCAGTCACCCCTATTCCCCGGAAGACATCGGCGCGACGGTCTACACCGTCCTGGGAATTGACCCGGCGAGCGAAATGCGTGACCGTTTCGATCGGCCGATCCGCCTCAACAGCGGCAACCCCATCGAGCCGCTCTTCGGTTAAAGTCCGGCGTCCGACCACGCGATGCTGCGATCCACGCCCCCGTTTCCTCTGGAAACGGGCCCTTGATTGTCGAGACGGTTTCACACAAAGACGGTCTGCGCGACAGTTCCCGGCAACTTCGCGTTTGTCCCGCGGGCTGCTAAGATTGAGCCTGTTCTCTGAACCCAGACCGTGAGGAGTTCACCATGCGAGGCGTACTGCTGCTGTCCATCTGCTGCCTGCACGGCGGGCTGGTGGGAACCGCGCTGGCAGAACCCCCAGCGGAGCAGGCGATCCGGTTTAACGACCACATCCGTCCGCTCTTGTCAGCGCACTGTTTCGCCTGCCACGGGCCGGATGCAGCCAGCCGTAAAGGCGATCTCCGCCTCGACCAGCGCACCGGCGCGCTTGCCAGCGGGGCGATCGTTCCTGGCAATTCAACCGAATCGGAATTGATCGCCCGCATCACGAGCACCGATCCCGATTTCCAAATGCCTCCCCCTGGAACCGGAAAGTCGCTGAGCGGAGCGGAAAAGCAACTTCTGGCGAAGTGGATTGCCGACGGCGCCGCCTGGCAAGCACACTGGGCGTTCATTCCCCCGCTCAAGACACCGCTGCCACAACCGGCCGGGATCGACGGCTGGGGCCGCAACCCGATCGACCATTTCGTGCTCGATCACTTGAACCGACTGGAGTTAAAACCCAATCCCGCGGCCGATCCTTACCGACTCGCGCGGCGCGCGGCGCTCGACCTCACCGGTCTGCCGGCTCCGCCGAGTACCACGGCGTCGCTGGCGGCAGCCGGCGACGCGGCTGCCTTCGAGACGTTCATCGATGAGCTGCTCTCCTCNCCTCGCGCGGGAGAGCATCGGGCCCGCTACTGGCTCGACGCGGCCCGTTACGGAGACACACACGGCATGCACGTCGACAACTACCGTGAAATCTGGCCCTATCGCGACTGGGTGGTCGACGCCTTCAACGCCAATCTCCCGTTTGACCAATTCGTCGTCCAACAACTGGCCGGCGACCTGCTCCCGGGGGCGACCCTCGGTCAGCGGGTCGCAACCGGGTTCAATCGCTGCAATATCACCACCTCCGAAGGGGGCGCCATCCCCGCCGAGCTCAACGCCCGCTACATGGTCGATCGCGTCGAAACCACGTCGACGGTATTCCTCGGACTGACCGCCGGCTGCGCCGTCTGTCACGACCACAAATACGACCCCATCAGTCAGGGCGAGTTTTATCAATTAGGTGCGTTCTTCAACAACACGACCCAACCGGCAATGGACGGCAATCAGAAGGATACGCCCCCGGTCGTCGCCCTTCCCGGGCCGGAATTCGAAGCGGAATGGCAGGCGATCCGATCCCGCCGCGCCGCACTGACAACGACCCTTCACCGGCCGGCAGAAGGCGCAGCTGCCTGGTGGGCCTCGCGTCCCAGTCCTCCCGCACACCCGGTCGGTGCCGACGCGTTGGAAGTCTGGCTACCGCTCACCCAAAGCGAAGGGACCTCGATTGAACTTCCCGGTTCCGCCGAGTGGGCCACCGACCACCCGGCCGGACGTCGCGGGATTCGTTTCGGTGACAGCGGCCAAATGNCCGCGCCGCTTCCACGGCTGAAAAGCGACCAGCCACTAACCGTCAGTTTCTGGTTTCGCACGCCCGACACGTTGCTGGCGACCACGCTTTTTACACAACAGCATCAAGAGCAGGACGGCCCCCTGGTCGGCTGGAAAATCAGCGGGGGCAGTCAAGGCGCGGTCACCTTCGAGTTGACCGACTCCAAGGGCAAGAAAATTCGTGGCAACCTGCCCGACAACGAGGCCCTGCGGCCNCGCTCGTGGCAACACGTTTGCGTGCGGTACTCGGGCGGGCAGGCGAACTCGTNGATNAGCATTCTCGTCAATGGCCGCGCCGGAAATCTACGCAACGCTTCGGAGCAACATGTCGAGGCAACCGCTCTGGCAGAGGGTGAGTTGAAGATCGGCGGCCCCTTCCCTTCGGCCGGATTAAGCGATGTGCGAATTTTCCGTCGCTGGNTCAATGACGACGAGGTCCACCTACTGGCGGAGGAGNATCGACTACGTGCTTGCTTCGCCCGCGCCGACCCGTGGGATCAGCTGCCCCCATCGGATCGCGACCGCTTAGAGCGTTTCCACCAGCACACGATCGACGATGCTTTTCGAGCGCAGGCTCGGGAACTGGCGGCCACCGAAACCCGGCGGGACTTTATCTACGCGCGCTCGACAACCACGTTGGTGATGCAGGAACAGGAAACACCCGCCCGCGCGTCGGTACTGGAACGCGGGGACTACACCAAGCCGCTCGTGGAGGTCGGTCCGGGCGTGCCGGCGGTGCTGCCCAAACTGCCAGCCGGCTCGTCAGCAAACCGGCTGGGGCTGGCTGAGTGGCTGGTCGACCCGGCGCATCCGCTCACCGCGCGGGTGACCGTCAACCGGCTGTGGCAATCGGTCTTTGGAATCGGTCTGGTGCGCACCTCCGAGGACTTCGGAGTCATGGGAGATGCCCCTTCGCACCCCCGTTTNCTCGATTATCTAGCAGTCGAGTTCATCGAATCGGGGTGGAACGTCAATCATCTGCTGAAGTTGATGGTGAGCTCCGCCACGTATCGCCAGAATGGCCTGACGACGGCGGCCAAGCTCGACAAAGACCCTTCCAATCGGTTCCTGTCCCGCGGCCCACGAATGCGGCTGGACGCAGAGGTGCTGCGAGACCAAGCGCTGGCGGTGAGCGGCCTGTTGTGTCAGACCGTGGGGGGTCCCAGCGTGCGCCCCTACCAGCCGGCCGGCCTCTGGAAGGTGGTGGCGATCACCGGCAGCAACACGGGAGAATTCAAACAGGATTCCGGCGATTCGCTGTACCGCCGCAGCCTCTACACGTTCTGGAAACGGACCTCTCCGCCACCCGCGATGGCGGCCTTCAACGCACCCACCCGCGAGCAGTGTACGGTCCGCCGGGAACGGACCAACACCCCGCTCCAGGCCCTGGTGTTGATGAACGATCCCCAATTTGTGGAAGCCGCGCGCCATTTAGGCCAGCGCGCCTTGGCACAACACTCCGACCCAGGGGCGCGGGTCCGCTGGATGTTCGAGCAGGTGGGAGGCCCGCCCGCCAGCGAAGCCGACGTCAATGACTCACTCACCGCGGTGGCCAGCCTCACGGCGCTCTTCCAAGGCGATCCCGAGTCCGCCAAAGAGCTGGTCACGATCGGCCTCAGTGTTCCCGATGCAAGCGTCGATCACAGGGAACTGGCTACCTGGACGATGATCGCCAATCTGCTCCTGAATCGAGATGACGTAATCAACAAATAGCCGCGCACCAATGGCGAGGACCACGGGATGTTTCACACCGATCCCCTAAAACGCTGGGTCTCTCTGGAAACCCGTCGGCAATTCTTCGGCAGCAGCGCGAAGGGCCTCGGCGCCGCCGCGCTGGCCTCACTGCTCGACCGGGAGGGAAAAGCCAACACGACCGGCCCCGCGCAACGCACCGGCACGCTCGGTGAGGGACATTTCCCGGCCCGCGTTCGGCGGGTGATCTGGCTGTTTATGGCGGGCGCACCATCCCAACTCGATACGTTTGACTACAAACCGGACATGCTCAAACGTTTCGATACGGACCTGCCGGACTCGGTACGCCGCGGACAGCGCTTGACGACCATGACCGCCTCCCAGGCTCGATTTCCGATCGCCCCCACGATGTTCCAGTTTCCCCAGCATGGAGAATGTGGCAAACGGGTTAGCGAACTGTTGCCGAAAACCGGTTCGATGGCCGACGAAATCGCGTTCGTCCATACGATCTGGACCGAGGCCATTAACCACGACCCGGCGATTACCTACATCCAAACNGGTAACCAGATACCCGGCAAACCGACGCTCGGCGCATGGCTCAGTTACGGCCTGGGGAGCATGAACGCAAACCTGCCCGAGTTCGTGGTGTTGAACTGCGCCCCACGCGGCCAGGCGCTCTATTCGCGGCTCTGGGGGAGCGGGTTTCTCCCCTCCCGTCACGCTGGCGTCGCGTTCCGCGCCCAGGGCGACCCGGTGCTGTTCCTCTCGAACCCGCGGGGAGTCAATCAGGCTGCCCGGCGCGTGATGCTCGATCGGCTCCAGGCGATGAACCAACGCATTTTCAACGAACTCAAGAATCCCCAGACGCAGGCTCGGATCGAGCAGTATGAGATGGCTTTCCGGATGCAATCTTCGGTCCCGGAATTGGTCGACATCGGAGACGAGCCGAGCCATGTGCTCGACCTCTATGGCGACGACGTCAAGAAACCGGGAACCTTCGCTGCGAATTGCCTGCTAGCCCGCAGAATGGCCGAGCGAGGTGTCCGCTTTGTGCAGATTTTCCACCGTGGCTGGGACCATCACGGCAGTCTTCCCAAGAACATCCGCCGCCAGACGGGTGAGGTCGATCAGCCCAGCTGGGCGCTCGTTCAGGACCTCAAGCGGCGCGGTCTGCTTGACGATACGTTGGTCATCTGGGGGGGAGAGTTCGGCCGCACGATCTACAGTCAGGGCGTCCTCAAACGGGATAATTACGGACGCGACCACCACCCCAAGTGTTACTCGATGTGGTTCGCGGGAGGGGGCATTCGGGGAGGCGTGACCCATGGGGAAACCGACGATTTCGGTTACAACATCGTTCGCGATCCGGTCCACGTCCGGGATCTGAACGCCACCATCCTCCACCTNCTGGGCATCGACCATCGGCGCTTTTCGGTCAAGCACCGCGGGCTGGACGAACGCCTGACAGGTGTTCAAGAGACCGCCCGCGTGGTGCGCGAGATAATCAGCTGAGGCGCGTTCGTTCATTGGCAACCAACGATCCGGCTGGGCCGAGTGGAGACGGGGGCCCGAGTCGAGCGCCTACGGCGCGGCCTGTTCCGGATCGGCATCACGCACCCGAAATTCGACTGGGATCAGGACTTGCTGGCGGGTGGCTTTGCCGCCGCGGAGTGCGGGGCGAAACACCCATTGCCGGACCGCTGCCAGCGCCGCCTGGTCGAGCGACTCGTGTCCCGAGGAAGTCTTGACGCTGACCGCCACCAGCCGACCACTCGGTTCGACCTGACCGATAAGGACAACGCGTCCCTTGACGCCTTCCCGCTGCAACTCCTGCGGATAGAGTACCGGCACCCGGGTCTTCAGTTTGGCAGAGACGCGGGCCCCGATCTCCGTTGCCTGTGCCGCCGGACGGGGCACTGGGATCGCAACGTTCTCGGTCAGCGGTTGCAAACTGCGCTGTTTCCGCAGCTTGCGCGCCGTCATCGGGTCAATTTCTGGACGCGATTGAGAATCGATCTCAGTCCGGGCCAAAGCGCGGCGCGGCATTCGTACTCTCTCGCTCGGAGCAGATCGTTTGGGAACGGTCAAATCGTCTGGCACCTCGCGCGATCGAACCACGGGTCGGAGCACGGGTTCGGGAATCCGCGTTACCGGGGGCGGGAGATCGACCGGCGGCGCGACCTCCTGCGGGGTCACCGTCGCGGGAACCACCTCCACGCGAATCGTCGTATCCCCTGATTTCAGTGGGTCCAACTTCAGCACCGGCCGCGAGGGCTGCTCCCAGCGCATCCGGCCCAGCGCCGCGTGACCGGCAAGGCTCAGGGCGAGGCAACACAAGAACAGGAGATTCTGCATCGCTTTGAAAGCAATCCCATTTTCAGGGCACTTTGACGGGGACCTTGACGGTCGCGAGCCGATGCCCAACACTGTTGTAATTGAGTCTCATATTCTATATCCCCTTGCCGTCCGTTTGCAAGCGGGTCCTCAAAGACAATTGCAGCCCGAAACAAGACCTGAAAAAAGCCGGCTCGTGTCGAGTGAATCTCTGAGAAAGTAACAACGTATGTGGGGCCAGAGCATTTGGGAACTCTTGGCGCGAGGTGGCCTGGTGATGTGGCCCCTGCTGTTCTGCTCGATCATCTCGGTTGCCGTGACGATCGAACGACTGGCCTATTTTGCGATCAAATCTACCCGCTATCGTGAATTCCAGGGCCGTCTGGAAAAACTGGTCAAGGGACAAGATCTCGTCCAGGCCGATACGTTCGTCTCTTTCCACCGCAGCCCGCTGGCGCGGGTTGCCAAGACGTATCTTTCCCAGCTCGCTCGGCCCACCGCCGTCCGCCAAGAGGCGGCGACCCGCGAAGCTTCGGTCCAGCTGACCCATCTCGAACGACGCCTGCCCTGGCTTTCGATTATTGGCAGTCTGGCGCCGATGATCGGACTGCTGGGAACGGTGATCGGACTGGTCGATGCCTTCCAACAGATCGAATTGGCAGGCGGACAGGTGCAGCCCTCCGATCTGGCGGCCGGAATCTGGAAAGCGCTGCTGACGACGGTGTTCGGGCTGATTGTAGCGCTGCCGACACTGGCTGTTTACCACGCTTTTGACTCGCGGGTCGGCAGCCTGGCCCTACAAATGCAGTGGCTGGTTGCCCACCTCAACGAGTGGACTGGCGATCCCGAGCGAGACTGGTTGGGAATTCCCGCCGCCGTGCCCGCTGCCGGTGCGTCAAAGCCCACTCCTTTAACCGACGTCTCCGAGGGATAATTGGATGGAGATCCCACGCCGACGCCGCAAGCACGTGCGGATCGAAATGAGCCCCTTGATCGACTGCATCTTCCAGCTGTTGATTTTCTTCATGCTCAGTTCGACCTTTCTGACCCCGTCGATCCGGCTCTCGCTGCCCCGTGCGGGCGGCGCGTCGCAACCGAAAAATGCGCCGATCATGGTCACCCTCGACGCCGACGGCAACGCCTATGTGAATACCGAACTCCCCCCGCTGGAACGATTGCCCGACAAACTTCGCCCGCTGGTAGAGGCCGCGGAGAAAAAATCCGTTACGATCCGAGGGGACGAAAAGATGCCTTACGAGCTGTTTGTCCGGGCCCTCGATGCAGTGAAACGCAGCGGTGCGATCCATGTGAACATCGCGCACGAGACGTCCGATCCGTAACGCCTGGCGCCGCGCCTGCGACGGACTGGCCGTCTCAGCGCGGTCCTCGATCCCCCCATTTGACGCTCGACTTGGACCACGAGACAACCCGTTTGTCCTCCCATTCCTGCTGGTCAAGAGGAACCTATGCCGCGCTTTCAGATCGACCTGTTGGATGACTCCGAATGGCCCACCGCCGGATTCTCGTTTGCATTGCCTATCCACCCCGAGCGGACCGCACTGGTCGTTGTCGACGTGCAGCGATACGCCCTCGACGCGGCGGGAAATCTGGCCGACACCGTGCGCCGGCTGTACCCGGAACTCCAAGCCGGTTTTGAACAGCGCGCCGATCGAATGATCGCCAACATCCAGCGTCTGCTGTCCTGTTTCCGCGCCGACAACCGCCGCGTGCTCTACACTCGCCACGGAGCCCAGTCGCCCGATGGCCAGGATCTGGTTCTGCGGCGGCGGGGACGCGAAGCCGAGACGCGCGAATCGACGGAGGGACAATCCGGGCATATGCCGCGGCGAGGAGATCCCGGTTACGCCATCGACAACCGCGTCGCGCCACAAGCGGATGAACTCGTCCTGGACAAGAACACCAGCAGCGCCTTTCACACCACGCCGATCGATCTCTATCTGCGAAACATGGGAATCGACACCCTGGTGCTGACCGGGGTCGCCGCGGATCAATGCGTGCTGGCGACCGCCATCGACGCGGCCGATCGAGGTTTTCACGTGATTCTAACCTCCGACGCGGTGGCCAACCTCGATCCGGGCAGCGCCGCTGCGACCCAGATTCTATTTGGCCGCGTGTGGGGGTACGTGATGACCACCGACGACCTGTTGACTTGGCTGCAAACGGAACAGCCACCCGATCGCACGCGACTCGAGGCGCGCCGATCGGTCTGATTCGGCGGCGCCGTAGTGGCCCACCGAACTGTTGCCTCGCCCAACGTACTATTCTACATGTGTTTAGAAAGCGCAGCATGGCGGATGCTCGCTATGGCCGCATAATCCGGTTGGATTGGGGTTATGGCTGATCCGCAGGATCAGAATCCTTTGGGGATGTCCGGATTCGTACCCG